>JAUUZA010000058.1 GCA_030590165.1 Candidatus Altarchaeota archaeon
AAAGCTACTGTATAAATAATTGGCTTAAAGGATGAACCAGGTTGACGCCTAATTTGTGTAACATGATTAAGCCCACGTCCTCTCTCAACATCTCGTCCACCAACCATAGCACGAATATCACCAGTCTTAGAATCTAACACAACAAAACCAATTTCAATTGTTTGAGCAGATTTTTGAACAGAATCTACAAATGCAACATTCTTCTTAAGTGAATTATAAATTCCCTTTTTCTCCTCAGGAGATTTTGCTTTTCTGTATGAAGCCCTATGCTTAATAGCCTTATTTATTAAGTCATTTAATGTTTCTTTATGTTCTCTCCAATCCCATTCTGCATCAAATTGTTTTTGGAAATCATTCAAGTGAGTTTCTACCACTTGGTTAGCTATTTTTTGCATTCGTGTATCTAGCGAAGTGTATATTGTAAGTCCATCTTCATACAAATTATATCCATATTCTTCAGACATTTCTTCCATCTGCTTACGAATATATTCAACATAATGTGGTGCTATTGAAGCACTAAATTTTGATCTGGATTCTTCAATTGAAACTTCAATGGGAAGGTCAGACAATGCCCGGTATTTCTCTTCTGTTATGTAACCATCTTCCCACATTTCATGCATTACAAGATTTCTACGTCGTAGTGAACTATTATATTTTCTAACTGGGTCATAGTAAACTGAAGATTTGAGCATGGCAACTAAAACAGCAGATTCTGGAATATTAAGTTCTTGAACATTTTTATTAAAGAAAATTCGAGATGCCATTGATATACCATAAGCTCCACGTCCAAAATAAGAGATATTAAAATACATCTCTAAAATTTCATCCTTGGTATATGTTTGCTCTATCTGAACAGCAGTAATGGCTTCTCTAACTTTACGTGTTATTGTTTCAAAAAAATTTTCATTATTAACTTTAAATTCATAAAGATTTTTGGAAAGTTGCTGTGTAATTGTACTTCCCCCTTGTCTTTTTCCAAGAAGGATTGTCTTCACAATTCCCTTTACAACTCTATCTAGATCAACACCCCAATGCTCTCTAAATTTTTTATCCTCTGTTGCAATTAGTGCACCAATGAGATGTTTAGGAATAGAATCTATTCTCACTTCTACACGACTTTTACGAGAATACTCTCCAATCACCACACCATCTGAACTATAAACGACTGTGGATAAACTTTGCTTTGGATTTTCTAACTCCTCAAGTGAAGGAAGCCCATCAGTTACGTGCTTGTAAAAGAAAAATCCGCCTATGATAGTGGCTAGAAACAGAAAGAGAAATAATGACCAGAAGAATGCTTTAAATTTTGAATTTTTCTTTGGATAAATTTTCACTGATTTTTTTGCCATTCTATTTCCAATCCTTTATATCAAACTTTCCATTTTCATATATCCCATACATTGGTTCATCAAGCCAAGTTCCCAAATTTGCATAAATTCCGTTTTTATATTCTTCAATTCTTTTTTGATGAGTATGCCCTAGAATTACAAAATCAAATCCAGAATCAATTTTTCCCTTTGAAAATTCAAAGAGTCCATCTTCTTCTCCATAATTTTTGTTGCCTGTATAATCACGACTTGTCTTACTTGTACCTTTTGCAATTTTAATTCCAAGATTTGGATGAATTAGTGAATACAGATTTTGAGCAATTTTACTTCTAAACACTTTTTTTAATATTAAGTATCCATAATCATTTTTTACTAATCCATCACCATGTGCCAAATAGAAATTTTTATTATCTATTTCAGTATTAATATCCCCTTGATAAAGTTGCACACCAACCTCTTTTTCAAAAAAATCACGATGCATAAAATCATGATTCCCAATCAGGTAATGTATTTTTGTTCCACTTCTAACCAAATCATTAAGTGCAGTAAATGTGCGGAAGTACCCTTTTTGCATCACTTTTTTATACTCGAACCAATAGTCAAATAAATCACCAAGAATATATAATTCTTTAGCAGAATCTTGAATTGAATAAAGAAATTCTACAAATTTCAACTCACGTTCCTTTTCCTCTTCATGACTAAGAAGACCAAAATGGAGATCAGAAACAAAGTAGTAGCTATTTTTCAATTTACCTTGGATTTTTATTAATATAACTCACAAAGTTACATAATTTTGGATAAAATTATATGTGAGGTTTGAAAACAAAATTTTATAAAACTACTCAATAATTGCCAACAACCAATTATCTTTTTCAAAAGAAATACTTTTAACTCTATCGGATAAATTAAATTTTAGAGTAGTGTCACTTTTAATGTAGGACGTATAATTACTTATTAATCCTGATGAATCTTCAATTTCAATATCAAGTGGGAAATGGTAATTGTTGTAACCATCTTGAGTTTGCTCAATTTTTATTTCAAGAGTAATCAAATCTTGCGATACTATTTCTTCAGTATATATAATATCAAGCTCTATGAATCCAGTTCCTTTATAAATCCATTGCTCAAAAAACTTATCTAAAGTTTTATTTGAAACTGACTCAAAAAATGTCTGTAAATTTTCTGTTGTAGCATTACTATATTTATATTTATCGTAATAAGATTTTAATCCACCAAAGAAAAGTGTATCGCCAATCTCCCTTCGTAGCATATGTAAAACCCATGCACCTTTATTGTAAACTGTAGATGAAAAGATATTAGTTCCTGGACTATATAATGTTTGGGTATCTACAGAACTAATTTTTTGTTTAAAAGAATGCATTGTTGAAATAAGTGCTTTCCTTCCTCGTGTTTTTTCAAAATAGAGTGCCTCAGAGTATTTTGCAAACCCCTCGTTAAGCCAAATGTCTTTCCATGTTTTTAATGTAACTGAATTTCCCCACCAGTGATGTGCAAGTTCATGAATAAGTATTGACTCATGAAAATTCATTCCAGAAATAAAGTTACTCCCAATGCTTGTGATAGTATTACTTTCCATTGCACCTTGTCGCCAAAGAATTTCTACAACTCCATATTTTTCTTTTATAAATGGATATTCACCAAATAGTTCTGAAAAGACCTTTAAATACCCTGGATGATTTGCAAAATCCTTTTTAGCAGATTCTAATTTTTCTTCCGT
>JAUUZA010000011.1 GCA_030590165.1 Candidatus Altarchaeota archaeon
GCTATGAATAGATTTGGTTCTTCAAGACCTGCATCTGGAAGTGAACATGTAATTGCCAGTTTATTAAAAAACGGACAACACGGTTTCAAGGTCGCAATCGCAACTCTTTTCACACTCAATATATTTGAGAGAACTGGCCTTGACAATTTTACTTTAATTCATTCAAAAGATTTGAAGAAAAAAATGAAAGAAAAAAAACTTCCAACAACACTTGATGAAATTGATATAACGAGAAAAGAATTTTGTAAAGCAGTTGAAGACGCACCTAAATTAAGGGATAGATGGGGCATCTTAAATGAAATCCCTCTAAAAAGAGCTGAAATTGAAAATATTATAGACTCAATTGGTATCTAAAGTAAAAAATATAAGCTATTATTTCTATTGTTTTAATGGATGAAAAAAAGAGATTAGAACTCATTTTACGTGCGCCAACAGAAGAATTCTTAATGGAAGACGAACTCAAAAACAAAATCAAAAAAGGAGAAAAATTGCGTCATTATATTGGTTATGAAGTTTCAGGTCTAATTCATTTAGGAAATTGGCTTACTGCATTTAAAATTGCAGATTTGCAAAAGGCAGGAGTTGAAACTGAAGTTTTTATGGCAGATTTTCATAGTGTAATTAATAATAAACTTGGAGGCGACGCTGAATTTATAAAAAAAGTAGCTCGTGAATACTTTGAAAAAACAATGAAAATTGGAATTAAAGTTGCAGGAGGCGACCCAGATAAAACAAAATTCACTCTTGCATCTGATGTTTACAATCAAGAGTATTGGGCAAGAGTAATCCAAGTTGGAAAAGAAATTAATCTTTCAAGAGTGAAACGAAGTATAAGTATCATGGGACGCGAGGAAGGAAAAAGTATCCCAACAAGTTGGTTAATTTATCCTCTTATGCAAGCGGCAGATATCTTCCACTTGGGTGTGAATATTGCTTCAGCAGGAATGGACCAAAGAAAAATTCATGTTATAGCACGAGAAGTTGGAATGAAAGTAGCTGGATACAAACCAATGGCACTTCATAATCATATGTTGCTTGGACTTCATAAACCACCGGTTTGGCCAGTTCCTAAAGACAAGGAAGACCGTTGGGCTTCGTTTAAAATGAGTAAATCAAAGAAAGGAAGTGCAATCTATGTCAATGATTCTGAAGATGAAATTCGTAAAAAGATTGATTCGGCATTTTGTCCAGATGAAACCGGTTACAATCCGGTTCTTGATTGGGTAAAACATATAGTATTTGCACCTCAATTAAAAAGTGAATTCAAAATTATTCGTCCTGAAAAATATGGAGGAAATCTTAATTACAACTCATATGAAAATGTTGAAAACGATTTTATGAGTAAAAAATTACACCCCTCAGATTTAAAACATGGATTAGGTGACTTCATTGTAAAATTACTTGAACCCTTCAGAAAAGAATTCAAAAATAGTACCATCATTGAAGAATTAAAAAATCGAGTCACAAGATAATTTCAAATAATGAAACGCCTAAAATTGTCATATAAAATAAGGCAGTGACCAAGGCAAATATCTTGGGGGCAGGTAATCTGGTCTTAATTGCTGGAAGAACCTTATAATATGCATAAGATGCGGTTATTGCAAACATTGGGAGAGTTAATTCTCCAGCCATACCAAGTATGTCTAAAAATCCAAACCCAAAAAATCCTGAAGTCAAAAAGATAATTAGGGGAGGAACAACAACAGCCAAAGTCGATTTTACTCTACTCAATCCAAAATCGAATTGATATATGTGACGCGTACTCAACCCTATTCCTAAAAATGAAGTGAATAAAGCTGTCATAGTAAATAAAGAAATTATTACATTGAAAATACCACCATAATGAAGTGCAAGTCCCTTTGTTCCAAGGTCAGTTGTCCCAAAACCAAGAACTCCAACAGTAGTAATTGCAAATCCTAAATAAAGAATAAGACAAATTAAAACTGTTAAAGCAAATACTCTTGCGGCCTTACCCTTTGAGAGAAAATTAATTTCAGGTAGGACATTCAATCCAAAAAGTGCAAATAAAATTGTTCCAGTAAACTTCATAGTATTTCCAACACTGCTTGTTGCAAATTCAAATTGATTAAAATTTATAATATTAATCCCAGATAAAATTATAAGAAAAACAACGAGGGCAAACGCCAAGGGTATTGCAAGTTTTTCAATGGCCATAGTTCCTTTGTGTATTAACCAAGCTCCAATAACAAAGAGAAAAATTCCCCCATATGCTTCATTAATCCCAAAAAGAGCATTAAGCTGACTCCCAAAACCAATTAAGTAAGCAGAAATTGCTCCATACATTGAAAATATTAGTGTAAAATAAATAAAATATTTCCAACCGGGTCCTAATGATTGAGAAATAAGAGCTGGGATTTGAATCGGTTTTGTTTCCCGTTTAAGCATATCTGAAAGCATAATTGCGGAAAGAGTCAGAAAAAAAGCAACAATAATACCTATAAAAATTCCAGAAAACCCAACTAATTGTAAGGCTTTTGGCAAACCAAGGACACCTGCACCTATATTAGTTGAAATAGCTAGTGCTAATGCTCCCCACATAGAAAAGAGTCAAAATATGAATAGATATGTTGTTTGTTGTTACTAATCAATTTAAACTCTACCAACACATAATAAAATGTCATTTGACCTGAAACAAATTCCAGCTTATACAATTGAAGAACCCTTCAATCGGCTTAGTGAAGCCTTTGATGATGTTTCACGAAGAGACATAATTGAAAAACTTGAAAAATTCAATAATTTTAAAATTAAAAAAACAAGAGAAGAAGACCCTCCCATTATAGAATATAATTCTGAAACTAATATTATGACTCTTTCTGATGACTTAGTTCCTGAAACTGACTTCACTTTAAAAAATGTTTTCAAACAATTTTTCAAAATAAGTCAACCACTAAAATATGTTTTACAGGATAATAGTATTTCATCAACAGAAAGAAGTAGTTTATATTCAGAAATGCTTGAAGTTGTTTTAAAATTATACCAAGAAAGTGCAAAAATCATTATGAAAAATGAAAATAAAAAAGAGTATAAACTTCTTACTACGGCATATGGTTTTTTGATGAGTTGTTATTTTGACCAAAGAGAAGTGGGAGATAAAACTAATCCTAATGAAATTGAAAAAATTGCATTTGAAATAACATGCGGAACTATGAGATTAAACCAAACCAAAATTAAAAATAAATTATTTGATGAAATATTAGCTTCTTATGTTGTGGAAAATAAAAAGCAGGTAATTAAATGATAGCCTTTCCCGAAATAACTTTGAGTTCACCTTTTGAAAAATTAGAAAAAGTTTATTCAAAAATGGGAGAGAAAGAAATAATTCCTTATTTAATTTATTTCACTAAAGTTAAAACTTCAAATAAACTTGGAGAAGATCAAGGACAATTTAAATTTGAAATTAAAAAATTCTTTAATAAAATCAAGAATAAGAGTGAAATCACAATTAATTCAAATCTTTTAAATAGAAAGGGAACTTTAGGAAAGGTCTTAACTCCACTTTATCACAATTATAATTCAAATAGTTTAAACCGAAATGGAAATTTAGGAAATATCTTGACTCTACTTTATCAAAATTATAATTCAAGTTTATCATTTGAAAATCTTATTGAAATAAATAAATATTTAGAACTTTTTAATGTACTTTGTCACGAAGGTGCCCATGCAGCCGTTGCATATACTGATGGCAGTTATAGAAGGATTGAAGAAGGATTACCCACGGCATACGGACAATTAAGTGTTTATCGCTTATTAAACGAAGGTGACGAAACTTCTTCTATTGAAACAACTAAGAACGCTTTAGAAAAAAGTCTTAATTCTCAAACTATTCCTGATGAGCGTAAAAAAATATATGTAGCCCCTGCACTAAATATAATAAAATTTGTGAAAAATACAAAAAACGCATCAGTAGAAGATATAATCGCAGACAAAATTTCACTCGAATATGTTTATTCACAATTTAATGACTGATAAAATTTTTGATGCCCTATTAGGAGAAGCAACAATTGGAACTCCTTTTATTTGTTCATTCACTTTACTCGCATAAAATCCAGGTGGTGAAACTACAATAATTGGTTTCTTTCCTTTTTTAAATTTGTCAATAACTTTTACAATTCCTTCAGTAAGTTTCGGGAGTTGAAGTAAGAGAATTATAATAATTGCATCAACTTCAGATTCTTTCATTAAAGCTGAAATTGCCTCGTCAAACATCTCAGGAGTTGCATCCCCAGTTAAATCAATAGGATTAGAAACTGAAACTCGTTTTGGAAATTTTGAAATAAGATTCTTCTGAAGATTATCTGAAAGTGTTGAGAGTTCAATACCATATTTTTCTAAAGTATCACTTGCCATAACACCAAATCCACCACCACAAGTAACTATTCCTGCTTTTTTCACTTTAGTTTTCCAAATACTTCTAAGTTTTAAAACTTGTAAAAAATCTTCCATATTAGTTACTATCTCCCACTCAAGTTGTTTAACAACACCTTTGAAAACTTTAAAATTTCCAGCCATCGCCCCAGTATGACTCTTTGCAGCTTTTATTCCCTGCGTCGTTATTCCTGCTTTAAACACAATTACTGGTTTTTTTCCTCTCTTAGCAACTTCAATTAATTTTCTTCCGTCCTTTAATCCTTCAACATAAAATCCAATTACTTCAGTTTCAGGGTCATTCATAAAATAATCTAAAATTTCATAATCACTAATTAGAAGTTGATTTCCATAACTCGCTATTTTTGAAATTCCAAGACCTATATTTCCTGCCCAATCTAAAATACTAGCAACAGTTGCCCCACTTTGACTTAAAATACTCACCCTGCCTTTTGGAGGCATTCTCACTCGTGATAAGGGTAAAAAGGTAGCATTCAAATCATTTTTTGTATTTAGAACTCCAAGACAATTTGGTCCCCAAATCTCAATCCCAAATTTATCTGAAATTTTTTTTAATTCATTATCTAAATCTTCACGATTTGATTCACCAAATCCCCCAGATAAAATTACTGCACCTTTCAATTTGTGGGCCACTTCCTTCAAAGTTTTTACAACTGCTTCAGCAGGAATTACAAAAATTCCTAAATCAACTTCAGGAAGATTCTTTAAACTGAAAATTTTATGTCCATTAATTTCTTTTGCATTTGGATTCACCCCATAAATTTTTCCTGGAAAATCACTATTCATTAAATTTTCAAAAACTGTTCGCCCCGGTTTTTCTAATTTTCGGCTCACACCAAAAACTGCAACCGACTTCGGATTAAAAAACACTTTGAGCATACTCTAATCTAATAGCTAGATATATATTTATTTGGCATCACTCATCTGAAATAACCACTATCTTCCTTTGGAACTCGTGTTCTAAATGTTTTTCGTAAACTTTTGTAAACCTCAATTACTTTCTTACTCAAACTTGGGCCAACTTTTTCAATAGCTTTTTCAAAATCTTCTTGCGTTACTTTTTCTCTATCTTCACGCATTACAAACATTGCAGCCTCTCGACATACTGCCTCAAGGTCAGCACCACTAAAGTTTTCAGTTTTCTCTGCAATCTTAATCAAGTCAACTTTATCAACTGGCATTGAACGAGTATGAAGTTCTAAAATCTTTTTTCTTGTTATTTCATCTGGTGAAGAAACATAAACAAATCTATCTATTCTCCCTGGTCTAAGAAGAGCTGAATCAATTAAATCAGGACGATTAGTTGCAGCAACAAATACCACACCTTCCCTCTTTTCAATTCCATCTAATTCAGTAAGAATTTGGTTCACCACTCTTTCAGTTGCTTTATTTGAATCACTCCCTCTTATTGGTGCAATTGCATCTATTTCATCAAAGAAAACAATGCAAGGTGAAAGCTGTCTTGCCTTCTTGAAAATTCTTCTTATAGCTTTCTCACTTTCCCCCATCCACTTACTCAAAACCTCAGGTCCCTTTACAGATATAAAATTAGCATTAGCTTCATTAGCAGCTGCCTTAACCATTAAAGTTTTCCCACATCCGGGTGGGCCATAAAGAAGTATTCCTCTCGGTGGTTTAATCCCAAGTTTAATGAATTTTTCTGGTTCTGTTAATGGAAGCTCAATACTCTCTTGAATCTCTTGTTTAACATCATCAAGACCCCCAATATCATCCCACTTAACTTTTGGAATTTCAACCAAAACTTCTCTTAAAGCACTCGGCTCAACTTCTTTTAATGCCTCAATAAAATCTTGTTTTGTTACCTTTAGTTTTGTTAAAATTTCTGTTGGGATTTCTTCATCCAAATCAATCTTCGGTAAAATTTTTCTAATTGCAATTAATGCTGCTTCCTTCACAAATCCAGCTAAGTCAGCCCCAGTAAAACCAGGTGTAAGGTCTGCAATTTTATCTAGGTCAACCTCTTCCATTGGCATACCCTTAGTGTGAATTTGTAAAACTTCTTTTCTTCCGGCTCTTGAAGGTACCCCTATAGAAATTTCCCTATCAAATCTCCCAGGTCTTCTCAATGCCGAATCGAGTGAATCAGGACGATTAGTTGCAGCAATTACTGCTACTTGACCTCTTTCCTTTAGACCATCCATCAATGTCAAAAGTTGAGCCACTATCCTCCCTTCAATCCCATAAACATCATCACGCTTACTAGCAATAGCATCTATTTCATCAATGAAAATGATTGCAGGGGCATTTTTTTGTGCATTATCAAAAAGCCGTCTAAGTTTTTCTTCAGCATCTCCAGCAAATTTTCCTACAATTTCAGGTCCATTAATACTCCTAAAATATGCATGAGTTTCATTTGCAACTGCCTTTGCCAACATAGTTTTTCCACAACCGGGTGGGCCATGCATTAAAACTCCTTTCGGCGGTTGCATACCTAATTGAGAAAAAATTTCAGGATGTTTCAAAGGTAATTCAACAATTTCCCTAATTTTTTTAATAGTATCTCCCATTCCACCTATATCTTCATATGTTATGAAGGACCTTCTAACAACTTTTTCCTCGGGTTTTTTCAAAATTATTGAGGTACTCTCAGTAATTATTACTCCGTCCTTCGGCTCAATTTCTTTTACTATGAATTTAATTTGTGGACCAAATAAAGGCAACATAATTTCAATTTCAGTTTTATAGTCCTTTCGTACCCCACGTGGTAAAGACATTAAAACAATTAAATCTCCCTTCGTCAAGACTCTGTCTTTTAGAACCTGTGCTATTGCTCTGGGTTCAAGAGTCGGAAATTTTAATTTTCCAACAGGAGCAATAACAAGTTTTCTTAGTGGAACAACTGGTGCAGGACTAATCTTCACACGTTCACCAACTATGGCACCAGAATTAGCACGCATCAAACCATCCATCCTAATAATACCAAGACCTATGTCAACAGGATAAGCCGTATCAACAACAGCAAAAGTTTTTTTCGCACCCCTAATCATAACAGGGTCACCAATAGAAACTCCAATTTCTTTCATACTTCTTGAATCTAATCTAATAAGACCTCGACCAACATCAGTTTTATTGGTTGGAGGTATTCCTGCAACTCTAAGTTCAATTTCCACAGAAAAACTTAAGTGCCAAGTAAATAAATCTTAGTCTTTATTTTAAAAATTATTTCTTACTTTTCTTATCTTTATCCTTATCAATACGGATTCCTCTAATCGCTCCACTAGTGTTAATAGCTTCACAGAGTTTTCCAATCGCACGATCAACATCTTTAAGGCGTTTCAAGCCAACTAGGACACATCTTCCACTTGAAAACACTAAGAATGTAGCAGGTGGGTCATAAATTTTGAAGGTCAATCCAGGGAAAAGTTCAGGAGAATAATAACTGTCATATATTTCATGAACAAAATGTTCCAAATTAACCTCAACATGCAAGTCTAAACTAAGAACTAAATTCTGAATCTCGACATCAACCTTTTCAATTTTCAAATTTAATTTTTCTTTAACTTCAATTTTAAACTTTTGAATGGCTGCGTCTAATTGATCAAAACTCTTAACACCAGCCAAAACTGATTTTCCATTGCGGAAAAGTAGGAAGGTGTAACCTTCACGTTTTCTATAAATTGCGCCAGGAAAAGTTCCAGGGTCATAATCAGCACCTAAAATTCTTGCAACTTCTGGAAGCTTAAATTCAACATAAAAATTCAGACTTGCAACTAAATTTTGAACCTCTCTATCTGTCTTTTCTACACTAACTTTAACATCTGACACTTAATGATTGAGAATTTAGGCTATTTAAAGTTAATCATTTAAATACTCTAAAACGACTCCCACTGGGGCTGCAGGTGTCATATAAGTGTCTTCTGCGATACGGGGACAGGCTGCAATCACCCAAAAATCAATACTAAAGTTTGTTATTTCAGAAGTAAAACCGTCCCCTGCAATAAATATGACATTTTTTCCTTTCTTTCTTAATTTATCCATCACTTCTTCAGCCTCTTCCTTGTAGAACTGTCCTGGTTTAATGCTTGTCACTACTGCTATCTTTTTCGCCGAGAATAATGCTGCAATTGGATACTTTGGTGGTGTTGCCTCTTCACCCTGCCAATTATATGTTGGAAGTCCAAGAGCTGCAACAGCACTAGAATGAAAAACGCCATTAGACGCTATTACAAAACCATCAACCTTGTCCTTTATTTTGTTGGCTGAACCAATGTCACATCCAGTAATTTGAGAAGGATGAACTGCCATAAAATCAGGTTCTCCCCCCCATACGATTGTTTTTCCGGCCGCTTCAAGTTTCTTAGCATACTCCTTTACTGCATCCTTGTATTGAATCACATAAACCAACCCAACTCTATTAAAATTAGGAATAAAATTTGGGATTTCTCCTCTTACCTGAATCTCAAAAAAATGTACATTTTTTGGAAAACTAAATTTTTTTGTTTTACTATGACCAAAATTAAACAAGGCATCTGCATCAAATTTTTCTAAGTAATGAAGAGGAACATCACAAGCCCCATAACATGGACTCGCTAAAAAGATGGGATTGGGAATAATTTTTGCCAAATCTTGTGCTCGAGGCATTAACCCAGCGGGAAGAAAAACTATGACTTTTTTATAAGAAAATTTATCAATAACTTTTTTTACATCATCAAGACGCAGGTCAATCATAATTTGAGTTAGAATGATTATTTAAGAGATTAATGGCAATGGCTTCAAACTCAGAAACAGTATTTAGTGCATCAAAAAGTACATCATTTTTGTGTTTATCATCCAAGAACCATAATGCTTGAAATGCTTTAATCCCTTTTTTGCGCATTGCTTCAATCACACTTTTTTTATCATCAATAAAAATATTAATGCCATTCAAAACTGCCAACTCAACTTTTTTATTATCATCTGATGCAAGTATAACTTCTGAACAAGGAAAGCCATTAATTTTTCTTCTTTGGTGTTCATCCCCAACAGTAATCACTTTGATTTCTGCGCCCCTTGTTATAAGAAATGTTGCAAGTTCTTTGAGTCTTTTATGAATATATCTTTCCAATCGATTGAATAAAAATCGTTCAGCTTCACGCCTCCCAAACCTTTCAGTTAAATCTGCAAATAAAAAACCCAAGTCTTTTCTCCCTTTAGTACCTTCAAAAATTTGTTCTATAGTCAATTTTTGGTATCTGAGATTTTCATTCACTCGCTTCACATACGCATTAGTATCAAAAATAACTCTGTCTAAATCAAAACCAATTACAAAATTTTGCATAATACTTCACCTAATTTTTTTGGATCGTGGTATCCTTCAATCAAAAACATATCTTCAATCAAAATACGCGACTCATTAATATCAACTAAAACCCCGCTCGGTGGCTTTTGGGCCAAAATGTGCGTCAATTTAATAAATTTTTCAACTTCCTTAATATGATGAGATAATTGAAAATCGGACAATAATTTTACATCATTCAGAAGCCCAGTCACCATGACTCTTTTTGGTACCTTCAAAATTGCATTTTTTATTTCTTCATTAATAAGATGTGGAAGAATGCTGGTGTATAAACTTCCCGGACCTAAAATTACAGACTCCGCATTTTTCAATAATTCCAAAACTTCTGGATTTGGTTCACAGTCCCCAGTCAAACCCAAGTCTTCAACACGTCCTGAACTTTCATCAATTTGAACCTCTCCAGTTATCCATTTACCAAAAATTTTTGCTTGGAGGTCACATGATGTTAAAAAATGTGGAATAATTTTTTCCTCAACTTGTAACATTCTGCGGTATTCTTCCAAACCCTTACCAAATCCGTGTTCTTTAATTAAATTAAGTATGACTAAGTTTCCTAAAGCGTGTCCATCATGACGCGATTCCATAATTTTTGCTAATGGATTCTTTGACAAGGTATCAACCACTCTTCTAAAATCTCCAATTGCAGGAATTCCAAACTCCTTTCTAAGTCGTCCAGTACTCCCACCATTATCAACAGTACAAACAACTGCAGCAAAATCTTTACCCTTCATCTGAAGTGCTTTTACAGTTGCACTTAATCCCTTTCCTCCCCCAAAACAAATTATCATTTTATCACTATATCTTGTTTAACATAAACTATTTTTCCATCAGGGATATTTTTTCTTATAATAGTATTTGGGCCAATAGTAACACCACTACCAATAGGAATTCCAGGCATAGTTGAACTATTTATTCCAAATCTACTATTATCTCCAACCGCACAGCCAAAATGCCCCCTATTTGTATCTTTTTGCTTTTCTTTAACTTCAGACACTACTGCCTTCTTATCAAATCTACGATTTGCAGTAATAAATCCAAAACCAAACCATGTCTTTTTTCCTACAACTGAATCTCCAATAAAACTATGATGCATCTTTGAAGATTCTCCAATTAGACTTCGAGCAACTTCACTCCCAAATCCTGCGACTGAACCCATTTCCAATGAACTCTGTCTTACAAGTGAATCAGTTCCAATAACTACACCTTTCCCAATATAAGCGGGGCCATAAACTTTAGCACCTGCCATAATCGAAGCCCCTTCATCAACATAAACTTCACCAACTAATTCCGCATTCTCCGAAACTGTTCCTTTAACCTCTGGACGAATTTCTTCAAGCACACGCTCCATTAGTGAAAGAGCATCCCAAGGATATTTTAGACTCGGCATCTCTTCTTTTGGAATCATATCAAAATCTGCTGGATTTTCTTTCAAATGATTTGCTAAAACTCTTTCAAGTTTGTAGTGGTCATCTTTGGAATCTGACGCTAATTCCCTAATAAATTCATTACTAAATCTGTAGGCTGAATTAATTATAATATTTGAAGATGGGTTTTCTGGTTTTTCAATTACTCCTGTAACCTTATCTTTACTAATTGAAACGACTCCATAATCTCCTGGTTTTGTTACACTGGACAAAAGCAATTTTGTTCCGTGGCCTATAGTCAATTTCCCCAAAGCAAACCTACTAAATTGATGGCCAGACAGAACTAAAACATCATCACCATAATCTTCACTCCCAATAAGAGTTGCATCCCACATTCCACGAGGTTCATTTTGAACTCTATATTCAACTTCTTTATTCAATTCAACCTTTTTCAAAGTGTTTTTGATATTATCTTTCGGACCCTCAACTACAACAACTTCATCGACTGAAGGTAAATTATTGATGGTTCGTGCAATCAAGGGTAAACCCCCTATTTCAATTAGAGACTTATGATTCTGATTAAAAGGCCAAAAACGCGTCGAACTTCCTCCCGCAAGGATTACGGCTCTCATGCTTAAATTTAAGTTTATTGCTTAAAATACTTTAATCAAACTTATTTTTTAGAAAATTAACTAAACCAAAGAAAATTGTAACAATTATAAAAGCTAAATGTTTACTAATATAGTCCGGCTAGGTTGGGGGGCTGACGTCCCTTACTCTCGTTTTACGGGGGTTACCACAAACCGTCTTGGTGGAACTGAAGCTTGGGAAGGGGATTACTGCTCGTCGGAATCCTTGTCTGTGGGGTGTCGAAATCTCGTACTGTAGTGGCTTTACAAGCATTGAACTGAGCCAGATCCTGACGGAAGCAACTCTAAGTGCATTTGTGGGGTGCCTGCAGAGTTCGGGGTGGAGCTTCGCTTCGAGGAAGAACTCAAGTAAGTGTTTCGACCTAAAGTGTGCCGGACATTTTCATATTAATTGACCTTTGTCTTTAAAATTAAGCCAAGTTTTCCAAATAGCAGTTGCATTTTCAATATGACCAAAATTATTATTGAAATGCCCACCTCTCGGTTCACCAATAAATAGTGCATCAGGAGTATGTGTAAAAAATGCCTGCATCATTCTGCGGTATTCTTCACTACCCCCATTAATCGGAATTGCACCATCACCATCTCCTTTGTCTGCAGTGTGAACTGCTTTTATGATTGGTGCTACAGCTTCTACTTGTTCCCAAGGCGACAACCAAAACAAACCCTTTGAATGAATAAACAATAAGTGAGCAATATCAACAAGAAGATTTTGTGAAACCATAGCAGTTTCAATTAATGAACCAAGAACTTGCTCATCAGTGAATAATGAAGGTTTAATATTTTCAACAAAACACTTTTCTAAAATCATTTCTTTTGCCAAGTTACAATAAGAGTTTTTTGTTCCTGCATGAAGAACAAAATATGTTACTTGGTTTTTGAATTCTTCAACCCAAGGAAGTGTTTCTTTTCTGAAGCTTGGAAATGGCGGATGTATTCCTAAAAAATTATGTTTAAAATCTTTTAGTGCATCAATTGTGGTTTGAACTTTTTCAACTGTACTATCTTTTAGAAGTTGGAGTTCAACTCCCTTAATTTCAACCCCTCGTTTTTCAAGCTCAATCAACATATCAAAATCTTTCTGTTTAAACTCTGGCGAGAATTTGACTCCAAGTTTCATACCTTTTTTTCCCTTCAAAGACTAAATGCTTTTGGAAAAGAATTTCAAAAAAACACTAAACAAACCTATTTTTATTACATTCTTCTTACAATAATATAAGAGGGCTATTATGAAAAAATTTAGTAGAAGTCAAATAGGGATTACTATTGGGTTTATTTTTGGTTTTGCAAATATAATTCCCATGATACTTATGAAAATGACTTGGGACATACTGCTATCTGCATTTTCCCTGTGCGTAATTGGTGGATTTTTTATTTCAACATCAAACTTAAAATTAAATAACATCCCAAAAGGAATGTTAATTTTCTTTTTGATAGCTACTCCACTAATGACATTAGTAGTTGCAGGCAGTCCAGAAGAATTAATTCCCATGTTGATTTCAAATTTAATTATGGGAAGTTTAATGGGTTATTTTATTGGTCGTTTTGAAAAAAAATATATCCTTGAAAAATAAACAAGAAACTTTATTTTCAATAAAAGTCAAAACAACACTTTTTTAATGAAATAATTATAAAATAATGAAATAAATAAAATAATGAGTAATTTATTTGATATTATAAAATCGGGAGAACAACAAATCAAACCAGGTGTAATTGCCAGAACACAATTTGAAGAAGGGTATTGTGGTGTTCTTGACATATACATACATAATGAAGCAAAATTGAAAAGAAATAAAGATAAAAATAAAATTTATGTTGTTGACCTCAAAGGAAAAAGATGGCTCGGTGCATTTGAAAATGCCGACTATCCATACAAAGAATTACAACCATATGATAGATTTGGTAATTCCGCATACTTTCCAATGAGGTTTAAAGATTTAGATGAATTTCCAACTTCAAATGAAGGAAGCTTTCTTTCAGGAAATAGTGTATATAATATAAACATTTTCTTTCCAATAACTAAGGATGAACAAGAGGGAGACATAACAATGTCTTTTGAGGAAGAAAATGTAAGTAAAAAGTTATCTAATTATCTTAAACAAATTTTACCTAGAATGGGAGTCCCTAAAATAGATACTGAAACTATTGTTGAAGATATTTTCAAAAAATTAGGTTATTCTAAAATAGGAAACTAAACAAAAAACCAAGTAGGGAAAATTTAGATAAATCCACAAAACTGAAAACTACCTCCTAATGAGAACCTAACAAAAGAATTTTAATTATACCCTAAGTTATAGCTTATGAACACTCCAACTGACGAAAATACCTTATTAAACATAATAAATTCTAAAAATAAAAGAATTCCAGAAGGGATAATTCTCAAAGCAAGGTTTGATGAGGGTCTTCGTGGACACATCCATATTTACACACATAATACAATAAAATTCAAACTTTCAGAAAGCGAAAATTATTTTATTAATTTTGAAGGTAAAAAATGGGTTGGAAGCTTTGAAACTAAAAACGGGTTATCTGAAAAAATACAACCATATGATAGACACCCACCAATGTATCTTCCCACAACTTTAGAAAAAATGGATGAATTATTGACTTCAAATAATGGGAGATTCCTCTCAGGTAAAAGAGCTCAAAACATACGTACCTCACTCAAAATAAAAAATTACAGTGACGAAGTAACAAAATATTTTAAGACTGAAAACTCAAACGATGAACTGTCCCAATATCTAGAACACATTTTACCTAGAATCGGCGTGCCTCAATTAGAGGTTAAATTTATTATTGAAGATATCTTCAAAAAGTTGGATTATTCTAAAATTGGGAAATAAACTAAAAGCGGAAACAACACTTTTTTAATAGAATAATTTCAAACTAAAGTGTTAATGGGGTCGTGGTCTAGTGGTTATGACGCTGCCTTGACATGGCAGAGGTCCCCGGTTCAAATCCGGGCGTCCCCATGTTCTTTATTTTTTACGTGAACGCTTTCGAGCGGAATCCAGCGAAGCTGGAGAACCCAAGCAAAGCGAGGAAGGCGAGCAGGGTGCAGCGAGAAATGGTTCAGGTTCATACAGCTTTTATACCACTAAAACACTTAATCGTATGACAGACTGGATACTCTCAATTCTTGCAACTCCATATATCGCAACTCCAATAGTCGCTTGGCTTTGGAAACAGGCAAAGTTCCCAGAACTCAACTGGAAAAAAATATTTCGCGGTGTCGCACTAACCTTTGCAGCCAGTATTTTACAAACACTTTCAATGTCACTCTCCAGCCTCACTTCAAATGACTGGATATTTTGGATAGTTTCTTTAACACATGTTCTTGGAAGCGCAAGTCAATTATTTGGTTTAGCAATAATTGGATTTTATCTAATACTTGGTGCCTTTAATACAACAAAATTTTAGGTAATTAATATTAAGACAGAGGAAGAAAAATAAAGTGTTTGGAAAGCAGGAATTAGGAAAATCTCATAAAACAAAGTATTTTTCTATTACAAAAAAGAAGGACAGTTTTATCTATAAAAGAGACCAAAAAATAGTTCAAATTGTTGGGAAGAAAATAAATTTGAATGTACTGCCTCTTTCTCCAATAAATTTACCAAATAGACTCACAAATCATTTTGTGGTTGACTTTCCTGAAATTTATTTGTCTCCAGAAGGAAAACAAATTATATTCTTAAGCATTCCAATTGAAATTGGAGTTTTTGTCAATGAAAGACTCGTTGACACTTTTGGATTTACTAAACCAGAATTTACATTATACGGTCCAGTCAAGGGAGGTATTATTTCCCGAATTGTCAAAGGGGAAAAAGTTGATGAAACCTCCACACCTAAATTTGGATATGCAATAATGCCACTTCGAATAAAAAATTATAATACACGAGTCAGACGAACTTCAAAAATTTTAATTAATTCAAGATATCTTGATTTTTATTATGGTGAAAAAAAATCCAATAAAGTAGAAAAAGTCTCAACTGAAATGATTAAACTTGATATCAAAGGAAGTATAAAAGTCAGAAATATGAATAAATGTTTTTTCAAAGGAATGACAAAGGTAAAAGCTAAGACTCAATTACTCAAAAAAGAAGAATCAATTGATATGAGGTGGGGTATATGATTGGAATTGAAATACTTTATGGAATTATAACTTTCATAATAGGATTTATTGTAATAAAACGAATTAATAAATTCACTGAAAAATCCTTCAAAAAGAAAATGCCAACAGGAATGGCAAAAAATTCGGCTCGTTTAACATACTATATTTTAATGTTCTTACTTGCTATGGCATCACTTCAAGTTGCCGGATTTAAAATTGAAAGTCTATTGGTTGCAGGAGGAGTCATTGGTATGGCCATTGGTTTCGCGAGTCAGAAGACAGTTTCAAATCTTATTTCTGGATTATTCTTGTATGTCGACCGCCCTTTTGACCTAGGTGATAGTGTTGATATTAATGGTGTTGGGGGCGTTGTTGAAGACATTCAACCCTTAAGTACAAAATTAAGAACTTGGAATGGGCCTATTATGCGAATCCCAAATGAAAAAGTATTTGGTGCAAATATAACAAATTATAAACAAATTGCGGCAAGAAGATTTGTACACAAGATTAGAATTTCTTATGATAGTGATATTGACAAAGCAATGACAATTATTAAAAAAATAATTGATGACGAAATTTTTATTTTAAAAAATCCCTCTCCATCAGTAATCGTGACTGGTTTATTGGACTCCGCAATTGAAATCCAAATAAAAGCTTGGACACCAAGTTCAAAATTATATTCAGTAAAAACTAAAATTTTGAAGACATTTTATCTTGCGTTAAAGAAAAATAAAATAAAGATTCCTTATAATCAACTTCGTGTTCATCTAAAATAATTATTTTTTTCTTAATTCTTAGTAAATATTTTTACTTAATGAAAAATAAAAAAAGAACCCATCTTAAGATGGGTCCAGAGCTTAAGCCCCATTCAAATGATTTCTCATTCCTTTTCCCTTACCTTGTCCACGCATACCCATACTTCCTTGACCGAAGCCAAGTTCAGCACGGATTGTTTGAACAATCTCAAGGTCGCCATTTTCTCTGGCTTCATGCATTTCTGAAAACAGATGGAAATTTTCCTCATTTATAGCGGACATAATTCCACGAACAGGAAGATTATTTTCCTCACGGAGGTTTAACCATTCCTGAAAGTTTCCTGTTTCAATTGCATTTTCCATTGCCATATGTAGTTCATCACTAACATAGGCACCATTGCCTTGTCCTACCCCAATTGCGAATACTGGGACAGACAAAATCAAAAGGGCTGCAAAAGCCATTATTTTTTTGTTCATGTTTCTCACCTAATAATCTATATACTGAAACCATTCTAGTAGGTTGGTGAAACCCTGCTTTAGCTTGAAAAACTCTTGTTTTCCGAATAAAATCATACTTCAAAAAATGGATTTCTCAATCTTTATAATCCCACTAAAAAAAAGGTATCATGAATATGAAACCCTTATTAGCACTTTCAATCCTTGGTTTAATTTTTATTACTGTTTTATACTTTGACCATGACCCTGTGAATCCGATGGGACGCCGTTCAATCTTCCCAATGCTTTCATTAATTATTGTAATAATTGCAATGCCTATTATGAGTTGGTTTACAACCAAAAAAATTGAGGAATCTATGGGAGAAAAAATTCAGGCTTTCACAGAACTTGCTGGTGCAAAAAATGAACCAAAAAAAGCTGCACTCAAACTCCTCAGTCCAACAGAAAAAAAAGTTGTTGAATTTCTTTTAGCTACGGATTATGTTGCGCTCCAATCTGATATTAGTAGGGAAATGGACAAATTGAGAACTCATAGGGCAGTGAAGAGTCTTCAAGCCAAGGGAGTAATTGAAGTCCATCCAAAAGGACGAACTAAATTTTTAAAATTGAAAAAAGAATTTCGTGAATTACTTAGTTAATTTTTTAAACAAAATTTATGAACTGATTCAGCTGCAATTGCACCCTCTGAGGTTGCAGTTACAATTTGGTGAAAATAATTACTGCCAGTTGTAATGTCCCCAGCTGCAAAAACTCCTTTCTCATTTGTGTGCATTCCCCTATCAACCTTAATGAAACCGCGTTCATCTAAATCAATCTTGAAATTTGTTTCAAATGGAATTTCTGGACTAAATCCAATTTCAATAAATAAACCATCAATTTCAATTTCTTTTCCTGATTTGATTTTAATTTTCTCTAAGTTTTTATCACCAATACATTCAATCACATTTTCATTAAACATAACTTCTATGTTTTTTGTTGATTCAATTTTTTTGATGTATGCCTCTTGCATCTTTGAAAATTTTTCTTTTCTATAAATGAGATAAACTTTTTTTGAAATTTTTGAAAGCAAAAGTGCAGAAACTCCGGCTGAATTCCCACCACCAACAACCGCCACAATTTTATCTTTGAAAAAAGCACCATCACAAGTTGTGCAATAGCTAACTCCTTTTCCAATAAATTTTTCTTCATTTTTAACTTCAAGTTTTCTTCGTTTGAGTCCGTGAGCAATAATCACTGTTTTAGCCTCAACTTCATTTCCCCATTCACTCTTTAAAACAAAAGTTTTTCCTTTTTTTTCAACAACCTTTATTTTTTCCCTTATCAACTTTGTGCCAAGACTTTTGGCTTGATTCATCATTTTCTTCCCAAGCTCAAACCCATCTATTTTTTCAAATCCAGGATAATTTTCAATGAAGGGGTTTTCAATTATGAGTCCACCTTCCTTATCTGTAAAAACAA
>JAUUZA010000018.1 GCA_030590165.1 Candidatus Altarchaeota archaeon
AATTTCTTAATTTCATTTTTTTGGTATTTTTTTAATAAGTCAACCAAAGATAAAATAATGGCGTCCATTTCTTCTTTATTAAGAATCTCTAATTTTCTTAAAACTTTCGCGTGTGAAATGGTAGCTTTAATATCATAAGGCAATAATTTTAAATCTAAAAGCTCATCTTTCCCACTTAAAAATTTATTGGCCTTGCCTGTTTCCCCATTCCAAATTGTTTTCATATTCTCATCTCTAAACTACTTAGCTCAATAAAACCTGCGCTTGCATTTTCATCAAATCCCTTATTACACAAATCTTCACCATAAAAGAATTTTGTAGCCTCTTTCGATGTTCTCGAAACAACTTGTAAAGAACCTTTATACAATCTTAAAACTACAGAACCATTTAATTTTTCATTTGCGGACTCATTAAATACATTAATACTTTTCATAAGTGAATGGAACCACATTCCATGATAAGCCATATAACTCCATTTTAAATCTAATTGCTTCTTTTCAAAAAGTAATTGTTTTTGTAACAAAAGATGCTCAAGTTCTTCATGTGCTAAAAGAATCATTTTAGCTGCAGGTGCAACATAAAATTCTCTTCCTTTATGCCCAAAAATATAACTTTCAACATAATCAATAACGCCAACGCTGTGTTTAGCCCCAATTTCATTCAATTTTTGAACAATCTCTAAAAGTTTCATTTGCACATTATTAATTGCGACAGGAATTCCTTTCTTAAAAAAAATCTCAACTAATTCAGGTTTATCAGGTGCATTCATGATGTTATTAAATGACGGAAAGAAACGTTGTATATACTGATCAATATCATCAGCAGGTTTCGAAGAAAAGTCACCCAATTCTGAACCTTGAAAACTTATACCCCAAAGATTTTCATCAGTGCTATATTTTTTCTGGTTTTTTGAAACCTCAAATCCATGCTTTTTCAACACATTCATTTCCATTTCTCTTGTAAGATTAAACTGTCTAAGAGGTGCCAAAATTTTCATTGAAGGGTTTAATTTGAGAATTGTTGCTTCCAAACGAACTTGATCGTTTCCTTTACCAGTACAACCATGAGCAATAACATCAGCCCCAATTTCTTTTGCAACTTTAACTGCAACATCTGCCATTAATGGTCTCCCTAAAACTGTTGCCATAGGATATTTTCCCATATAATTTCCATTTGCCTTTATTGCTGGTTTAATAAACCCCTCTAAAAATTCATTTTTACAGTCTCTTACTATTGCATTTTTAGCGCCATATTCTTTTGCTCGTTTTTTTACTTCACCTAAATTTTTACCTTGTCCCAGATCCACGGTCAACGTACTTATTTCAGCATCAAAATTATCTTGAAGCCATAAAGTCATTGCACTAGTATCTAAACCACCTGAATACAGTAATAAAATGTGATTAATCTCTCCTTTCTTTGCTTCGTACATATCAAATAAAAAACACGTGTTTTATAAACTTTTCCTGAAAAATCAGAAATTTTTATAAAATTATCAACCTTAATATTATATGTCAGAAAAAATTGAAAAAAAAATAGATGAGTATTTAGATCGGCAACCTTATTTAAAAAAATGTCTTTCGGAACACCTTGTAAATAAATCTTCTTTAGCTAAAAAAATTAAAAATGAACTTAATATCGGCGCTTTCAGCACCATCCATTTAGCTTTAAATAAAATTCAAGAAAATTCATCAGAAACTTATGATTCTGCAAAAAAAATTATTAATAAGTCAAATGTTGAAGTAAAAACGGATGTACTTGTATTTATAGGTAAAAATCATTTAGAAAAAGTCATGGATATTGTAAACAAAGCAGCCTCTTTAAATGAAGAAATTGACTTCTTAAAACTTAAACATTCTTGGATTGTATTTTCTTCTAAAAAATATGAAAAACAATTAAGTGCCTTATCTTTTAAAAAACATTTAAATGTTACAAAAATTTTGATTCAAAGTCCCCCCTCAATAGAAGACACTTTAGGAGTTTTAGGAAAAATAGTAAATAATTTTTCAAACCAAGGAATAAATATTATAGAATTTATAAGTTGTTGGACAAATACCCTTATTCTAATTGAAACAAAACAACTTTCAACTGCAATGAAAGTCTTAGGAAAACAAATAGGTTAACGACCTAAAAAATAATTTCAACTGGTATTTAAATTGGTGTTCAGAAAATGAAACAATCAAATTGTTGGCCAGTTAAATCTTAACTAATTAAAAATCCGTTCAAAGAATAATAAAAGTTCTTGTGCAAGAATCTTTGGATTATTTAAAACAATTTTTAGAAATTCGTTTGATGTCATAAACAATCTTAGTCCCATCAAAACTCCTTCAGTTTTTCTTCACATATTATATCATAACTGGAAATAGAAAAGATTAACCCAAACAAATATTTAATCCATGAAGGGTAAAACAAGATTATAAACATCTTGAGAAATATATTTCTGATTTTTTGGAACACTAACAATGTAAAAATTTGGCCATTCTTTTAATGAATTGAATGTGTTATTTAGGTGTTTTGATTTCTTTTCTTTATCAATTTTCCAAAAAATCGCAGTATTAAAATTTGGATTAATCTCAAACAACTTTCTTAAAAAAACAAAGTCATCACTCTTTTCGATAATACTCTTCTTAATATCTTCACGTTTAAGAAAAAATACATTCTTCAAAAATTTGGCAGATTTATCTGAAAAAACGTTATCTGAAATAAGGTAAGTTGTTGCAAGAGTAAAAAGCAAAGTTCTAACTTCATTTTTATGTCTTTGACCCGCGATATAATTTTCACCCCTGACCATTCGAAAAAGGTGTCTTGCCAAATCCCATTGAAATTCACTTTTTTGACCCCTTGAAGGAATCATTACAATTCTTTTATTTTTCAATCCAATATAAGGCATGTCTGAAGATATTAATTTGTGTGAATGATTTGAATCAATTTCCTTTTTCTTATCATTAAGTTCTTTAATAACTTGTAAAATATTTGAAAAATTTGAAGTTAATTAAGGAAGTAAATTATATTGAATTTTAGTTTTAAAGAATCTTAAAGAAAGAGCAGTCTTTCCAAATCCTCCTGCATCCTGTCCTTCTTCTAAAACATTAGGTAAAAATAAAGACGCACTTTTGTCGTTATTTTCTAAAACTAAACCACACATTTGATACATATTGCTTATTTCTTCAACTGCTTCGTTTGTTGGTAAAAAGGAATTTTCTTTATCAGAATAACCTAAAAGTTCATGAAGTTTCTTCATTTTGTGGTTTTTTCTATACTTTTTAGATTCTGACGTCAAAACATTAACTTTGTTTTGAAACTCATTATTCATTGTAAACCTAAATCCCTTAATTTAAATAAAAATAATCAACAAAAACAGAATAATTTGAAAGAGAGTGCCCCATGCGGGATTTGAACCCGCGTCTCGGGAATGAGAATCCCGAATCCTTGGCCGAGCTAGACGAATGGGGCATCAATTATAATAAAACTTGCTTTATTTTTAAGATTTTCATTATAACAAAACCAAATGTTTTTTAGATTAATCACTATAGTAATTATTGAATAAAATGGCAAGAGTAATGAATGTTGTATTCGGAATTGGAATTGCAATCCTTATTTTTATTGTTACCCTGTTAGGGATAGAAGTTTTTTATCCAAGAACAACTGTTGAAGATTTTGGTTGTGATGATTTAAGGCTTAGTAAACCTTCTCCTTGTAGTGAAAATATGACTGTGGGGGAGTGTCAAACACTTGAACTTCAACACTTAATTAATGAAGAAAACGGTGATGAATATCAAAAATGTTGGGAAGAATTTTCAGATAATCGAGATATCTACAACAGAAATTTCTTTTTAATAACTTCAATTATTGGATTTATTGCAATAGTCATCAGTATGTATCTCTTCAATATGACTAATATTGCGGCAGGAACTGCTTTTTCAGGACTGGCTCTAATTGTTTTTGGTTTTATGGTTGGTTGGCAAAGTACTGACGACATCATTAAATTTATTATTAGTTTGGTAATAACTTCGGTCGTTATTTTCTTTGCAGTAATTGTGAATAAAAGATATGAAATTAAATCAAAGTAAATATTTATTTAAAAAGTAGAAGAATCTGGTTTTTAATCATTTCACTTTGTAAACGCCAGCATATTCATTAGAAAACCTTTTTATGTCTTTTTACTTAGTAAAACTTTGGTAAATTCAATTTATTCAAAAACTTAAAAAACATATATAATTACAACTCATTCTATTTCTAATGAGTACGTACTATCCTAGTTATTACTGGACGCACCCAAATACATATCCAAAGGCTCCAGCTTCACAAAATAAAGCCCTTCCTTGGGTTGTGATTTTTTCATTAATTCTTGCTTCATTTTATACTATTTACTTATACATCCAACCTGATTTCGTACTGGCAGAAAATACAGCTTGTAGTGAAGAATACATACAATTAAGATTAATAACAACAAAGGCTGGCCGCTTTTTTATGAGTGAATTTTCAGTTAATATTGCCGGCGTAGACTATAAAAAGAAAGTTACAAGTACAGTAACTGAAGGAGAAAAACTAGAGATTATCTTTACCCCCTCATTAGCTCCGGGTATTTACTCCGGAGATGCTTATTTTAGGGGTTCTTTCTTGGGTGAATTTACTTGCCAAGTTACTTGATGAACAAAATGCGAGAAAGGTTTATAATACAACAATAGAAATCACTAAAGGTGTAATTTGATGTTTGAAATAGCAACTTTAAAGCAAAATGTAAGAGTTCCTCCCAGACTTTGGGAAAAGAATATTAAAACGGCGGTTAAAAAAGCGCTCAGGGAATTAGAAGGTAAATTATCCAAAACCCACGGAATTTTATTATCAATAATTAAAGTTAAAGAAGTGGGGGAAGGTAAAGTTTTACCAGGGGACGGAGCTGTTTACTTCCCAACAAAATTTGAATCTTTATTATTCCGACCCGAATTAAATGAAGTTATTGAAGGTGAAATCTCTGATATGACTGAATTTGGAGCTTTTGTAAAAGTTGGGGCATTAAGTGGTCTCATTCACGTTAGTCAAGTTTCAGATGATTTTTTCAGTTATAGTCATGAAGGCGTACTTCTTGGAAAACAAAGTAAAAAAGTACTTAAAATAGGGGACAGAATACGTGGAAGAGTAATTAGTATAAGTTACAAAGCTGAACCCGCTAAACTTGGGATAACAATGAGACAACCAGGACTTGGAAAACTTGAATGGCTTGAAGATGAAAAAGACGCAAAAAGTAAAAAAGAGGTAGAAAAGAAATGAAAAAAGATATAAAAGTCTGCAGGAAATGCCGTGTTTTCGTGAGTGGAAAACAATGTGCAGTATGCGGTGAAAGCGACTTGAGTTCAACTTGGGCAGGGATTGCAATTGTAATAAACCCAAACAAATCTGAGGTTTCAAAAAAAATGGGAGTAGATCTCCCAGGAAAATATGCACTAAAGGTGAGATAAATGCAATTAAAAATTATAACAGACAAGGAAAATCCTTTACTAGAAAGGAGAAAAATAGAATTTAGAATAATCCATAAAGGAGCAGCTACACCCGCAAAAAAGGATGTAGCTGAATTACTTGCGGCTAAACTAAACGCTAATCTTGATTTAATGTTTCTAAAACATTTTAATTCAAAATTCGGAGAAAATATCAGCGAAGGAACTTGTTTAATTTACAAAAATAAAAAAAACATGGAGAGTATAGAATCAATTAAATTGCTTAGTTCAAAAAAGAGAATAGGTGAAAAAAGTGAAACACAAGACAGTGAAAAAAAGTGAGAATTACAAGGTAGAAGGGACTAAAGTAATAAGAATGAAAAAGTTCTGCCCAAAATGTGGAGCTGGAGTTTTTCTTGCAAAACACAAGAATCGTTTGCATTGTGGAAGATGTAATTACACTGAATTCATAAAGGCTTAAAAGATTTGGCGCTTAATTCTAAGGTGAAAGACTTTAAGAATATTGAACTTGGTAAAAAACTCAGTCAAACTCTTTTGTCTGTTTTTTCGAAAGAATTAAATGACGGAACTCTTATTAAAAATAAAGAAAAAATTCTCTTAGAGGTCTTATCTAGACCAATAGACCCTCTAACTAAAAATTGTGTTGAAATTTTATCGA
The DNA here is from genome assembly GCA_030590165.1 of Candidatus Altarchaeota archaeon. Classification (GTDB taxonomy): domain Archaea; phylum SpSt-1190; class SpSt-1190; order SpSt-1190; family SpSt-1190; genus JAUUZA01. Next base: position 6,112 of record JAUUZA010000018.1, read on the forward strand.
AAGTCAAAACAAATGAAAACTTTAAACGAACAATAGAAGATTTACAAAATTATATTAAAAATTCACGAAAGAAAACTATTGAAGTTTCAAAAGAGTTGCTCTTAAGCAAAAATACTATTATGGTCTTAGGTTATTCTAAAACAATTTTTGAAATGATTGAAAAATATGGTAAGCACCTAACAATTTATGTTCCTGAACTTGGTCCAGATATGAATGGAAGAAAGATGGCAAAAAAATTAAGAAATCAAACTGTTCTCATTCCAGATTCGGCGATAGGATATTTTATTCCATCAGTTGACTTAGTTCTATCGAGAAGTGTTTGTTCAACTAAAAATGGTTTTTTAAGTCCATCTGGAACCGGTGCAGCATCAATACTTTGTAAATGGTACAATAAAGATTTCGCACTCGTTTCAGAACTTTTACGAAATGGGGACGCTTATGTTGTCAGCGAATTTAGGTGGGACGTTCCTTACAATAACAGAGCACCAATTAATGATTTAACTCCAATTAAAACTATCAATAAAATAATAACGGAGGAAGGTATTTTAACAACTAAGTCCTACTTTAATAAAGCAATTCAAAAAAAGAAGGAGATGATGAAATAATACTTGAAACTCTTTGGTATGTTTTAATTTTCGCACTAAGTTTTTTTGCGGGATTATTAGCTGGAAATTTCTTTGGGGAAAACAAAGCAGAAGGTGCACGTTATAAATATTTAGGGGGAGGAAAATGATTTCAACAACTGACATTATTATAATTGCAATAGGCTACTTTGCGGGGTTTTTAATTGGTTTTATTAAAGGATTAAATTCTGGAAAAGATAAATTTTGGAAAATGCCCGGGTCTAGCTGGGGTGCAAGAAAATGATTCAAATTGCTGTTGTTGGTGACGGTGACGCAGCATATCATATAGCAAAAAAGGGCTTTGCTGTAATTGGCGTTGAACCTGAAATTGAAAGTCATGTTTCAAGGGCTGGAGGTACTTTCATCTTCTTTGGAAAAAAACAATGTAAATTAAATATTTTTTTCAATAACCTTGTTGATGCTATTTCAAAAATGGTTGAATCTGCAGATTTGATAATAATAGGTCAAGGTGAAATAGGTAAATTTGTAAAAAAAATTGCAGATTTAAAACGCAAACCCTATGTAGAAGGAACTGGAAAAGCAGCAATGGAAAAAGCAGCTGAAAAACTCATAAGATTTAATTTATTCGGAACCAAATAAAAAAGGAATTCACTTTTGTTCAACAGGAACTTTTTCTTGTTTAGGAACTTCTTCTTTAGAACCTTCTTTTGTCACTGTTTCTTGTTTAACACTGGATTCTTTTATGACTTCTTTTTTAGGAACTTCTTTGTTTCCTTCAACTGATTTTACGTCTTTATTTTTCTTCTTCCCGTCTTCTTTTCTCGTACTATCTGTTTTTGGTTTTGTTTTCTTAATTTTAATCATTTGGTTAGCTTTAACCTCTTCACGGTCATAAATTTCATCACTAAATCTAACTCCAGGCGGTAAAATTGAAACTTTTATTCCAGTTGTTCCCATACGATCAACTGCTCTAGCATAACCTACTTTAACTAAATCAATGGCGTCCTGACCACATTTTCTAAGCTTTCCTTCAGTAAAAATCCAACTTTTAGCTCTAGCCCCAGGTAATTTTCCACCCAATCGAATCTCAACACCTTTAGCTCCTGCCTGTGTGACTCGAGTCATCATAATATTTGCAATCCGTTTGAAATATGTTCCTCTCTCAAGTGAACGTGCAATTCGCCAAGCAACAATATGTGGATCTAGAAATTGGTCTTTTACTTGTTCAACTTCCAAATGAGGATTATCTACTTTAAATTTATTCCCTACAAAATTAGTGAGTTTTTTTATTTTCTCGCCACCACTACCAATAACAAGCCCAGGCCTAAGTGCGTGAATAATAATTCTTGTTCCTAAAGGTGTTCGCTTTACTTCTGCGTGACTAAAACCAGCCACATCCAACTCTTTTTTCAAAAAGTCTTCTATTTGTTGTGCCTTCTTAGCTTCTTCAATAAAAAATCTTTCAACTGTCATTTCTTCTTAACCTCTTTCTTTTTTGTTTTTTGAAGTTTCTCAGTTTTTTTAGTCTTGACAACTTTCTTTTTCTTCACTTCTTTTTTTACAGTTGCACTTGCTTCTTTTTTCTGAGCTACTTTTTTAATACTATTTTTTTTAACTTCTTTAACTTTTTGTGTTTTTTTCTTCTCAGTTTTCTTCACAACTTTAACTGTTTTATCGTCTTGAGTTAAAATCATTAAAACACTGGCTCGTCGACCTCTTTGTTTTGCTTTTCCAATAGCCTTGGCACCCATTGTTTTTTTGGGGTGACCTCGATACACTTCAATTGTAGTAATTTTCAAATTTTCTTCGTCTCCGCCTTGGTAAACAGCATTAGCTATTGCATTTTCAAGTAATTTTGAAAAGTGTTTTGATACTTTAATTGGATATCTTGCAGGGCCCCCTTTATGATGAGGAACCTCTTTATTGAATCTTTTTAATACAACTAATTGTTTCATGTCAATAACATCTTTCAAAAATTTCCTTGCTCTTATCACTGACATTCCCTTAATGTTAAGAGCTAACTCCCGTGAATGTTTCGGAGACATATACACATTCCATAATCTTGCTTTTGCTTCCATTTTAATCACTTCAGTGGTACGAACTTACTACTCCTTGTAGCTCCAACACCCGGAGCACTATGTGTAATTCTTCTTCTTGTGAGAGTGAATTCACCTAAAAAATGACCAAGTTTTTCAACATCTATTTTAACAGGGACATAATCCTTGCCATTATGAATCATTAAAGTTATTCCCAACATTTGGGGAACTATGACAATATTCCTACAATGAGTTTTCAAAGGCTTAGTAATTCCCTTATCTTTCACTTTTTTAATTCGCTCTAAAAATGTTTTTTGCTGGGGTGTAAATCCCCTTTCTAAACTTCTCCTAATCCTTGATGGAACTAATTTTTTAAAATCGTCCAAACTGAGTTCACTCAATTCAGTTTCCGGAATACCTTTGTATGAAAATTGTCTTACCATTACTTTCTCTTCCTTCCTGTTCTACTAGCTGCAATATATCCAACTTTCCTTCCTGGAGGTGCTCCTCTCGAAGCTGTTTGAACAATACCGCCATGTCTATGTTTACGACCACCACCAAATGGGTGTTCTGCAGCATTCATACTTGCCGAAGCAACTCTAGGCCAATAAGTATGTTTTGCCTTCATCATGTGAAACATTTTTCCTGCTTTTAAAATTGGTTTATCAGCAATTCCAGAACCAGCCGCTGCACCTAAAATAGCTCTACATTTCATTGGTAAATCTTTTGTTTTTCCTGAAGGTAGTTTAACACGAACATAATCTGAACTCTTACTCATTACAACGGCAGTAGCACCAGCTCCTCTAACTATTTTCCCACCATCACCTGGAACAAGTTCAATACAAAATACGCGTTCACCATCCGGAACATCTTTTAATTCAATAATATTTCCTCGTTTAATTTCCGCAGATTCACTTCCATCAATAATTTGACCAACAAAAAGCCCTTGAACTGCTGGAATAATTGCTGCCCCTTCTTCAAATTCAATTAAAGCTTGTGGTGCACTTCTTTGGGCTTCCCTAAATAAATCAATTACAACTGCCTTTCCAATTATATCTTTGAAACTAACTTTTGGAGCATATTTATGACGTGGACTACGCCAAGTCATTGAGCCCTTTCCTCGCCTTTGCTGATTTAATACTTTTCCCATTTCTATCACAACAATCCTAAATTAGTAGCAACTTCAACTGCACTTGAATCTGCGTGAAGTTTTATGTACGCTTTCTTTGTACTTTTAGTAGTAATTTCAGTATTCACTTTTGATACTTTGACTTTGAATAAAGATTCAAATGCCAATTTAATTTGTGGTTTATTTACGCGTCTATCAACTATGAAAACAATTTTATTTTGATCAAGAAGCCTTATGGCCTTTTCAGTCCCAACAGGATGTAGTAAAATCTTTGCCGCTTCTACTTCACTTTTTTCATGCATGTTCTCATCTTCTTTGTTCTTCCGAAACCACAGGACGCACAATAACTCCCTGAATGTCTGAGGTGGTAACTACGTTTACCGCAGCGACGACAAACTCCATGAGTCTTCCCGCTTGAATGTTTTCCAAACGAAGGCGTTCCTTTAGTCATATACAATCACTCTGAAGGTATAATTAAAATAATTGTGTCTCCTCTAATAAGGACTTTCCCCAATTTTCTTTTAACTTCATTATTTTCCAGCTCTTCAGCCTCATCCATTGCAAGATTCAGGTGGATGTCAAAAGCCAAAAGCTTGCCTCTAATTTTTTTTCCATTTTTGAGCTCCGCAACAACAAACGCATTTCTTGCCGCATTCAAAGCATCCAAAGGTCGTTCAATAGCCATAGTTATTACCTATTTGAGAGTCTTTTTACGCTTTTTTAAAGCTTCTCTTTTTTAAGAGGCCCTTTCATCTATAAACACACTTTAAAATATAAATTCAAAATCACAATGTTTTTTAAGGGCTTAATTGAAGTTTAAGCATGGCAATTACTCATAATAAAGATACTCGAAAACCATCTGGCGGTTTAAGGCGCCTTGCAAGAAAAAAGAAAAAATTTGAGATGGGACGTCCCTTTGTTCTACCAGTTGTGGGAAAAGAAACTCGTAAAACAGTAATAGTAAGAGGGGGAAAAATCCAATCTCGTTTATTAAAAGGCGAATTTGTGAATATTTCAGACGGTAAAAAAGTTTTCAGAGCAACAATTCTAAAAGTTGTTGAACACCCATCAAATCCTTTCTTTATTAGACGAAATGTCCTAACAAAGGGTGCAATTATTGAAACAAATAAGGGATATGCCAGAGTTACATCAAGACCGGGACAACAAGGAGATGTTAGTGCTATTCTTCTAAAAAATTTTGAACCCGCAAAGAAAAAGAAAAAAAGCGTTCAAAAAAATAAGTAAAAATTTCCACAGGAAGTTTTTGGCAAGGTGCTCTGTTTCTTTTTAATTCAATAATGAATTACTTCGAGTGGAAGTTTTTGCATCTCGTCAATTAGATTCTGAAACGCTTTTCGATAGGGTCGAATTATTTTTACGAAATGTTCTTTTAGAAGATATCTTAAAAGCAGTAAGCAGAGGTGAGCGCTCAATAACCCTCGATTTTGCAGAACTTGACAAATATGATTTCGAGTTGTCTGATGAATTAATTGCAAACGCAGATGAAGTTTTGAAAACATTTGAAGATAGACTAAATGATCTTGGATTTAGTGAACAACAAATAAAAGTGCGTTTCAGAAATCTCCCAGAATCTACTTCAAAAAAAATCAAGGACCTTCGAAGTGTTAATTTAAAAAAAATGGTTACTTTAGAAGGTATAATTCGCAAAGCTTCAGAAGTCAAGCCAGAAGTGTCAAAAACTACATGGGAATGCGCCAAATGTGGGAATAAAATGACTATGTTTCAAACAACAATGGAATTAGAAAAACCAAAAGAGTGTGATGAATTTACATGTGGAAATCGCCGTGACTTTATTTTAAAAGAAAAAACATTTGGAGACATCCAACAAATTGTAATAGAAGAAAATCCCGAAAATCTTGAAGGTTCTGAACAGCCATCACGCCTTAATATAATTCTTCGTCACGATCTTGTTGACCCAACTTTTGGAAAAAAGGTAACGCCAGGAAATATTATTAGAGTTGTTGGAGTCCTAAAAGAAATGCCATTTAAGGCAGGAGATATGAATAAAAAATTTGATACTTTTCTTGAAGCCAATCATTTAGAATCTCTTTTTGAAGAATATGAAGATGTAAAAATTAATCCTGAAGACGAAGAAAAAATAAGAGAAATTGCATCTGGCGACCCTTGGAAAACAATTGTCAGTTCAATTGCTCCAAGTATATATGGTCACGATAAAATTAAAGAAGCAATAGCTCTTCAACTTTTTGGAGGAGTAAGGAAAAAAAGACCAGATGGAATCTGGGGTAGGGGAGACATTCACATACTTATGGTGGGTGATCCAGGTGCAGGAAAAAGTCAGATTTTAAAATTTGTTTCTCTTGTTGCGCCAAGAAGCCGTTATATTTCAGGAAAAGGAGCCAGCGCAGTTGGTTTGACAGCGACAGTTGTAAAAGATGACTTTTTGAAAGGTTGGACACTTGAAGCGGGTGCTATTGTCCTTGCCAATGGAAGTATAGTTTGTCTAGATGAAATGGATAAAATTGCTAAAGATGATATTTTTGCACTTCATGAGGCAATGGAACAACAAACAATCACTATTGCAAAAGCTAATATTTTTGCAACACTCAAAGCTCAAACAAGTGTACTCGCAGCAGCAAATCCAAAATATGGTCGATTTGATTTAAGTATGCCTCTTGCCGAACAAATTTCAATGCCAGAAACCATACTTTCAAGATTCGATTTAATTTTCCCAGTAAAAGATGTTCCCAATCCTGATATTGATGAACGCCTCGCTGAACATATTCTTTCACTCAATAAAGAAGCTGAAAAATTTAAACCACTTATTGACTCTAAAACTTTAAGAAAATATATTACTTATGCTAAACGCAAAGTAAAACCAAAAATTAGTGATGACGCCCTCCTTGAAATAAAAAAATTCTTTGTTGAATTAAGAAGTAAATATTCAGACGGTTCAACAGTTCCAATAAGTCCAAGACACTTAGAAGCCTTAGTTCGTTTGACTGAAGCTTCAGCAAGATTAAGACTTAGCCCTGTTGCAACAAGAAAAGATGCTGACCTTGCAATTAGACTCTTGAAATATGCCCTTTACAAATTAGCATACGATGCAGAAACCGGTAAACTTGATATTGACCGAGTTGAAAGTTCAATTCCAGCAAGTAAACGAGGAAAATTAATGTCAATGATGGAAATACTTCGTCAACTCGAAAAGGAAGTTGGAAAAGAAATACCACGAGGAAGAATTATTGAAGCAGCAGAGGAAAAAGGTTTGAGTATTGATGAAATTGAAAAAGTTCTTGATGACCTAAGAGCTAAAGGATATATTATTGAACCTAAACGCGGTTTTATTGAAAGAGTAGATTA
>JAUUZA010000057.1 GCA_030590165.1 Candidatus Altarchaeota archaeon
GGCTTGCATTCATTGCAATTGCAATTATCCCAACCCACATGAAAATATTCAAAGGATACAAGAGAGTTATTAAAAATCCGGCAACAAAGGGGTGTCTTTTTGGATCTTCAATTTCTTTCAACTCTTTATCAAAAAAGTCTTTTACATTACTAACTCCTAAATAAATTAAAAAAACCACTCCAACAGCTCCGAGAACATTCTGCACAATAAAAGTTTCAGCAACTTTACTTAAACCAAAAAATACCAAAGAAAAATAAATTAATTCTGCAAGCATGGTTCCTGCTACAACATAGAGGGATTTTTTTAAACCACCTCGAAGACCCCTATTCAAAGTTTCAAGAGTTACTGGGCCTAAGGGCAATGCTAAAAAGATTCCTAAAATGAGGTTTGAAGTGAATGATGCCATTAGTTTTTACCTTCCAAATAAAAATCAAATAAAAACTTTTCTTGGGCTTTTTCATCACACCAACAACCATTGAAAAGTGCCTTCATAACTTCACCATTATTAAGTCCTACATCAGTTAAATTGTTTGTTAATCTTCCAGTTCTTTCACTTCCCAAAAGATAGGTCATTTGTTGAAGAGTATCATCAATAAGTCTGTCATCAAAAGTAATAAATTCCCCATATTTTTTTATACCACTAAGTTTTGAAAGATATTGATATGTAAAAACTTTTAAATTATCTGGATAATTAGGGGTTTGGTCTTGTTCATGTTCCTTAAAAGAAAGAAGATCATAAGCAAGTTGGGGTAACTTCGTCGCAAGATAAATTTCCCTTTCAAGAATCATAGATTTTCTCTCTTCTTCAGTAATTTCTTTTCCATCCTTTTGATGTTCAAGCCAAAAAAGTTCAGTTCTCATAGCAATACCTTCAGCACAAGACCCATGAATCAAAGGTAAATATTCTTCAATAATCGGACTAAGTCCCCTGGGCATATTTTTTTCACTAAATTGGGTATGCAATCCGTGTGCCACCTCATGAATTACAATAGGTTTTAGTTCAACATCTTCCAATTCTATTTCTCCAGTTTTATGATTTTTACAAAAATAAGCTCTTTCAGGATCCAAGTGCACCATAAAGTTTGGCTCATCCCAATAACTAAAGAAATAGCTAGGGGGACAAAATTCAAAATTAAATTTTTTTAAATCAGAGGTAATTCCAAGTTGTTTATAAAAATCTTTAGCAGTAGTTATATGGCTTGCCATTCTTTTTAATAAAGTTTCTTTTGCAATTTTAAATTGCGGGGAAAATCTAGCATCTGAAAAAATATCGTCTAAAGCTATTTGTCTACTCTTTTTCCCATGGGTTTCAACACCATGTTGGTGAATTTTGTTATGGGGAAAGTTTTCAGGTTTCATACCTTCCAAAATATTCCCATAAGCCCCAGTTCCAAAAGCATTATTAATAAATTTTTCAACCCCCACACCCCCATCAAGATCATATCTGAATTTACAAAATGATTCTCCAATTTCGGCATTTCTTGAAATATCTTCTAAAATAACTTTATCAAATGCTGGAATATCAGTGCCCTTAACTTTATTTTTTATTTTTTGAATTTTGTTATAAAGTCTTTTTATCTGTTTTCTAGTTTCTAAAGAAGCATAGCCGCCATTTGGAGCTATGCTTTGAGTCCACATTATCGATAAATCGCGATTAATCTGTTGTCGATAAGTATCTGCTTGAAGAACCTCGGGACTTTTTATTTCCCATTTCAGACCCTCTTCAATACCCATCTCTCTAAAAACTCACCCCCATTAATAAATATCTATACACTCCAACATATATATTCAACAAAACTCTTTTAAACAAAGTTCGCATAATCTAGACATGGAAAAAGAAGAATTTCTCAAAAAACTAGAAGTGGAATTGAAGATTGCAAAAAATTCAGACTACACTAGAAGAAATTATATTTCAGCAAATGAAAAATTACTTTCAAGTTTAAATAAAAATCCTGAAGAAATTACTGAGGACGATGTGAAACTATATATTGCAGATAATATTGCAGATAACTCAGCCTCCTCGATAATAGTCTTTTTATCAGCCATAAAATATTCATATTCTACAATTCTAAAAAATGATATTACTTCTGGAATCAAACGGCCAAAGAAAGAAAGAAGACTTCCAGCAGTTTTAACAAAAGAAGAAGTGAAATTTCTCCTCGAGAATTTACCCAATAAGAAGTCTTACCTAATGATTTCATTAATTTATGCTTGTGGGCTTAGAGTATCTGAATTAACAGGATTAAAAACAAATGATCTAATTTTTGAAGAAAGAATTGGACACGTGAGGCAAGCAAAAGGAAAGAAAGATAGAATTTTTAACATCCCAGTTTTTTTAACTGAAGATTTATTAAGATTAAAGGGGTCTCAAGAAAATGAAAGTCATGAATATTTATTCTCTAATCCAACAACTGGAAAACAGATGTCGACGAGGAATATACAAAAGATTGTCGCAAAAGCAGTTCAACGAGCAGGAATAAAAAAAGATGTCCACCCCCACACACTAAGGCATTCTTTTGCAACACACCTTTTAGAAAATGATGTTGACATTAGAAAAATACAAGAACTCCTTGGCCATGCAGATTTGTCAACGACTCAAATTTACACCCATATTTCAAATGAAGAACTGAAAAAAGTCAAATCCCCTTTAGATAGTTTGATGTAGATATTCTTCTAGATTTACAGAATCATGTGGTGGAGTATCCATATTCTTTTAAACGATATTTAACACAGTGAATTATGGGAGTGCATCGCGAGTTTGCAATTGGCTGTGATGAAACAAATAATGGGTTTCATTTAAAGAATTTTCCATATCTTATTGTTGTTGGGTATCTTGGAAAAGATGGAAAATGTTACGGCACTCAGAAGTTTGGTGGTAAAAGAAATCGCGGTTTTTTCAGTTCTTCGAAAAGAACTTCTATTGAAGATATTTTACATTGTTCACAACCTTTCTTAAAAGCAAATCCTGATTTTCTTTATGTCGCGATAGAAAAAGACAATATTTTCTCAAAATCTGATTATGATCGGTTAAAAGCAAAAGCAGTATCTTTAATTTCAACAAAATTAGTTCAACAAAGAAA
>JAUUZA010000001.1 GCA_030590165.1 Candidatus Altarchaeota archaeon
AACAAAAAGAAATTATTAATGATTTTAGAGAAAAAAAATATGATGTTCTCATTTCAACATCTGTTGGTGAAGAAGGTCTTGACATTCCCTCTGTTGAAACTATTATTTTTTATGAACCAGTTGCCAGTGCAATTCGCCATATTCAAAGGAGAGGAAGATTAAGAAAAAATGGTAAAGTTTTCATATTAATAACAAAAAACACACGTGAAGAAATTTATTTTTATGTTGCAAGAGCAAAGGAAAGACGAATGATTAAACTCCTAAAATCTTTTTCACCTTCAAAAACGAAGACAAAAAAACGAAAGCAGCCAACACTTTATTCATATAGCGAAAAACAAAAAATTATTGTTGACGACAGGGAAATTCAAATTGCAACTCACCTCAATAATTTCATAATCAAACGGCTCGAAATTGCTGACTTCATTGTTAGTGATAGAGTTGCAATTGAACGAAAAACTACCGCTGATTTTATTAAAAGTATAATGGACGGTCGTTTATTCACTCAGGTTTCAAAATTAAAAGAAACCTATGAAAAGCCCGTAATTATTCTTGAAGGTAGTGGTCTCTTCAAAAAAAGTGGCCTTCACCCAAATGCAATTCGTGGTGCAATGGTCAGTCTTGTAATTGATTGGGGTATCCCAATTTTATTCACAAAAAATGAAGAAGATACTGCTCGAATGATTGAAATATTAGCAAAACGCGAGTGGAAAGAAGGGCGTTCCCCCTCAATAAAAGTCCCAAAAGCAAAAACAATAAAGGAATTTCAAGAATTTCTAATTTCAATGTTACCCTTAATTAATCTTACTTTAGCAAAAAGGTTATTAGTGTCCTTAGGTTCCCCCTCAGAAGTCTTTAATGCATCAATATTTGAATTGATGAGTATTGAAGGTATTGGACAAGAAAAAGCAAAAAGAATACGTAAAGTATTGGAACAAAAATATAGTGAAAAATAATGTTAACGGGGATTACAATCGCAATTGGCTCTGTGCTCTTTGGAACACTCTTACTTCTTTCCGTCTCAAAAATGGAAGATTGGGTTTTCTTACCCAAGTAAAATTTTTACTAGGACCCCTGCCACAATAACTAAAATTAGAAGCAGAACTGGTTGGGAAAGTTTAAAATTTTCATTCTCTTTCTTTAAATTCAAAGCTTCTATTTCATTTACTTCAAATTCAGCCAATTGAATCTTACTCTCATTATACAATCTTTCAGCTTCATCCAACCTTACCAATATTTCAGGATTATCTGTTGCTTCCCTTAAATCTTGAATTCTTTGAAAAAGCTCAATTTTCTCAGAATCAAATACATCAATTGTTGTTTCAGCCACTTCACCATTGAAATTTACTGAAATACTAAACTCACCAGTATCAAGAGGACTAAACACAACATATTCAGTCTTTCCTCTCGGACCGACCCAAACTCGTTTTATCTGCCAACTTAGATATGGACCATAAATCTCCAAGTCATAAACTTGACCTTCACCAATTAAGTCAATTTCAAAAGTTTCATTATCACCAACTTCCATACGGACATGAGTTGGTGAAATTGACAGGGCCATAGCACCTATAAGTAAAAGAGGAAATAATAGACGTTTCATAGGTATCTTTAACCTTTTCTTTATAAAAGTCTGTTGATTGCCCTAATGTGGACAGATTACCCTCAAAGAGTGTTTTTATTTCTGAAATTAAGTCAAAAGACGATAGGGTTAAGCTTTGTGGGAAAATTGTATCAATAAACCAAGAAAATGGAAGCCTTTCAATTGATGATAGCACGTCTAAAGTGGAGGTATTCTTAAATAATCTTGAGTTAAAGAAAAATATAAAAAAATATAAATCAGAGGATCAAATAATGGTCATTGGTTGGGCAAAACCCACCGGAGTTGATGTTGAAGTCCTCCGAAAAATTGAGGGATTTGACTCGGCCCGTTACAAACAAGTATTAGAGGTGTGGAAAAATGTTCGAAGCAAAAATGAAAAATCCTGAAATAATGGTAGAGGCATTAAAAGCCGCCTACGAATTGGTTAAAGATGAAGTTACTTTCAAAATAAGTGAAAACGGAATTATATTACGTGCCATGGACCCTGCAAATGTTGCAATGGTCATAATGGAACTAAAGAAATCTGCATTCAGTGAATTTAAACTGGAAAAAGAAAGTTTTATTGGAGTCAATATGGAACGTTTCATGCAAGTTCTTAAGCGTTCTAATAAATCCGATGAAATGTTATTAAGAATTTCAGGTGGAAAGATGGAAATAAAATATACTGGAAAAACTTCACGTAGATTTTCATTACCCTTACTCGCACTCGAAAGTGGACCAAGACCAGAACCAAGTCTAACATTTACAATTACAACCATTATGCCTTCAGACTCTCTTAAAAATGCAGTTGAAGATGCTTCAGTAGTTAGTGATGCTATAACTTTAGTTGGTGCCAATGATGAATTACATATTTTAGCTCAAGGTGACCTTGGGGCTGTTGAAACTATTCTAAAGAAAAAAGAAGGACTTAAAGAAATTAAAATTAAGGATAAAGCTCGTTCTAAATATTCTGTAGATTATTTACGAAAAATAGCTAAGACAAAAATTGGAAAAGATGTTGAAATCAAATTCAAAAGTGATTATCCTTTAATGATTACTTTCACAAAACCAGAAGTGAAGATGGCATTTATTTTAGCCCCACGAATGGATGTTGAATAAATATCAACTTTCATTCACTGTTTTCCCAACAAAATATCCGGGGTTAACTGTGTAAATTGGTTGACACATATTGAAAAACTCTTCTTTTCTTGATTCACAATATTCATCAGCACAAGGTATCCCCCACTCATTATAAACGCAATATTCAGCAGATTTATTAAAATCAGCCCCATAATAAAACCAAATATAAAAGTGAATATTTTTGTATGCATTGACTTCAGGGTCCATACCAACAACACTCGCACCCTCAGGAATCTGAGAAAAAGCTTCCTCAGGAATTGCATTGAATGAAAAAACAGACTGAACTAAAAACAGATTCATTATTATAATTAAAATAAGTACAATCTCATGCAATCTTTCAGAAATTGCAAACCTGTTCCATTTTTCAGAAATTACAATTGCAATATAAGGAAGAACATCAATAAAAAATCTTTCTTCCTTATGAGGCAGAAGTGTAAAATAAATTAATGCAGCCAAAAAACCAAGAGTGAATCGCGATTTAGAAAATAAAGCCAGTAATAAAAGAGGGGTCGCAAATAAAACAGTTAAATAAAATGTTGGTTCTTTTTCCCAAAAATCAATATAACTATTATTAATCAATGTTGACGCTGCTCTCATTTGAAAAAAGGGACTTCCAAACAAAATCCAGATAACGCTAAAATAAACTGTTAAAGTTAATAATGCACCAATCCATTTTTTCTTATCTTTCCAACAAATGAAAGGAATTTGTAAAAAATAAGTGAAACGAGTTAATCCAGAAAATGCTGAAAAAACACCTCCAAGAATTCCTGAAAGTGAATAAGCTAATACAAAAAACAACATTGCGAGTATGTGACTAAGTGGCATATGTGAATGAGCAAAAAAGATTGGATGTGTTGCAATAATTAATCCTAAATACTTTCGTGAATCTTTAAATTTAAAAAAAGGAACAAGAGGAATAGCAGCAAAAATTAAAAATGCTAAAGCTTTCATAGTGAATGGCATTGGAAGCCCAATTCTCCAAAGTGCACCAAGTATAATAGGCCAAATTGGTGGACGATAATTGGAAACATAACCATAATTTGAAAATATTGACTTTCCGTATGCTAAATATTCAGAAGGATCCCATCCAACTACTATTGGTTTCAAAAAAAAAGATATAATTAATAAGGCGTAAAGCAACCAAAAAATTAACAATTTTCTTTGCAAGCTAACGCCTCCAAATTATCCAAACCAAGATAAGCATGACGTTTACCATCAATAATAATTGAAGGATATGAAGTAACATTATAAATTTTAAGAAGGGTATTAGCAACAGGATCATTACTAGCTAATTCCATATTCACTGGAAAAATCAATACGTCCTCTTCATATTTTTTCTTTAAGTAAGTAAGTCTTTCAGACATTACATCACACTCCGGACAATCAGGACCAAAAAAGAAAAGGATTAAACTATTATTCCAATCGCATTTTTCTTTAAAGTTTTTAGCAAAAAGCCAATATCTAACATTTGAAAGAAAATATTGACGATATAAAAGTTGTTGTTGATCAATATCAAAGCGAGCGGCAGAGGTATATTTTTCATATCGTTCAAGTGAATCAGATAAATCCTTAATGGAATCATCAATCAGTGGCTTCATTGAAGAACACCCAACATCATCAATCAACTGACTTTGTAAAAATAGTGAAGATGAATAGATTACCAATTCATCAATGTCTGCATCAAGCTTTTGACGCCTAAGATTATCCCAAAAAAGACCAAAGGACAATCCTGAAAAGAATATTAAAAACGTCAACAAACCAGCCAATATTGCTCTCTTCACCATTTATTCTCCCTTTTTATCCATGAAACTGTGGCAAGTATTGTTGCCATTGAAAGAGCAAACCCATATGTAATTAAGAAGATTATGGCGTCAAACAAGTTTCCTCCTTTCTCTTCTGAAAATCTAAATGCAAAATAAAGAAAAGTAGATGTAATCAATAGAGTTACGGCAAAATAAAAAATAGTTTGTGGGTCTAAAATCAATAAGTCCGGATTGAACTCTAAATTTAATAAATAAGGCATCCAATCAAAACCAACAGCCCTGAAAAAATAATAAACAGGTTCCATCCACTTAAAAAATCCCCAAACAAAAATTATGAGAAAGGCAATTGAGACTAAAAAATATAAGGATTTTAGAATAGTTTGACGCCCAAATTCATGTGAAACATTCATAGATTTTGGATACTTCCCAACAACATCAAAAAAACCAAGATGCCACCTTTTTCTCTGAGCTATTAATGTTTTCAAATCCCTAGGAATATCTGTTTTAACTATTGCTCGCGGACTCATAATTATTTTATATCCTTTTTTTCTCATTCGATACACTATTTCAAGGTCCTCCGTAACAGAAGTTTCATCAAATCCACCAACTGCGCGTAAAGACTCAGTTTTAAATAAGGAAAAGGGCCCAGGTGCAACTAATTGAGCATCAAATCCACTTAAAATATTTGAAAGATAGTTTCCATAAACATATTCAATTGCTTGAAGTCTTTCTAAAATTCCCTTAGTATTCTTTGCAACAACTGCAGGTGTTACAATATCATTTTCATTAGAAAATTTCAGAAGTTGAGATAAAGCATCTGGCTCTGCAAAAGAATCAGCATCCATTGTTACAATAAACGGTGCTTTTGTAAGCTTTAAAGCCGTATTAAGTGCTGCTGCTTTTCCCCTATTTTTCTTATGTTTTATGAGAGTTATTTTCAAATCCTTATGGTCTTTTGCAAACCTCTTGGCTTCAATCAGAGTATTATCTTTTGACCCATCATCAACTAAAATTACCCCTAATTTCTCCTTTGAATATTCTAAATTATAAATTGATTTTAATGATTCATAAATATGTTTTTCTTCATTATAAGCAGGTAAGACTAAATCTACACAAACTTCGTCATTTGGAGATTCTGGTCTAGACTTATCTTCTAAATACATTAAAAGGAAATAAATTGAGATGAAAGTTGACGCTATCATAATAATCCACGAAAATAACATGAAAGGCGTCATCATTAAATTAATTAGTAAAAATCTTAAAATAGCTTTACACTTATTATTGTGAAAATAATAGGTATTGAAAGCACGGCACACACTTTTGGTGCCGGAATGACTCATAATGACAAAGTAATTTCAAATGTTGTTGATATGCACATTCCAAAAGAGGGTGGAATACACCCAAGAAAGGCAGCGGAACACCACGCAAAAATAGCTGGAAAAATTATAAAAGAAGCCTTAGTAAAAAAGCCGGATTATGTTGCTTATGCTTGTTGTCCCGGTCTCGGTCCTTGTCTAAAAATTGGTGCAGTAATAGCAAAACATCTTGCAATCAAATTCAATATTCCAATAATTCCAGTAAATCATGCAGAAGCACACATTGATATAGGAATAAAAACAACTGGGGCAAAAGACCCTTTAATAGTATATATCAGTGGGGGAAACACTCAAATTATTGCGAACCGCAGGGGATGGAAAATCTTTGGAGAAACCCTTGATATTGCAATAGGAAATGCAATTGATAAACTTGCTCGACACCTAAAGATGGCTCACCCAGGTGGACCAAAATTAGAAAATTTAGCAAGAAATGGAACTTTTATCAAAATGCCATATACCGTTAAAGGAATGGACCTAAGCTATTCTGGAATTTTAACTCATGCAAAAAATGTACTGAAGACGCATTCAAAAAAAGATGTCGCATACAGTTTTCAAGAACATATTTTTTCAATGCTTGTTGAAGTTAGTGAACGCGCCGTCGCTCACACAGGTAAGAAAGAAATTTTACTTGTTGGTGGTGTTGCTCAAAATTTAAGACTATGTGAAATGTTCAAAATAATGTGTAATGAAAGGGGGATTAAATTAAAAGTTGTCCCACCTGAATTTGCAGGGGATAATGGTGCAATGATAGCTTACTCAGGATACCTCAAAGCCAAACAAGGTTTTACAATCCCCATAAAAAAAGTGAATTATTTTCAAAGAATGAGAGTCGACCAAAATTTACAAGAAATGTTTAAAGTTTAACATAAACATATTTTCTAGTAACTGCGTCCCGTTTTCGCATTACTTTTCCATTTTTTAAGAGTGAACGAAGTCTATTAGCAGTATAACCATAACTTCGTTTTATCTTTTTTGAAATTTCATGTATTGTTTTTGGTTTTGTTATTAGTTTAAAAATTTGGTCATCAACTTCCAAAGACTCGAGCTCTTGCATAATGCTTTCCCTTTCAGAAGGATTAAGTTTTGAAATTCCACTCGTAATTATTTCAAGTCTACTTATTCGTTCACCAGTTGGACCTAATGGTTTCAATTCATCTCGAATTTCTTGAACCATTTGAAAAATTGCCTCAGTCTTTTCACCATCAGATTGAGGCTCACTTCTCTTGAAAAGCTTCGCTAAACTAAACACAAATTAAGTAAATGTGAATAATAAATAAGCGTTGGGGGTTAAACATGCCCGACTTTTGGATTTATTTTAAAAGAGTAGTCTCCACTCAATTTATTTTTTGCCAAGCGATATGCTTCCTTTATGATTGGGACATGCTCATCAGAATCTACATAAACAGATAAAAGAACTTTTCCTGTTTTAACACGAGCAGCCACTCCAATTGGTTTCCCAAAAGCCATTTTCATTCCTTGTTGGAACCTGTCAGCCCCAGCACCTGTTGCCATTGGATTTTCACGCAAAACGTGATGAGGATATGCCCTTATACGAAAAAAGAAATTATCTCGCCCAATAGTCTTATTCAACTTCTTAAAAATTAACATCCTAATAGCTTCTAATTGATTGTGACGAATTTGGATAGTGTCTTTACAAATCATATCAACACCCATGACCCAATCTCTCTTAGTTCTATTTCCCATATCAAAAAGCCTTATTTTAGAACCAGGAATACCCCTAATAAATGCTTTTTTCATGACACGATTGGCCTTACGCGTATATGCCCTGCCCCTAATGTGTCTATAACATTTTCCAGGTCTTAATCCCATAATTATGAACAAAATGCGGGATTTAAAAGAGTGGCGGTTTCACTAATGAAAAAAATAAAATAAAAAAAATAAAAAGAAACCCAGCAAGCTGGGTCCCTATTTTTAATCGAGTTCTTCACTTGTTATGGTTGTTGCACCTGAAGCAGATACAGTAATCATTGACTTTCCTTCTAAGTTAGAAAGAGTCTTTGCACCACTGACATACTGACTCAAGATGTAAGCTGCGGCTCTTGTGTCCTTGGCATCCCATCCAGCTACTATCATAGCTTGGACACTCCAAGGAGTTTCGCTAACATCGTATAGTTTAACTACACCTTTTCCTGTACTTCCATCATATCCGAAGAAAGTTTCAGCATCAGCTGTACTAACTAATTGAGCTGCAATTGCATTTGCGAAAGGTCCACCAACAACTACCATTGGGGTAGAGGTCGAAGCTTCACTATCGAGTACTGCAACTTCTGCATTCAATCCACTTAGAATCATCGAAGTTGATCCATCTGAAACTGTGGTTCCACCACTAACAGACCCAAGATAGACTTTTGCATAAACCTGTTCATCAGGCACTTCAAAAGCTACTTCGTCGTTCTCAGCTCCAGCGTCAGGATCTTTCACGATTATACCGAAAGTAGATCTAACATCTGTTTCCTTTGCTCCAATTTCAATGGAGTCAAGAATTATATCTCCAGCTTCAGCGTCTTCTGTTCCAGAATCATCTGCAAAAGCACTCAAACCATCAGTGTCATCGGTTACATCAAAGAGCAAATCATCAGTACCAATGGTTAAGATTACTTGTAGATTAACTCCAAAAGTAGCTAATGCATCTTTAACTGATATATCAATAGTTGTATCTCCAAATTCACCACTAATTCCTGTAGCCCAAGTAGTATTCCAATCTCCCGTATCTGTTTCGTTACTTACTGCAAGGTCCCATTTGTTTTCATCTGCATCATACTGAGCAACGTATACACCTGTTGCGTTTGCGTGAATTGCCAATCTCTCATATTCTGTTGAGAAAGTGTCGTCATCAGGCCCAGTTATAACCATTGAAACTGCGGTATCTGATCCATCAATGTATTTTTCGGAATCTGCAACATCATTGTAGACATCAATTTCATCAAACTTAACATCAAATGCACCCATTGTAACATCAGTCAATCCAGTAATTTTCATGGCAGCATAGTCATTCCAGAAATTGAAAGCGTCTCCAACTTCAAATGCACCGTCATCTACTGAGTCATAATCAATACTGAGATATGCTCCCAAGTAATTGAGTGTTCCATCAGCATCTACACTAATATTCCATTTCCATGCAACATCAGAATCGTCTGCATCTTCGTATCCAATGAAAGCTCCATTGTTATTGTATGATTCACTAAGTTCTTCACCAATTTCAATATCAACACTGTTTTCGGCTTCACCTACATCGGCGTACCAAATTCCACCCTCTAATACTTTAATTTGAAGGTCACAATCAGTATCGAAGGTATCGCCTTCTTCTATTGCTTCAGAATCTACTGCACAACTTGCACCTGAAACTTGTATTCTTGCTTTGTCAGAAGTAATACCTGTAATTTCTACAGTAACTCCATCAACAACAACTGTATCTCCGACATACATAGTGTATTCAGTTGCAGAAGTAAGTGTTATTCTATCTGCGGTTGTTATTTCTGAAATTGAAATACTTCTTCCCATGAACTCAAGTTCAAGTGGGTCATCAATGAGAGATGCATTGAATGCATCGTCAAAAACGTAGCTGTATCTAATATCTCCTTCTTCCATAGCAAGGTAGATCTTTGATGCAACAGTACTTCCGTATTCATCAACATCATACATTCCACTTCCACCAGTTACACCAGTAATAGCTTTGAGACTTGATGTCCCAATAATTATTTCTTCGTGTATATCGTAGTCATCACCGTCATATGTGATTTGTTCATCTAATAAGTAAGGAATTTTATTATCCTTAAATAATGATAACCCTAAACCAGATGCGACAGTCCCTCCAAGAGTTACATCATCCTGAAGTCCGCCCGAAACTACTGCATCACCAGCAGTCGAACTTGCAGTTACTACGTGTTGACCAAATGCAGCAGCTATTTGAGCAGCAGCAATAACGTCAGGCACAGCAGCACTTGCACCAACAACTATCTGTCCTGCAAATTGTTCATTTGCAATAAATGGAGCAGGTAGTCCTCCAAGGTTTGCAGCCATGGCTCCAGCCATTGTAGCACCGAGCATTACGATACTACCAGCAGCGACCCCTATTTTTCTTTTTAAGTCTTGCATATTTTTTCACCTTTTTATATATTTATAGGCCTTTCCTCCCTCTCGTTCGGCATTTGCCTATGTTGTTTTCGTCAGAGTCCTCTCTCTAAGAACTCCTACTGTCCAAAGAACATTAGGAGTATAAATTGATTCACCCTCTTCTTTATAAACAAAAAGCATTTTTCATTCACTCTCAAGGTACTTGTAAGTTAAAACACTATATAAAGGCGTAATACGCAGTATTATTACACTATCTATACACTAAGTTCTTTTGTTAATAATAAAGGGTTTAAACAATCAACCACAAGTAATATATAGATGCTACAAATAATCTCTTTGTGAAGAATATAATGATAAAAAAAGAAGTGTATGAAGAGCTTAAATCCATTAAGGGTGAAAGTAGTTTTTCAGATATGATTGATTCACTTTTCAAAAGTAATGTTGAGTTGCGTAGAAAAAGTCTTCGTTCATACTTTGGTTCAAAAACAGATAAAGAAATTCGTGAAATAGAAAAAATAATCTCGGAGGTGTTTAGAGTTGCAAAAGGCCGCTTATTTTGATATCCACGCAATAACAAATTTATTACGTGGTAAGAAGGGCATTCTAAATATTATTGAAACTTACCGTGAATTTTATACTGGTTCACTAATTGTGACACAATTAATAGGGGCGGAAGACTATCTTGTTGAGAAAAAAATCACAAAAGACAAAAACTTACGCGGTCTCATTGATTCATTTATAATTCTTGACTTCACTCGTGAAGACGCAGAAAAAGCAGGTGAAATAATGGGGAAAGTAAAATCAGAAGGAAAGGATATAAGTATTAATGAAGCCATGGTCGCAGCACAATGTTTTAGATATGGACTAACTTTAATAACAGGAAACAAAACATTCAATAATCTAAAAAATGCAGTCAAATTAGAAATTAAAATGGTTTAGTCTCTTCCAATAACTGTATAAATTAAATCAGTAGGAAGAACTCGTATCCAACCAACAAGTGGCATAAGAAAAACTGCCTTTCCCTTTACCCATTCTTCTTTCACTAACCAAGGGTCTTGTGCTGGATTTCTGTCTCCTTTGGTCACATAACCGTTTTCAGTAACCTCAATAACCCTATGAATAATTGCATACCTAAGATTCGGGTTAACATAAACAATTACATCCCCAACTTCTATTTCTTTTGCTGAACCAATAATTAGTGCATCACCCTTATTAAATCCAACTTCAAAAGGAAACTCCCCTAAACTCTCACGAGAAAATCCCTCGTCTTGCATCCAAACATAATAATTTTGAACTGAATATGCATCATGAACCATGCTCTCACTCATAACCGCAACAAAGGGAAAACTAGTTCCTAAAACGAAACCAAAAACAATACGCAAAAACATTGCCACAGTAAAAGCCCAAGCAATATCATAAAGAGTCTTACTTATTTTCATTTAGATTGCACCAATTTATTTTTTTTAACAATCCACTTATCTAAATCTCGTGATATATATGTTTGAGGGAAAATTTTTATTGCCGCATCTTTCAAAACAGAAAGGTCCATATATCTTGGAGAAATATGAATCAAAAATAAAGTATTCACTTTTGCTTTCTTTGCTAATTTAGCGGCATCTTCAACCGAACTATGTCCGCGGTCAAACTGTGAACCGTCTTTTTCTAAATAAGTTGATTCATGAACAAGAACTGTAACTCCTTTAACATACTCTGCAACTGATTCACTATACTTTGTATCGCCAGTGTAAGCAAAGGAATCTCCTTTAACTGGAATTAACCATTCACTCGGTTCAAGTTTTTTTCCATCTATTTCAATTGTCTTTCCTTCTTTCAAAAGTCTAAATTTTGGACTTGATTTTATGCCTTCTTTTTTCATTCTATCTGAATCAATATTGAAACTATCTTCTTCCCTAAAGAGATATCCAATAGAAGGTGGTCCATGGTCAGTCCTAAATGCTTTCACTGTATAATTTTTTCCTTTAACAACATCATCATGATTTAATTCATTCACTTCAATTTCAAAAGGGACATGTCCATATCCCAAGGTCATAATCTGATTGACGAATTCTTTTGCCCTTGGGGGCCCATATATCCTTAGTTTCTTTGTTCTACCACCCTTTGCCATTGTAAAAATCATACCAGGAAGACCATAAAAATGGTCACCGTGAAAATGAGTAATAAAAATTTTATCAACCTTCATTGGTGAAAATCCACTTTGACCTACTCTAATTTGAATTCCTTCACCTACATCAAACATTAAAACTTCACCATTATACCTCAACATAATTGAAGAAGTGAATCGTTTTGGCGTTGGTTTCATTGCACCTGTTCCTAAGAAAACAAAATCAAACACCGCAGTCACCTTTTTGAGTGAACTCTAATTCACTTAATGTTTTTTTATCTGCATTATTTGGAGCATCTTCCATCAAAGCCCTCCCAGATTTACTCTTTGGAAAAGCAATCACATCTCTGATGCTATCTACATCTAACATAATTTGAAGCAACCTATCAAGCCCAAATGCAATCCCCCCATGTGGCGGAACACCATATTCAAATGCATTAAGAAGCATACCAAATTTTTCATGTGCTTCATCTTTATTAATTCCAAGAATTTCAAACACTTTTTCTTGAAGTGTTTTTTCAGTTATTCTTATACTCCCACCCCCAATTTCAGAACCATTAAGAACAAGGTCATAAGCACGAGCCGGAATTTTTAATAATTCACCCTCACTTAAATCGGTGAATAACTTTTGGACGGTCTCTTTCGAAGGGGATGTAAATGGATGATGAACTGCAGTTATTTTTTTATCTTGTTCACTAATTTCAAACATTGGAAAATCAGTAATCCAAACAAATTCCCTTCCTTTTCGTAAATCTAATTTTTCACCAAGTTTTAAACGGACTTCTCCCAATGCAATACAAACTTTATTCCATTCACCACAAAGCATTAAGTAAGTTCCTTTATTCTTAACAAATTTCTTTTTGAGTGAATCTGAAACTGCGGATAAAATAGAACCTGATAATTCCTCACTTGACTTAATCCAAGCCAATCCAGGAAAACTTCTGCGTTTAACCACGGATTCCAATTCTCTTATCTCTGAACGCTTTAGAAGTTCTGGAATAAAAATTGTTTTTACAACTCCACCTTTTTTAATTTCATTTTCAAAAATCCGAAGTCCTGAATTTTCAAATGAATTAGTAAAATCAAGTAGAGGAATATTAAATCGAATATCTGGTTTATCAGAACCATATTTATTCATAGCTTCTTCCCAAGTCATTCTCTTAAAAGGTTTCTTTAATTTAATTCCAAGTAATTGTGAATAAAGAATTGAAATTAATCCTTCTGAAATTTTAATGACATCAGACTCATCAACAAAACTCATCTCCATATCAATTTGAGTAAATTCATACTGTCTATCCTTTCTCAAATCCTCATCTCGATAACATCTTGTTATCTGAAAATATCTGTCAATCCCAGCAACCATCAATAATTGTTTGTATTGTTGAGGACTCTGAAGCAAAGCCCAAAATTTTCCCGGAAAAGTTCTACTAGGAACAAGAAAATCTCTTGAACCTTCAGGTGTTGGTCGACCAATATATGGAGTTTCAACTTCTATAAAATTTTTCAAAGAAAGATAATTTCTAATTATCATTTCAGCCTTAAATCTAAACTCCAACATGCGAAGCATCTTTGGTCTTCTTAAATCAAGATATCTATACTTCAATCTTGTTTCTTCCAAACTTTCAATTTCAGGACTAAACATTTCAAATGGTAAAGGTGATGCCTTTGATGAAATTACTAAAGTATCTACCATCACTTCAATTTCACCAGTTTCAATTTTATTATTCACTTCCTTTCGATTTGTTACCTTTCCAGATGCAACAATAACAGATTCTTTTGGTAAATTTGTATAAATATCTTTGAATTTTTCATCCAAGACTAATTGAGTAATTCCATACCTATCCCTAATATCAATAAATGCTTTCCTCCCAAAAACTCGAATATGTCCAACCCAGCCAGTTAAAACCACTTTTTTACTAACATTCGTTTTTCTTAACTCGCCACAAGTATGAGTTCTAAGCACAAAAATTATGAAAAAGGGGCATTAATAAGCATCTCGGAAAGGGGAAAGATAAATAAAATGACTGTAAAACCAATAGTAATGGACGCATACAATGTGGATGAAGTTGTTGATTATAATAAATTAATTAAGGAATTTGGAGCTAGTTTTATTAGTAAGAAACTTGCTTCAAAGATTGGGCACCCACTTGTACCTGACTTATTCTTTGCGCATCGTGATTTCGATAAAATTATTGAAGACAAGTTCGCAATAGTTAGTGGACGAGGTCCAAGTAAAAATTTACATTTAGGTCATTTTCTTGTCTTTAATTTTGTTAAATTTCTCCAAGACAAATTTGGAGCACATGTTTTTATTCCATTTAGCGACGACGAAAAATTATTGGCTCGAGGACTCAGTAAAGAACATTTAATTAAGATGGATTATGAAAATCTTCTTGATATAATCGCAATTGGATTTGACCCAAAAAAGACTGAAATAATGATGGACTTAGTAAATATGAAACAAGAAGTTTACAATCTTGCAATCAAAATTTCATCTCATTTAACAGCAAACACAGTTCGTTCTGCCCTTGGGTTTTCTCCTGAATCTTCAATTGGTTTTCAATTTTATCCGGCAATGCAAGCGGCTCATATTCTTTATCCAACATATAAATTAGGAATACCAACCGTTGTTCCAATTGGGGTAGACCAAGATGTATTTGTTAAATTAACAAGGGATGTTGCACCTAAAATTGGACTTCAAAAACCTGGGGATATACTGAGTAAATTCTTACCCGGTCTCACTGGAACTAAGATGAGTTCATCAAAGGCAGAAACCGCAATTTACATGACAGACACACCAAATCAAGTAAAGAAAAAAATTGGAAGCGCTCTCACAGGAGGACGAGACACATTAAAGGAACATCGTGAATTAGGTGGACAAACAGAAAAGTGTGTAGTGTGCAAATACCAAAATATCTTCTTTAATAATTCACATTTGGTAGAAAAATGTGGACGCGGTGAACTCATGTGCGGTGAAAATAAAAAACTATTAATTGAAGAATTAAATCAGATGCTAAAAACCCACCAAGAAAAAAGAGAAAAAGCAAAAAAACTCATTCACAAATTCGTCCCTGAATTGAAGTGAATTAAAAACTTGGTTTCTGGAAAGTTTCGGCTTCAACTTCAGCCGCCTCAATAGTATTTTCAAGCCACCCAATTGTACTCTCAATTTCTTCAATTGTTCTTAGACCGGGAATTATTGCCTTACCTGTTCTAAACACTAAAATTCTTGTTGAACCCTTCCTTAATTTCATTCCAGGGAATGCTTCAGGGTCATATTCAGAATCGGGAATAGCATAAGCCAATTCATGAAGGTGAAGACTCTTATGGAGGTCAACACTTACCACAATATTTCTAACTTCTAAATTAGCATCCATAATTTTATACCCATTTTCTCTAAGAAGTGAAACTAAACTTTCAACATGTTCATGAGCAAGCGCAATACTTCGTGAACCACTACATACAAAGTTACCTGAACTGTATATCAAAAACCCGACGCTAAATCTCTTGAGCCTAAAGGCCGGAAATTTTCCCGGTTCATAAACCCCACCTGAGATTTTATTATACATATCAACAAGATCTAATTTGTCCGATAATCGTCCCGTAACTACGACATTTTGCACTTTATACTCAGGCTCCACAGGAAATAAAGGTTCTACGCTTTAAAAGGATTTTTATCATTCACTGCAGATATTTTCACTCTTGGTGAATCAATTGCACTAGTCCCTTTAGGGTCGTGAATAATAAGCGTGAATTTCTTTTTTAAGAGCAAATCATTCACTTTAATTGTTCTTTTTCCAAAGACATCTTTTGCTCTTAAGAGTATTCCTTCCACAGTAGTTATAATTCCCTGTGATGCTGGACCAGGCTTAATTTCCAGTGGAAGTTCTGGAATAATAACGGTAGATGTTGAACTTCTGGCCACTAGGACATTCAAATCTTTATCACCATTCACTTTGAAAGTAAGTGTCCTTGGGCCATGCTGTTTTTCTGGAAATATATCAACCCCTTTAAATCCACATTCACAAGAAAACGCAAAAATAGATACTCCTTCCCCAACAAAATCAACATTGTCAATAATAGAATAAACAAGCGACTTTCTACAAACCGGGCAGATAAATTTACCGCACAATTTCAACCACAGGTGGAACTAGAACTATCCAACTATCATCGAGTGCTGCTAAATCTGAACCTGTTACTTCACAATGAGTCTTCAATCTATCAACAGCTTTTTTTAGTTCATTCATATCTTTATCTCTTAAATGTGAAACACGAATCAAAAGAACAGTATCTGCCTTTCTAAATCTTGAAAGAATTTTTTCGATATCTGCATAGCGCTCCATCATCATCAAACTAAGTTTGAGCCTTGATCGAACCTCTCCTTTTATTTGAGCTTCAACAATAGTAGCGGTTTCCGGTTTTTTATTAGACCTTAATAGATTTCCTAACATTTTAACACCTTTAACAATTGATTGTGGGGGTATATTAATCTTACTTAACACTTGTAATTCGTGCAACAGGTTTCTAAAAGACTGGCAATCTCCCAAATTTGAGTACGTGTATTGAAAGGTAAATTAGAGTCCTGACTAAGTTCATCAAGCATACCAATTGCAGCCCCCATTCGAATATGTACCCTTTCTTCTTTATTGGTCAAACGAGTATGTGCCTTCTTACATATATCTCTAATATTCTTCGGAACATATGAGTCATCAATAACCTCACTAAGCAATTCAATCGCTTTTTCTAATGACTCCATATTATCACCTTAACTTAGAACTCAATTCTTTAATTTTATTACTAAGCCTTTTTTCTTGACTTTTTATAGTTTTAATTCTGAGTTCGACCTTATCTCTTGCTTCTTTAAGATCAATTAAAACATCTTCTTTTTTCTTTTTTACTAATGCTGGGCCAATAGCCTTATACACTTCAGTGGCGCTTTCCTTTTTCAACTCTTCATACGACAAATCTATTTCCTTCAATTGAAGCTCCATCTGTTGTCTTTGAGAAATTAATATCTGAATTTGTTGTTGATATCCGTTCACTTGCGTGAGTGCATGCTTCTGTTGTGGGCTCATTTCTTTATCCATTTTTTCCTCTCCTCTTCACTATATGTCTTTAATAGCTTCATAAATTCTAAGCAACGAATAAACTTCGGCTTTGAACTCTCTGAAACTTTTAGCGTTAATCTTCACTATTGCATTCGTTCCATCAAACGCAACATTTTTTCCCTCTGCCACAAGGGTTTTGAATATATTTTCAGTCGCCGGCAGTCTTATCGCGCCTTCATACGCTTGACCACTGGAGGTCTCATCTTTACTAATATTTTGTAACCGCAAGAGGGACACCTTATTTTTTCAAATCTTAAATCTATTGTAACCTGTTTTCCGCATTTCAAACATCGATATGTACTCATTTAACCACCCTATATGCATGTGATGCAAACTTAAAATTACATTTGCCACATTGCCAAATTCCTGCGGCAACTCTCTTAACTTTCAATGCTCCACACTTAGAACATTTATACTTACGGCCCATATAACCGCTTTCAATTTCATTTGTTCTTCTACGAGGTTTAGTACCATACCTTGGTCCAAATCTCTTAACTGTCTTCATTTTTTCTTTTGGCATCTTCATCCACCCATTATTAACGCGATTGCAATTAACCCAATCACTGCTACTCCTACTAACAGTAAAGGTTCTTGACTAAGGAGCTCGTTTAGTATATTTAAAAGCTCTCCGGTGGTGTACGCATAATAAATACCACCAATAAGCCCAGCAAAAAGAAGGAAAGATAACATCCGCTTCCAAAACGGTTTTGGTCTCAGTTCAGGAGGTAAGTCTTCATTCACCTTAAAATTTTGCTGATAGAATTATAAGCTTGCTCGCTGGGTCATAATGAGTGATGACAACAAATAGGCTGATGAAATATGATGAAGCCGACCCAGTCTGACTATTTTAATTCTTTTTTTATTTTGGCCATTATGATTTTTCCGGGAATCTTTCCGCGATATTTGGCCATTACAATTCCCATTATCCCTTTAATTGGGTCACGGGATTTTGATACGTAGTCAGATTTTTCCTTAATCACTTTTTTAATAAATTTTTCAATATCACTAATGTCCACTGTTTCAACTTCAATCTTCTTACCCTTTACCAAAGTCTCAAGTGCAATTACAATTCCGCCCTTGGTTAATTTTTTATTATTCACTAACTCCAAAACTGTTTTTAGGTGTTTTTCTGTAACTATCAATTTTTTTCTCCTCAAAGCAGGTAAGTGTTCAGTAATTATTATTCCCGCTAATTTTGTCCCCCCTAATTTTTCAAAGAGGAAATAATCAGGACTAAGATATAATTTACTCGCAATTTGAGAAGGTAAAATTTTGCTCAATCTCTCTAATCTTTGCTCTGGCTTCTCCAATGGTTTTGTTTTTGGGAGTAAAAAGGGCATTATATCTGTTTCAGGATACATTCTTGCTCCAGTTGGTAGTGGTCTCATATACTCGGTTGAGCCATCTTCTTTGGCCTTGCGTGTATCTTCTGAAACGCCTTTTGATAATTGAATTACTCTTTCTTTTACAAGGTCAAGAATGGTTTTGGTTCCGGCTGACATTATAATTAAATCATCTTTCTTTGCATTCAATAATTTCTTCACTTCTTTGAATTCATTTTCAATCTTATATTTTTTCATATTTTCATCTGAGTGAATAAATCCTTTATATCTAAATGATTTGACATATTCTGCAATTTCCTTTCCAAAAGGTTTATTCTTATGAAGACTTTCAGCAAAAAGACCTGAAGAATCCTTCATAATGCACGCATATACTTCTTTGTCTTTGAAAATTTTATTTTTTGTTTTCTTGAAAGCGGATGAAACATCTTTAATCGATGTAAACTTTGCACACAGTCGTGATTTCAATTTAACTAAATTTTCTTGTCTTTCTACTTCAAAATCAACGAGTATAGGCATACTATCTAAGTCTTGAACTCCTTTAATTTCAACTCTTGCACCTTCAGGTATTGAGACATTCAAATCCTGTCTAATTGTTCCCAAACCCCTCCTTACATTTGCCATTCTAAATAAGGTTCCAATCTTTTTTGCAACCTTTTTTGCCTGTTCACCACTTGTTATTACTGGCTCAGTTGCAACTTCAATTAATGGAACGCCAAGCCTATCAAGATTAAATCCTTTTTTTGTGGGACGCGCTGAATCTTCCTCTAAACAAATCATAGAAATCGCAATACCATCAATGTCACCACCCGTTGCAATAAGTGAAGTTCTCTGAAAACCACCAACTGCAGAGCCATCAATTAAAATTTTTCTCATAAAATATACTTCATCAACCAGTGTTGCATTTAATGCCAATGAAATCTGAGTAGCAATTCTTACTGCCTCTTCATCCGGTTTATGTGGAGGCTCTTCATCCCATTCAACAGCGCAAGATGTTTTTGTATTTGCATAATAGGTCATTTCCCTACCTCGCCTTGCTTCCAAGAGAGCGGCCCTATCAATTTGACCCATTTCACTTAGTACAGGACGCAAAGTTCTCTTAAATGTAAATTCAATCTCATCACTCAACTTCCCAGAACACCTACAAAATAATTTCCCTGTGTTCAACTGCTGATGCATTTCAAGACCAATTTTCACCACACAAAGAATAGCCTAATTCTTTTATATGTCTCTTGCCTCTTCCTAATGTGTCTAGTCCTTCAACCGAAATCCAAAAATTATTTCATAGTGAAATGGAAACTGTTTTGGTTTTGATTGTAATAACTACCTTATTATTCTTCTTTATTCCAGCGGCAAGAACCTACGCGGAAATACTACTCGCAATAGTAGGTTTTATTATTGTAATTCAAGGGCTAAAGGCATTAAATGTCATAAACGAAGTGAGAGAATATGAGAGACTCGCTATTTTCAGACTTGGCCACTTTCATAAGGTTTCAGGTCCGGGTTGGATTCTTTTAATTCCCTTCTTTGAAAGAGCAGAAAAAATAGATTTGAGAGTACAGAAAATGGATTTACCACCTCAAGAAGTAATTACTGCTGATGAAATCCGCACCCACATTGACACCATTATTTATTACAAGGTGAAAGACCCAAAGAAGGCAGTATTAGCCGTGAAGGACTTCAAAGAAACCATTACAGGTTATATTTATGCATCACTTCGTGACATCGCAAGTAATCTTACTTTAAATGAATTATATTCTGAAATTGAAAAAGTGAATGATATTGTTAAAGTCAAGATTGAGCCAATGACATCAGAATGGGGTGTTACTGTTGTTGATGTTGAAGTTCAAAATGTTCAAATTCCCGAATCCATTCAAAGTGCAATGCACTTTAGACGAAAGGCAAAGGAAGAATGGGCGGCCGCTCAATATCAAGCAAGGGCTCAACGAACTCTTATTGAAGCAGTTGCTGAGGCTGCAAGCAAATTAGATGAAAAAGGGCTTCAATATTTGTACATCAAAGAAACTTTACCAAAAATTGCGGCTGGAGAAAGTACTAAAATTGTATTCCCAATGAACTTCCCAAAGATGCCAGAAGGTGTTGAAAAGGCAGGAACAGAAACGGCAACTCTTAATCTCGGTGGTCTACTTGACTCGGTTGGAAAGAAGAAAAAGAAAAAAGTGAAAGAATAATTATTTATTCATAAAGAAAGCCATACTCAAAGTTATTCCAACGCCGAGGTATGCCATTGATTCTGAAAGTCCTAATTTAAATGCACCATACGCAATTAACACAGCTAAAATCAATTCAAACATCTTTGGTTTTGCGTCAGCCCCCGCAATAATAAAAAACGCAAATCCAATAAAGAAAACAAATGCAAACAGGAAGACCCAAATTAATTCAACTACCACTAGCGTAATCAACAGAGGTCTCTTATATCTTTTTCAGTGTTGATTTTAATGCTCTTTTTTCAGGGGCAATTTTTAGACCAGAAGCCATTAAAATTTCCTTAATAGCCCACATAAGAGCATATTTCTTGGCGTCTTTTGAAAGCTCTTGAGTTTTTACAACTCTCTTTGCAAGTTTATTAATTTCTTTTAATATTGGTTCAAATTCTTTTTCATCTAATTTTTCAACTGCTTTCTTCATTTCTGGAAAAAGCACACCAAGTTTAAATTGACATGTTCCTTCAATAAGAGAAGTGAATGCAAAAAGTTTTTCTTTTTCACCTAAAAACTTTGTCCTGTAAAATGTTTTCCAACCTTCAATATCAACAGCAAACTCAAGTCGTTCCATAATTCACTAAAAATTAATCAATTAAAAAGATTTAGACTTTCTCAAAAAATGAACTTCCTTTTCATTAAAAAAATTGGAATACTCTTGAAATTCAAGATTATTAATTGAATATAGCTTCTCTTGATAAATCGACTTTTCCTTTTGTCTTTCAATATGTCTTTTGTACTGTTCTTTTGTTGGGTGCATAGGTGTAATATGATTTATTACTCTAATTCTTTTCCCTTTCTTATTTTTCTTAGGAGTTATTGTATCTCCACTAAGTGAATTACCATACATTTCAATATGGGTATATCCTTCATCAACCAATTTTTGAGCAAAGGCATTTTTTGCTGCACTTCCTCCTTGTTCTGAAAAAATTCGAGTATAAAAATCATTATAGTTTGGGCCAATTCCTCTATTTTGTTTATTAATATCTAAATCAAGGCCAATAACACCATCAAACTGAAGATTTGTAGAATCTAAATAGACCTTTGCAGAATATTTTGGACTTGAAGTCACAACATAAACACTTACGCCTTCTTTCTGTTTGAGTTTATTTACATAATCAATTAATTTTTGATTTGGACTTACGTCTTCGGTAGTAAATTTTAATGACGGAGCATAAATTCCTGGAGCAACTTTTTCCATTGCTTTAACCTCAAGTGGTTTTGGATTTCCATCTGGAGACAATAAAAGTCTTGCAGCTATTGGGGGCAGTGTCAAATAGGCCAAAAATCTTGTCCATATTGGATTTCTGCAATCCTTTGCAACATTTTTAATTATATGAAGCGGGCCACTATTGAGTTCCCTAAAAGATTTACCTTCAACATAAGTAAGGCAATGGTCTAAATCAAGAAGAATTGCTTTTGTCATAACTTTAGAGGAGAGTCTCTAGATTAATAAAGATTAAGTTTTTATGTGTCTAAAATGACGTAATATCATGGAAGAACAGGTAGGAAAAGTCGTTTCCGTAAATTGGCAATCTAAAAATACTTTTTATCTTTTAATCAAACTTGAAAATGAAATGAATTTCAGTCCGGGAAAATTCATTAATTTGACCTATAAGGGAACAACAAGGTCATATACTGTATGTAACCATAAAAAAAGTGATATTCTTGAACTTTTTATTAAATTAAAAGAAGGTGGAGAAATTAGTGAAAAATTCAAGACCATCAAAGTTGGAGAAACTACTTCAATCAAGGGTCTATTTGATGAAGAAAAATTTGAAGGGAAAAAAATTATAGGTATAGGTGGGGGCTCGGGTATGGCTGCCTTCATTGCCTTGGCGCGTTCAATTGAAAGTGGTCTTGACAAAGAATTAATTTTTTTTGGAAGCAGCAGAAAGGCAGACGAAATTGCCTTCCCAAATGAACTTACAAAAATGAAAAAAGTGAAAGTAATACTTACATTAACAAAGGAAGAAAATCCTTTATTTGAAAGTGGGCGAATTTGTAAGGAAATGATTCAAAAATTTGTAAACCCAAGTGGATATGAAATTCATATATGTGGGCCAGAAGGTTTTACCAAAGCCATGGGTGAAATACTAAAAGAATATAATCCACATTTAATGATGTGGTAATTATTTAATTTAAGGGCTGTAAAGCCTTTATGGAGTATAAATATACTTCCTACGAAAATTCAAAGGAAAAGATAATGGAAATTATTGGTCAAATTAAACGAATTGATTCTGATGTTGGTAAAAAATTAGAAACAAATTCGGAAGAAGATTTTAAAAAATATTCCAGCCCCTCTTCTTACATTGGAGATTTGATAGAAAGACGTAATGTTCTCATAATACAAAATCATATGACGTTATTGAATCAAAAAGACCCAAAACTTGCGGAAGAACTTGCAAAAGAACTTTCTGAAAACATTTACAGTAAAAATAACTTGGGATATTTCTAAGACTTAAATTTTGTTTCCAAAACAGAACAGAAAGAAAAAAAATGCGCCAGCCGGGATTTGAACCCGGGTTTGCGCCGTGGCAGGGCACTGTCCTAGCCAGGCTAGACTACTAGCGCTTCAATAAATTGATTAAAAATTCATTATTTAAAAGATTTGAGCTTATTTTCATTCAATCCAGTTTTCAAATTATACTTTATTCTTTGTATCCCTTTCTTCTCCTGCCAAAAAAATATAAAATACCTGTTCGCTTACGATAAAAATCAGTCTTTAATCTATCAATACGCCTTGAAATTCTCTTCATCCGTTTGCCAAAAGACTTTTGAGTCTTTTCCACCTAAAATTATTTCCTATTAAATTATCCAATTTTCGTTAAATTTTCAAGTTACACCAATCAGTCTCTTAATATATTTGATCAAACTTTTCGAGCGAAAGGACAAGCGACTAAAAGGAGCGAGTCCGAAGCGAGAAAAGTTTGGGCCTAGCGGGATTTGAACCCGCGACTTACAGCTTAGAAGGCTGTCGCCCTATCCAGGCTAGGCTATAGGCCCTTATCTAAAATAGACAAACTACTTTTATAATAACTGTCCTAAGAATTTTGTGTCGACAACCACCATTCATCATGTTCCAATTCTCTTACAAACTTTGGTTGTCGGGTTGCTAACAGTTCTTGTCGGTTGGAAAATTGCTGCCTTAATTTCAAATCCTGTTATTTATCTTGACCCTGCACTTGAAACTGCTGCAAATGAACTTGCAATTGTGTGTGAAGGAAAATTAACTTCAACGACATTGACTCCGCCACCACCTGGAGCGAATTATATTATAACAACTTGTTTAGACAAAAGTGCAGCGACCTTGGGATCTACGGCATTCACTCTTTATCAAATGAAAGACCTCATAAAAAGTGGAAAAGATTTTATTTCTTTTTTCAAATCTCCAAAAAATAATTTAGGAACTCTGTGGAAAAAGTTAGGAAAAGGACTCAACAATCTTGAAGAGGTTGGTAATTTAAGAAAACCAACTAGTGACCTCTTGGATACTATTGGAGATGTAGGAAACTCTATTGATGATGTCCAAGACGCATTAAAAAGTTTAGAAAATCTCCCAATTGATAATGTTGACGAAGTAAAAAAGTTACTCACACAAACTGATGACATAAAAGCAAATTTAAAAATTCTTGAAAATTATAAAACCGCAGGGGCACCACCTCTAGATCCTAACAGTGAAGAATATGAAAAAATTATAAAAGCAATTAATGACCTTAAATCCCAAACTGCTAGTTTAGAAAATGGTCTCACAAGCTTTGCTGGTGGTCTAAATAAATTTCTTAAAACAGCAAATAATGCAGGAACTCTTGCCGCTGTTCTTCCAAAAAAATCAAAGGGCCTTACTATTTTCTCTTCCAAAACTAATAAAGTAATAAGTTCTGCTAAAACAACCTTACTCGATTTAAGTGATTGGCAAGCATCTAAAAATGTTTTCAAAACAATTAATCATGTAATAACCTCTATTTCAAGTGGTATTAAGAAGAATAGAAAATCCATTCTTTATGCCAAAAACGCAATGAAATTTGCTCAAGATGTCTCATCTGAAAAAAATAGGCAAATTATTGATTCATATTTAACAACAAATAGTGAAGTATTCGAAATCTTAGCGGGTTCATTTATTGGGATACCATATTCACCCCTCGTCATAAATATAATTAATATGACTGAAGATGATCCAAGGAATGACCGACTAATTGAATTTTCACAATCTGCCTTATATGTGACAGGGGATATGTCTAGTTATACTCGACAATTTAGAAAAGACAGTTCAACTTTCTTAGCCAGTAGGGGTTATTATCTTACTTCTTCCTTCATAAACGATTTGAATGATTACGAAATTTTAACCTATGACAGTCAAACGAATATTAATCCTTCAATCTTTTTCAGGCTTGCTTCGGAATTCGCAATCAAGTCAAAACCAATTTGTGAAGAAAGTGAAAATTGCGACACTTACTTTTCTGACCTTTTTGAATATTCAGTTAATATGAATTTAGATACTACTACTCTCGATGAATTTGAAACAATTTCTAAGTCAAATAATCCTTCAATCATCAATCATGAATATCTAAAATTTGCTGATGTATTAAATTTCTTCAAAGAAAAAGATATTGAAGCTGGTCCTGTTTTTGATGACGCCGTTGAAGTTCAAAAAGAGGTTGGAAGTTGGATGGGTGAAAATTGCGAAACTTCTATTTTAAATCTTGATGAAATTGGTCCTGTTGAAGTAACTTCTTGTGGATTAGTAATTGATTGTTCACCTATTGAATTTTGTTATGTTGGTCTCCCAGTAGTGAATGCCGATCCTTGGATTCCTTATATTCCTGTAACTTACTTAGACGGAGATGAGGTTGAAGGACTTGGAAATTTAATAGGGATGAACTATGACTCAACAGAAAGGGTAATAACCCCAAAATGGTGGGGAGGGGCCTGTCTAACCCCAAGACAACTTGAACACATTTATATTTGTGTATCTTTACCTAGTTTCAGTCGGTGTAAGGTTGTTGACTGTGGGAAACAATTGGATATTGAACCAACAAGATTTACCCCAACAGTAACTGCTGAAGATATTGGAGAAAAAATGGAAATAAGGGGGAACTTCGCAACATGGTAAAACAAATTATAATAGTTAGGAAAGACATCAAAATGGGAAAAGGAAAAACTGCAGCACAAGTGGCCCACGCAAGTCTCGGTGCATATAAAAAAGCAAAAAAACTTTCACCTAAACTAATTGCAGAATGGGAAAGTGAAGGTGAGAAAAAAGTTGTTCTCAAGGGAACGCTTGAAGACCTCATTAATTTTAAGCAATGGGCGGATGCAAAAAAAATCCCAAGTTACATGGTAAGTGACGCAGGAAGAACCCAACTCGCACCTGGAACTGTAACTACACTTGGAATAGGTCCAGAAAAAGATGAAGAACTCAAAGAAACTAAAATTCTTAAATTACTTTAATTACCAATTATATGAAACTTCTTCAGTTTGAGTACCAGAATCCTTCCATCCTTCCTTTGAAAGTTCAAGAGCCTTCTTTACAGTTGGAAGAGTTCTCTCAAGCTCATTTGTCACAAAAGTAATGGTTTCAACCATTATTTGTTCTGGGTTTTCACTTGTTGTGGCTTCAAAAGCACGAAGTGAAAAAGTCTTGTGCAAAACTACACAAGTCTTCAAAACATCCATCAATTCAGTTTTCATATGTTTTACAAATTTATTATCTTGAGATAAAATGAAATCAGTTGGCGAAATAAAACCTATCATTCCATTTGCTAAGTGTATTGGGGCTTTTCTTGAAAACGCAAAAAGACTTAGAACACTATCAACATCATCTTCTTTTGGGAAACCAAAAACAGACATAAATGTTTTCAATTCAGGTAAATCCTTATGTTTCTTTTTTAATTTAGAATATTCAACTCTAATTTCTTTAATTCCCGTCATACACTTTACATAAATAGTCATTTATAAGGCTTAAAGACGGTTAATCTTTTAAATAACTACTTTAAAATAAAAACATGAAATACAATCTAAAATTAAGGTATAAACCAATTCTTGATGAAACTCTCAGCTCTTTAGATGATGGGAGTATAAAATTTGAAACAACGAAAAATTTTGTAGAGGGTTTGTATAACGAAACAAAATTATCAAAAAATGAGATAGGTACTGCAATAAAATGTGCAATATTAAACAGCCTTTGTGTTTATGTAAATCAAAATGAAAAATAAATTTTAAATAAAATATATTTTACTCAATTTTTTTTGAGTGTATCCCGCGAAGCGAGAGCAGTGAAAAAAAGTTGCCAAGTATAAGCGGGATTTGTGGGAGGAAATTTTATTCAAACTTTTCGAGCGGACCCCTGCGAGGAAAGCGAGCAGGGGGTAGTGAGAAAAGCTTGTCCCGCATAGGCGGGACTTGCAGAAGGAAATTTTACTCAAGCTTTTCGAGCGGACCCCTGCGAGGAAAGCGAGCAGGGGGTAGTGAGAAAAGCTTGCAGGGGATGAGATTTGAACTCACGAACCCACTAGGGACAGGAATCTGAATCCTGCGCGTTTGGCCAAGCTCCGCCACCCCTGCAGCAATTATCCTTTCAAAGAGTAATTTAAATATGTAGTTTCATACTTATTGTGGACCCACGAATTAAAGTTGCACTCAAAGCCATAGAAATTATGGAGAAATTACAACATTCAAAACTCCTTCGTTCTGATTTTCACGTCCTTACATCAAAAGTTAAACAACTTCAATGGATTGAAGATTTAAATTACTTGAAAAAAGAATGTGATTTTTTAGAAAAATTTTCATATGATTCTCTAAAATTTGATTCAAAAATAAATGCTGAAATGAAATGGTGCACAAACACTTTGAAAAAACTCAAGTCTCGATTTGACAAGGGAAAAAGTGAATCAATTCTCGTAGGTCTTGATGTTGGTGTTGGTGAAATAATAACCACTTCAAAAGTTTCGGATAAACTTACTGTTTGTCGAATATCTTCAAAAATAGGGGATTTTACAGTTATCACAAATTTGAGTGTGAAAAAAGGAAATCGTTTGCCCTTTGTAATTTTACCGCCAACTGTAATTGGCGGTGTAATGAGCGAAGCTATGTTTGTTTGGGGGCCAATTAAATCCCTTGATGAAATTGATTGGAAGAAGGTTGAGGGGACTGTTTCTGCTTTCTTCTAACTTTGATGAAACTTTTCGAGCGGAGCCCGAATCCCGCGTAGAGGAAGAGCGGGATGAGGGCGTAGTGAAGAAAAGTTTCTTGGGGCTGCCCGGATTCGAACCGGGGACCTCCGCCGTGTGAGGGCGGCGTCATAGCCAACTAAACCACAACCCCTCAATCATAATTAGTTCGAAATGTTTTATAATGTTTATTTAGTAGTGGCGTTAGAATCTTATATGAAAATTAATTGGGATAAGCCCCAAGCAAACAAGGCCGTTCGAGTCATGGGCTCAGTCCTTATGCTTGAAAGTTTCATCATTATTTTCCTTTCAATTAGTCGTTTTTCAGACCTCGTCCTTGCAGCTGCATTATTCATTTTAGGAAGAGTAAGTATAATTCTAACTGAAAGTGATTTTTGGGACAACCTATTTGAACCACATAACAAACAAGTTTATAAAATCAGAAAAGTCAAACATAAATGACTGAAGCTCCTATTGTTTTTGTAAAAAATCTTAAGAAAAAATACAAAGATGGAACAATGGCAGTTAAAGGTATTTC
Organism: Candidatus Altarchaeota archaeon; assembly: GCA_030590165.1. Lineage (GTDB taxonomy): Archaea > SpSt-1190 > SpSt-1190 > SpSt-1190 > SpSt-1190 > JAUUZA01. Next base: position 28,450 of record JAUUZA010000001.1, read on the forward strand.
ATTCAAAATAAAAAAGGGTGAAATTTTTGGCTTTTTAGGGCCTAATGGAGCCGGAAAAACAACCACAATTAAGATACTCACAACCTTACTAAAACCAACTGAGGGAAAAGCAATAATTTCTGGCGTGGACGTTGAAGAACAATCACACAAAGTTAGACAAAAAATTGGAGTTGTCTTTCAAACACCTGCCTTAGATTCAAAATTAACAGCTTGGGAAAATCTTGATTTTCACGCAAGACTCTATGGAATACCTTCCACAAGAAGAGATAAAAGAATAAAACAAGTCCTCAAACTTGTTGGTCTTAATAAAATCTCAAAAAAATTGGTTGAGAAATTTTCAGGTGGAATGAAACGCCGTCTTGAACTTGCCAGAGGTTTAATGCATAATCCTGAAATATTATTCTTAGATGAACCTACTCTTGGATTAGATGTTCAAACCCGTAATAAAATCTGGGAATACATTATGAAAATTAAAAAAGATGAAAATATGACAATCTTTCTAACAACGCATTATATGGAAGAAGCAGAGAAGGTTTGCGAAAGAATTGCAATAATTGATGAAGGAAAAATCTTGAAAATGGGAACGCCACAAGAATTAATTGACGCTTCCTGTCATGGGATTATTACTGTAAAAACTAAGAATAAAATTAAAAAAAGTTCGAATATTCTAAATGTCAAAAAAATGAATGGAAAAACTTTGATAAAAGTGAAGGATAATAAAAAAATAACAAAAGTGATAAGTGAAATAATGAAAAAATACGAAGTTGAAGAAATTAGTATTAGTAAGCCTTCACTTGAAGATGTATTTCTTAATCTAACTGGAAAAAGTATAAGGGATGATAAACCACAAAAAAGAAAATTAAGGATAGGTAGATTCAGATGAAAGATAATAGAGAACTCCAATCAATATATGTATCTTGGAAACGAGTGATGATTAGACTCAGTCGTTCAAAAGGTAGATTATTTGGAACTATGTTTCAACCAGTTTTATTCCTTATTACCTTCGGTCTTGGTTTCCGAAAGGTTGGTGGAAATCTTGAATTTGTTTTACCTGGTATCCTTGCAATGAATGCCATAATGTCTTCAGCAATGGCAGGAATTAGTGTTATTTGGGACAGGGAATTTGGGTTCTTAAAAGAAATACTAATAGCTCCAGTTAGTAGGGCTTCTGCTGTTATTGGACGCAGTCTTGGGGCAATAACAACTGCACTAATCCAAGGTATTTGGATTGGTTTTCTTGGAATTTTATTTGGAGCTAAAATAAATTATTTAGGAATAATACCTGCCTTTGTATTTTTAAGTTTAATATCCGCCCTTTCAGTTGGAATAGGACTTGCCTTCTCAAGTAAATTAAGTGATTTTGAAAGTTTTCAAATTATTCATAATTTAATTATTATGCCTTTAATATTTCTATCATCTGCATTCATAGATGTTTCAACTGCACCAAAATGGTTAGTTTTTATTACAAAAGTGAATCCATTTAGTTATGGAATTAATGGATTACGGTATTCACTAACAGGAACTGGAACAGTGAATGTATTTTTTGATTTTGGGGTTATTTCACTTTTTGTGATACTCGCTACAATAATTAGTATACGCCTATTTGAAAAAATTGAGGTTTAGTTTTATTTGTTGACCACTTTTCTAATTAAAGTTCTAAAAGAATTTTCTCAAATTTTCTATATACTAAATACGAAGTAGGTAAGGCTATGATTACTAAAATTGTTAAATATTTTCCGTAAGCATTAATTAAATGCCAGTTTTCTCCTAAGGTGTAACCACTGAAAGCAAAAACAAAATTCCAGATTATAGTTGCAATTGAATTTAGGAAAATAAATTTTCTTAATGGAAATTTTGCTATTGCTGCAGGGAGAGGAATAAACATTCTAAGTGCTGGGATTAATCTTCCAAAAAATACGGCTTTGTCTCCAAATTTCTTGAAGAAATTTTTTGACATTGTAATTTGTTTTTCTATGAAACTTATTTTGTGAATAAATTTTATTTTTGAGCCCCATAAAAATATTATTAATGAGCCTATGAAATTTAGGATACTTCCCCAGAAAGCAACAGTAAGCCAAGAGAAATATCCTCGTGAGGCTAAGAAACCTCCAAAAGGTACGACTATGAAACTTGGGATGGGAATCATCATTCCTTCAAGAAGAATTGATAAAAGGACGGCAAATAGACCATATTGCTCAAGAATTGGAATAATAAATTCAAACACTATAAACTTTACAAAATCAAGTATAAAAGAATTTATTAAAGAAACACTAAAAGTATAAACTTAAACCTAAGCTTCAATTAAATTAAAAAACAATTATTCTCCTTCCAAGACAGTCTTAATATATTATCAAATATACATAGTTGATTTTTTCCTAGACGTATCTAATTTTCCTTCAACATCTTTCTTATCAACTTCATAAGCCATTATTGTTTTTGCAAGATTAATATTATCTGACGGTACGACCCTAAAATGATTTTTATCTGAAAAAAAGTAAGCCAAATCCTCTTCAATAACTGAAGCCAAACAATCTGCATACCCACTTAAATTCTCAAAATACTCCTTTACTTTGTCAACATAAATTCCAAGTTCATTAATAGGTTCTTCAGCTTTCATAAATGCCTCAGTTGATCGTTTGAGCAAGATAAGTGTTGCTCGTAGGTCTTGATAAATATTATTTCCAAACAATAATTCACCTTCTTTAAATTCAAGGAATTTTGATACTTCACTTTCATATATTGAAGATTCCATGCGCTTCAAATCTTCTGCTTGTTGATAAAGTCCTTTTTCAATTAACTCTAATTTTTCAAACAATTCTTCATCTGTAACCTCAAAAAAAGTCTCAAAAATTTTTCCAGTTCCATCCCGAACCTCTATTTTTCTTCTCTCTTTTGGTATTTTAACCATAAGTTCCCACCCATCTCATATGTATTTCTTTTAAAATATTTGTTTTACTTTCCAATTAAATCAGTTTAAACCAATCTAAAACAGGCATATATAATTAATAAAAATGTTGAAATTTAAATCTAAATTAATATTTTCAAATATACATAGTTGATTTTTCCTTAGTGAGCTTTTTTTTATCCTCAAGAATTCCCTTCTCCACTTCAAGCTCCATTACTATTTTTGCCATACTAATACTGTTTGAAGGTATGGCTCTTAACTGATTTTTATCTGAAATAAAATAAGACATTCCTTCTTCAACAGTTGCTCCCAAATTAAGTGTATACTCATTTAACTTCTTAAAATACTTCATTACGTCCTCAATATAAATTCCAAATTCATCAATTGGTTCTTCAGCTTTTAGAAATGCTTCTGTTGCTCGTTTGAATAAATTAAGTGTTGCCTGTTGGTCTTGATAAACATCATTTCCAGACAATAAATCTTCTTCATTAAATTCAAGAAATTTTGATGCTTCACTTTCATATATTGACGATTCCATGCGTTTCAAATCTTCTGCTTGTTGATAAAGTTCTTTTTCAACTAACTTTAATCTTTCAGAAAACTCTTCACCTAAAACTTCTGAATAAACTTCAACAAGTTCTCCATCGTCGTTATGAATTTCAATTTTTTGTTTTTCTTTTAATTTTTTAACCATAAGCTCTCACTCATACTATGTCTATTTCTTTTAAAATATTTGTTTTACTTTTTAATTAACAGCCTTAACTAAGATTTTTGTAATTTTTTTAAGTTCTTATCTGAAACCAAGAGACGCATATCCAACAACTGAGGAATTATCTCCAGTTATGTCTCCTGAAGTATAATAGGTCAAAAGGTCTGATTCCTTTCCTTTCATCGCATACATTAAAGTTGCAATAGTAAAAGCCCCACAGATTGAAGTTTGATTTTTTTTCACAGTATCTAAAAAATCTTTAGGAGAACTTTTCATTATTTTTTCTAGTAAGAGTGAATCATCTTTCACAGCTTTTTGTCTCGGGACAAAATGACTAAAATCACTTGTTGCAATTATTGGGACATTCAAGAATCTCAAAGCCTAGCCAACTTCTTTCAATCTCTTGTGTGAAACTTGTGGAATTGTAATCGGTAAAAAACTAAATTTTTTTTGAGTGAATTGTAAGAAGGGAAGTTGAACTTCAATGCTATGTTCTTTCGGACTATCTACAATTGGCAAACCAAGAAAATCTAATTGTTCACTAAGTTCTGTTTCAACTTCAACCATACCAAGAGGAGTTTCCCATTTAGAATAAGGATGAAGACTAATATCATTTGTATTCCCATAATGGTCATTACCCAAAATTACAAGATGATTTGTTTTTTTGAGTGATTTAAAGAAAGAAGCAGCAGCAAGGCCAGAATATACCAAACCAGCATGGGGAACAATTCCTCCAATATAATTACGCCCACCTTCAACTTTTGAAAATAATTCACCCAAGAGTGCGAGTAAATCCTTCTTATCTTGAGGATAAAAACCAGTGGCGTATGAAGGTCTAATCATAGAATGAGTAAAAGTCAAACTAGAAATGAATATCTAAAAACTTACAAGACAACAAACTTATGTTAAAGAATAAAAAATAATCCAGCAAAGCTGGAAAATAAATAAAAGAAAAAAGGAATAAATTATTCCTGCTGTTCCTTTGGCATTTCCCCAATGAAATCTTCCAAAGGCGCTTCGAGGTCCTCATCTGCCTTCAAATCTCCCCTCTCAAAAAGGGTTTGATTTGTCAAAACATAATAAACCGCCGCAAGTGACCTTCGACCCTTATTATTACAAGGAATAACCAAATCAACATTCTCAATAGTATTATTAGTTGAAGCTAAACAAATTACAGGAATACCTGAAGAAATTGCCTCACTAATTGGCTGTCTATCCCCATAAGGGTCACAAGCAATCAAGAGTTTAGGTTCAATAAAGTATTCCAAATTTGGATTAGTCATAGTTCCAGGCATAAATCTTCCAAGGAATCTAGTAGCTCCAGTAATCTTCGAAAACATTTCTGCTGGCTTTTGACCTTGTTCTTTCGAAGCCACAACCATAACATCTTCAATTGGATACTGATTAATGAATTTAGCAACCGTCTTAATTCTTTCAAGTGTTTCTTGAACATTTAAGACAGCCAATCCATCCTCACGAACCTTGAAAACAAATTTTTTCATAGATTCTACTTTTCTTTGAGTTCCAATATGAACCCCATTTTTAACCAATATTTGTCTTGCATTCTTCATTATTCCACCTTTACTTTTTCTTAAGATACTTCAATAGCTTCTTGCTATGCTTTATAGCCCTTTCTAGAATGTCATCAAGTTCTTTATCAGATATACCTAAGTCTCCACCCATCTGAAGAGCAACAATATTGCCATCTTTAATTCCAACAGCGAGTCTTGAAACACTAGCATCTTCTTCATCCTTAGTTGGGTCAACAATAATTTTGTCTCCAACTTTCAAAAAGGTAGAAGCAACTGCTAAACCATTCACTGGAAGAGATTCTTTCAAATCAGTTCTAATGACTTCGTCATTTTCAAGTCTTGGTAATTTGGCAGTCATAAGAGCAGCCATTGCACCTAAAGTTGCCGCATCAATTAAGTTTCCGTCGAAGTTCATAGTATAAACATCCACAAAAACCATCCAGACTTTTTCACCAGCTTCAATACAAAGTTTTGAAACCTCAATTATTTTTCCCTCTCTTATAGTTCTATCAATTACACGAGAGATTTCAATTGCTTTTTCACGTGGTGGTCCTGATTCAAATTCACTACAGCTCATAGGCGATAATTCTAATCCAGTCATCAAAACTCCTTTGTCGGGACTATCTGGATATGGTTTACCCAAATTCACTTTTACACCAACAAGAACTTCTGTTTTTCCGAGTTTAACTCTTGCTGAACCTTCAGCTTTTGAAATTACATTAGTTTCAATTTCAATGTCCCGGAATTCATCAATTTTTCGGCCATCTAATCTCTTGCCGTCCTTTAATAATTCCAATATATTTTTCAAAGTAACATTGTTCATCATTTTGACACCTCAAATTTATCTTTAAGAGCCTTGATTTGAGCCTTGTAAACAACATCAATTGCCTTGTCTGCCATCTTCTTACCCTTATCAAACTCTTCTTTCGTCATATCTCCATCCATTTGAAGAAGTACTACATCTCCAGTTGCTGGAGCTCTTGCATAAGCAACATCAGCCATACCCCACTGGTCTTCTGGTTTGTCTACATCAATTGCGACATGTCCAACTCCTTTTTCATCATAAATCTTACCAAAGGTAACACCTACAACTAAACTTCGCATTGGGATTCCAGCAGCAGCAAGTGCTAATGAAGCCGCATTTATTCCAGTAATACGTGTACTGGCATCAGCTTGAGTAACAGAAACAAACAAATCAATTACTGTCCTTGGGAATTTCTCCAAAAAGACAACACTCCTAAATGCTTCTGCTGTTACTTTACTAATTTCAATTTCACGTCGTCCAGGTCCTGGGCGTTTTCTATCCTCAACTGAGAAAGAAAACATGTCATACTTTGCACGCAGTAATGCCTTATCAGGAAGAGCAAGTCTTCTTGGGTGCATTACTCTAGGTCCGTGAACTGCTGCAGTTACCTTTGTTTTACCAAAGATTACTTCAGCTGAACCTTGTGCATTTGGTACTACGTCCATTTTAATTTTCATTTTTCTGTAATCGTCCAAATTTCTTCCATCAAGTCGTTTACTATTTTTATACAAATATTTTGGTTTAGTTTCCATCTTCTTCACCCTCCAAATATTCTTTTATTGAATCAGTTAGTCCTGAAAGATGTGCATTAGCTTCAATTTTTCTTATTACTTTTTCAGCTAATTCAACATTTCCTCCACTTATTGAAATTTTTCCATTTTGACCAACAAAAATTCTACTTCCAGTCTTTTCTTTTATCATTTTCACCATACTGGCATTTTTTCCAATAATTCTTGGAATTCTTGAAGGCTCAACATCTAAAAGTTTTCCTTCAGTAATTTTTCTAAGTCCAGGGCCACGAGCAGTGACAAGCACACTCATATTTTCCTCAACATTTTTTATTTTACAAATCACTACATCCCCAATTGCAAAAACTTTTCCAAGTTTATCTTTTCTGGGATCCAAAAATCTTTCAGAAGCATCACCAAGCATCATAGTCGCTTCATATGGCGAATTGATGTTGACACTCCAATTATTGTATCTAACTTCTTTGATGACTCCAATTACGGGGTCATCCCTTTTTGGCATATATACACCAGATAGCGGAATTACTTTTACAAGTCTATCCCTAATATCTGATAGTCCTAACACACTAGCTCTAATTTCTGAGCCACTTCTATGTGTTCCATCTCCTGGGAGATAATCCATGCCTTCGATTATACTTTCTCCTGGAGTTACTATTTTTCTATTTTCCATTTTTATTCCTCCTTTATCATTACTTCGCCCTTAGTGGCGTCTCCAAGTTCAGTCATTATATCGACCTTTCTTCCACTTGGAATTTCTATTGTTGCTTGAAGTGAACCATTGGCAAGCCAACTTTCCTTCAAGACTTTTCCTAAACTTTTCACTTTCCCATATAGAGAAGGTGCAAATTTTGCAGGAACTACTATTCTTAATTTTGTAGTCCCAAACTTAAGTGGCAAAACCAACCTAAGTTCTTTTACTATTCCATTTAATTGTTCAGAAGCTGAGCTTAATTCAATTTTAACCTTTGCTTCATTAAAAGCCCAAAGAATTCGGTCACGTGTATGTGGTAAATTATTTCTTGGGTCTACTGAATTTTGAACTACGAGTTCAATCAATTGTAATTTCACTTTTTCTACCATTTTCTTTTTTTGTTCAGTAGTTGGATGAAATTTTCCTTTCTTCAATATTTCTTTAATAATTACTTCCAATTCAAGAGTTCCAAATGCCTTTTGTAAATCACTTTCACTGGCCGTGTCTGCTCGGTTTGCATTTTTAAAAATTTCAAAAACAGCAAGAGATTCTCGAAGCCTAATTTCTTTACCTTCCCTAAATGCTAAAACTGCATCAGGGTCAGCTAAAATCTCAAAATGAATCCCATTCTTATCTATACTAACATTAGACGCATCTTCAATCTTTACCATTTACCATCGCCGCCAATTCCTCACCAACAAGTTTATGGAAACCGTCTTTAGTAATTTGAGTAGCTTCAACGCGCTTCGTTGAGAATTTATCTTTGAGGACACCCTTCAAAGCTTTCATTCCCAAAGCAAAAGCTTTGTCTAAATTCATATTTGGTAAATATTCTTTATCTAAAATTCTCATTACTTCAACTCGACCCTCACCTACTGCAGTTGCAGCCCATTCGGTTGGTGTTCCACTTGGGTCAATTTCATAAATTCGTGGTTCAGTATCATAACCAGTTAAGAGTACAGTTACTCCAAAAGGTCTTATCCCTCCGTATTGGGTAAAAATTTGCATATAACTACTCAAATCGTAAACCATCTGTTTCATTGTTGCTGGTTCGTCAAATGATAATCTATGACGTTGTGCTTGGAGTCTAGCTTGTTCAATTAATTTTCTTCCATCTGCAACCAATCCAATGGTGGCTGCTCCAATATGATCATCAATTTCATATAATTTTTCTATGCTTCGTGCCATAATTAAACTATGAAGAACTTTTTTATCTGCAATCATTGCAATTCCATTTTTTGCTTTGATTGCTATGACTGTTGCCCCTCTCTTTACTGCTTCCATAGCATATTGAACCTGAAATAACCTCCCATCAGGACTAAATACTGTAACTCCGCGGTCATACCCCATTCCATCTGGCGCCATAATTTGCATTCATTTTCACCTTGTCACTTCAAGAATGGGTGTTTTTAAACCTACCTCACTATCTGAATCTGTGAATTGGATTAATTATTTTCGTAAATGGGCAACTAAATATGAAAAGGATGTTGAAGGATACGGATATGACCCAGAAAAGCTCATAAAACCTTTTTTGAAACTCATAGGTATGCGAAAAACGGCATTAGATGTTGGGTGTGGAACGGGAAAGGGTTTAGAAGTAATTAGTAAATTCTGTGAAAATTTAAGTGGAATTGAACCAGTTGAAAAAATGGCAATTCAATCCAAACAAAAAGGTTTTCAAATTCTACAAATGAAAGCAAGAAACATAGGAAAATTAAAAATGAAATTTGACTTCATTAGTTTTTTTGCGAGTATTGATTATGTCAGTATCAAGCAAGTTGTTAAGGGATGTAAACAAATATTGAATGAAGGCGGTTTAATATTTTTAACAATGGAACCAAAAAGTGAAAAACGTATTCTGGATTCTTTCTTGAAAAATGATTTTTTTATAATAAAAAAAGAGATTATACACGCATATCGAGGTCAGGAATATGTGTGTGTCCTAATTAAGTAATGGTTATATATGTCCCAAACAAAGCTTAAAAGGTGTTTAAGATGGAAGAACGAAGTGTAAATCAAACTTATGGGAAGGCAGTGTACAATGATGAAGGGTTCCTTTTCGGAAGAGTTCATGATGTGGTTATGGGAAAATATTCAATTCAAGGATGGGTTGTTAGTATTCCACCAGAAAGCGTACTCAAAAAAGCAGTTCCAACAGTGAAAGCCGTAGTGGTTCCTCACAAAGCAGTGAAAGCAACAGGGGACATAATAATAATAAATTCGCGTTTGGAAGTTCCACGACCTGCTAAGGGTGAAGAGGCCGAAGCGAGATAACCTCTTTCTTATTAAAGAATTAGAGGTTTATAGGTTATGGAAAAATCCGCACTTAGGAAAATTTTTTCAGCGAAGCCAAATAAATTTTATAATGTAGAAGTTTTGAAAGAGTTTGGATTCACTCGAAAAAAGTGTAAGAAGTGTGGAGATTATTTTTGGTCACTTGGAAAAGAAACTTGTGGAAATACTGCGTGTGAAGGTGGATACGACTTCATAGGAAAACGCGATATGGGTTGGGATTTTCTAACTGCAATTGAAAAATGGGAACGGTTCTTTGAAAAAAATCGACACAAAGTAATTGAACCCTATCCTGTCGTAGCAAGATGGAGAAAAGACCTTTTCTTTGTAATTGCAAGTATTGCTAATTTTCAACCTTGGGTCTTAAACGGAGTTGCTGAAGCTCCAGGAAATCCTCTTGTTGTCAGTCAACCTTGTATGAGATTTAATGACCTTGACAATGTTGGAAGAACTGGGCGCCACTTGAGTCTATTCTTTATGGGCGGTCAACACGCCTTCAATATGCCTAATTATTGGATAAATGAAACTTTAACATATGGTTTCAGATTCTTAATCGATGTATTAAAAATAAATCCAGAAGATATAACATATAGAGAAGATGTTTGGGCCGGTGGTGGTAATTTTGGTCCAAGTATGGAAGCTTTTGCTCACGGCGCTGAAATAGTAAATCATGTTTTTATGCAATTTGAAGAAACTAACTTAGGATACAGGGAAATGTCAAGAAGAGTAATTGATACAGGATGGGGGCTCGAACGTCTTGCATGGTATGCATCTGGAAAAGCCAATACATACGAAACTGTTTTTCCAAATGTTGCAAAATTAAGATTAGATCTTGGAATTGAAGTTGATTTTGAAGACCCTTTATGGACAAAATTAGGATTATACGATGTTAGTGATGGGGCTAAGGTTCCAAAAAATGTAAGAAATAAACTCAAGGAATGGAAACCTTTACACGACCTTTATAGAATTCTTGATCATACACGCGCACTCACTTTTGCACTTGCAGATGGAGCCATACCAAGTAATGTTGGAGGGGGTTATAATTTAAGAGTACTTCTAAGGAAAGCCCAAAGTTTAATTAATACAAATAAATTTGACCTTTCACTTAGTGAATTAATAAAAGAACACACAAGATATTTTTCTAGAAGATTTAAAAATATGAAAAATATGCCAGACATCAGTGATATCATTGGAGTTGAACAACTAAAATATACAGAGACTTTGAAAAAAGGAAGAGAACTCGTAAAAAAATATATTTCAGCCAATGTCATTGAAAAAAAATTAGTCGAATTGTACGAATCAAATGGAGTTCCTCCTGAAACTGTTAAAAACATAGCTAAAAAGCTTGGAAAAGATATCTCAATCCCTGACAATTTTTACTTAAAATTAAGCAATAAAAAGAAAAAAATAAAAAAAATTAAGGCAAAAAGAGACTTGCCTGAAACTGAAATTTTGTATTACTTGAAGCCTCCTGAAGAAATTTTTGATGCAAAAGTAATTTGGAGTGAAGGAAAAGAAGTAATCTTAGATTTTACACAATTTTATCCAACAAGCGGTGGACAAATTCATGACACAGGAACTCTCCACTTAAATGATACTTCATTAAAAGTTATTGATGTTTACAACGAAGGCACTGCAATAATTCATGTACTCAATACACTCGCACCAAAAATTGGAACAAAGGTAAAAGGTCAAGTTGATGCAGTAAGACGAAGAGACATAATGCGACATCACACCGCAGTTCACATAGTGAATGGCTCTGCACTAAAAATTCTTGGAAAACATGTTTGGCAAGCAGGTGCCGAAAAAACTCCTGAAAAAGCGCGTCTAGATATTACTCACTATAAATCAGTCACTCGTGAACAAATCAAACTCATGGAACGTGACGCAAATTCAATAGTGCTTCAAAATTTAAAAGTTAGAAAAAGAGACCTACCTCGAACTGAAGCAGAACAAAAATTCGGTTTTAGACTTTATCAAGGAGGGGCAGTTCCAGGTGCAAAATTAAAAACAATTAATATCCAAGGTCATGACGCCGAGGCATGTGGTGGAACACATTGTAATTACACTGGTGAAGTGGGTTTAATTAAAATTATTGAAGCAAAACGTATCCAAGATGGGGTTGTTCGTTTAGAATTAATTGCAGGTATGCGAGTTTTAGAAAAAACTTGGGAGGATGAAGACCTAATACAAAGAACCTCAGAAGTGTTAGGAACCGACCCGAAAGACCTCGATAGAGGAGTTGAAAAACTTAAGAAACGACTTAAACAAAAAATAGCAAGTCAAGATTTAAAAATAAACTTAAGTGGTAAAAAAATAAAGTGGGGTTTTGTTGACCTTCCTTTCAAACAAATTCATGAACTTGGAAAAACTTTAATTAAGAAACCAGAAAACGAAGTAGTTATACTCGTAAACAAAAAAGGCGACTTATCAGTTTCATCAAAGGGATTATTTAGTGCAGTAAAAATTGCAAAAGCTATTTCAACTGAATTAGGAAGTGGAGCTGGCGGAACTAAATTAATTGCCAGAGGTGGAGCAAGAGACACAACAAAACTAAAAGTAACAATCAAAAAAGTAATCAAAATATTCGAAAAATAAAATTTAAAAAACCATTCACTTTATTTTATTAAACAATCTTTCAGTGAATGTTTCCCAATATTTTTTCTTAACAAATCCGCCACTTGCTTGAGGATGACCACCACCATCACCAATTCCCTTTGTAAGTTCCTTAATTAAATTATTTAAATCGTCCCCATGCCTAAAACTAAGTCTAACAGTATCCCTCTCTTCTTGAGCAATAATTATCATCCTATCTGGATATTTTGATTTTGCCCACGCGGCAACTAAACTTTTAATTTTATGATTTGACTTGAACTTCAAAAGAATTAACTTATCTGTAATAATTTCATTACCAAATATGGATTCCACTTCATTCAGAATTTCCTTCTTAATTTTTTTTAATTGAGCTGCCTTTCCCTTTCCATTAAGAATTTCTTTATATGTTTTAGAAGATTTCAACACTTCAAGTGCTAAAAGTGCTCCTTTCGCCCTATATTTCGAAATTGCACAATCAATCATTAATGCCATTTCACCAAGTAAATGATTTGCTAAATAAATTTGATCAACTTTTGGAATAAGTTCAGGAACCTCATCTTTCACTATTTCCCAAAATTGTTTTGGCACCCTGTCAACACACCAATCTGCAACAACCCCGATAGCTGAAACCCAAGCCAATTTCTTTTCACCAAAAAGCGCATAAGTTGTAAAACTAACTGGCCACTCAAATCCAGATTGTCTTGGGTTTGAATAAAATAAATTTAACTTATCTGAAATATGATGGTCAATCACTAAATTTATTTTTTCACTGGACTTCACATTTGAAATGTCCAATGAAATATTATTTTTACCCGTAAATTCAACATAGGCACCAAGACTTGGGTGTAAAGAATATTCTAAATTTAAACGGTCAAGTTCCTTTGAAACAAAGAAAGCAGAAACCACCCCATCACTATCGGCATGAAAATGAAGCTTTATCACTCTAAAAGGTGCGAGAAAAGTATATAAGTTTATAGGGCGATATCTTTAATGATGGCCGGAAATCCCCCAGTAACGTCTCTAAAGAAAATAAAGACTGATATTGAGAACCTAAAACGTCAAGTAAATCCTGTAGATACTCAACTCCTCCTAAGGCTCCTCGATTATATTGAGTCGAGAGAGAAAATGACAAAAGAACTTTTAATTCATATGAATGCCGTCGAAAATCATTTAGTTCGAACTACCGAAATGCTTCAAAAACTTCCTCAAGTGAATATTGGACTCCTAGCCGATTCACTTCAAGCTATGATACCTAAATTAGATGAAATTGCATATAACACTAGAAAGATGGTGGATTATCTTGAAATTGCTGCTGATGTTGGGGATGACGATGATTCTGAAGAAAAAGAAAATCCAATTAAACTTGTTGAAGAAAAAAAAGAAAAACCTAATGAAAAACCTTCAACAATAGACCAATTAAGTAATATTGAAACTCAAAATAAATCATTAATAGGCGCATTAAGCAAGCTTTCAGAAAATCTAGACAAAATGGACAAAACGGGGAGCGAATGAAGGGTGCAACTCCTATTATTGCAGTAATTTTATTACTTTTAATTACAATTGCGGCCGGAGGTTCAACTTATTTATGGTTGAGTCGTACTCAAAGCAAACTTTTTACTCAAACAACAACAGGAATTGATGAAAGCTCAAAAGATGTCTATGGAAAAATAACTGTGGTCAGTATTTGGAATATAACAACTGAACTTTGTCTTTTAATTAGAAATAGTTCAGACCAAGATATAACTTACAAGGTGGCAGACCTTGAAAGAATGGCAGTCTTGGTTGACAAAATTCCGTGTACTTTCAATACAACTGCGCTCAGCGATATTCGTCAAAGTGAAGTAGTTAGTTTTTGTATATACAATACAACTTCAGCATGCAGATATGATGGAACTGAAACATCCATACTCATAAAAGTTGAGCCGCCTTTTGGTAATGGTGATGATTATGAATTTACGTACCCATAAAAACTCAGGAAAAATGAAGGGAGTCAGCGAATTAGTTGGAAATGTCCTTATGCTCTTAGTAGTTACCGGACTAATTTCAGAAGCCTTTCTTTTTGGAATGCCAATTTTACAAAAACGAATGGACCAAGCATCAGTTAGTTATACTGAAAATTCATTAATTGAAGTTGCTGATGCATTTGAAGCCATTGCAAGAGAAGGCGGAGACACAAAAATCAGACTTGAATCTCAATCTCGGTTTGGTACGCCACCTGAAATTAAAATAACTCATGACGCAGTAGGTTACTATCTTGAATTGCGTGGGGCAACAAAAATTACTCATTACGCACCATACGATGTTCCTTTAAACGATTTTCTTGAATCCGTAAAAGACGGGGAAGAAATTGTAGGAACTCTTGGAATAAATAAAGCCATAGTTGTTACTGGGCGTTCAACCAAATTATCAGGTGGAATAAGAAATGTAATGACTGTTCGACCAAGACCAATTAGAAGTCCTTCAAGCCCAGTGATTACCTTAATTGAAATTACACCTGCTCGTGGAAAGAGTACGAAAACAACCTTACCCACAGTAGTTTATGTGAAGAAAGAAGGCGAGAGATTAGAATCACGTCTAGAAAATAATGAAACCCTTACCTACAAGATAATTTCTCTTGAGGTGGGATTTGAATGAAGGGTGTAAGTTCAGTTATTGAAACAGTTCTAACCGCAGCGGCCACTATTTTATTTTTAGTTTATCTTGTTGAAGCCTTAAATGATTTTTCAGACAGAGTAGTGAATGAAAGAATGAGAGTTGCAATGTCAATTGATTCACAAAAAGTAATCAATGCAATACTCTTGGCAAGAAGAGAAGTAAGAGACGGTCAAGCTAAATTTTATGTATCTCTTTCAGATATAAATTATGAAATGTCCGTTCAAGATGGCGCTCTTATTACAAAAAATCGGAATCATTTAACTAATACTTCAATTTTCAATATGGACTCTTATCTAACATTTTCAGGAAAAATAATCAATTCAAAAAATCAAAAACCCTATGTTATAAGTTCGGGAAATCAAATAATTCTCGGTGTTGAATAATGAAAGAAATCGGTGCAGAAGCAGAAATTACTCTTGAAAATGGTTTTATTTTAAAAAAAAGAATCGTAAAAAAATATAGAGAACCGCAATTAGACTTGCGAATTAGACGTGAACGAAATAAAAAGGAAGCTCGTCTATTAGTTAAAGCGTCTCAAAAAGTGAATGTTCCAAAAATAATAGATACAAGTGAATTTTCAATTAAAATGGAATTCATTAAAGGTATAAAACTAAAAGACAAAGAAAATCTCAAGGGACTTGAAAAAAGGATGGGTGAACAAATTGGATTACTTCACAGTCTTAAAATATTTCATGGTGACTTAACAACTTCAAATATATTATTAAAAAAAGATGAAATTTATTTAATTGATTTTGGTCTGGCAGATAGAGGAAAAATTGAAGACTTTGCAACAGACCTAAAAGTTCTATTTGAATGCGTAAAAGCGAGTCATACTGGATTTTCAGAAACCTCCTTTTTTGAAGGTTACTCCAAACAAATGTTAGAACACAATCAAGTATTTACTCGCCTAAAAAAGGTATATGAACGCGGACGATACCGCATTAAATCGTCTCAATAATAACATTCCTTGAAATTAATGGATCATTTTCCTTTAGGAATTTTTCAATTAATGTAATACGATCTTTTACGGGTGTTATAATTCTTAATATTTTTTTACCTTTCTTCACTTTTGACCCCGAAAGAGCAAGAAGTTCAACACCTGCTCCTTTTATTGCAGGAGCTCCTGCAAGTCTTGCAAGTTGAGAAATTATGTTTGAATCATAATAAAGATAAGAAGTAGACACCTGCGAAAATACATCAACAGAATATTTACCAATTTCAATGTCCTTTGCTTGAATATCAGGATTTCCACCCTGTGCTTTTATTATTTGTTTAAACTTTTGATAAGCCTTTCCTGAATCTAGAATTTTTTTTGCAAACGCATAACCATTACGCTTTCCAACCATATCAAATATTTCAGCAGCAAGTCTTAGAGATTTTTCACGCAGGTCTTTTGGACCCTTACCTTGAAGGACTGTTATTACATCTCTTGCTTCAAGTGAAGGACCAACCCCCTTTCCAATTGGTTGAAAACCGTCAGTAATTACACTTCTAACTTCCATCCCAAGTCTCTTCCCTAAATATTGAAAACGATGAGCTAAATTTTTTGCAGCCTTTGGATCTTTAACTTTTGCACCCATAGGAATATCTATTAACACTTTTTGTGAACCTGCTGATTTTTTCTTTGCTAAAATTGAAGCAAGTAAAAATGAAGTTGGATCAAGTCTCAACGGATACCTAAGTTTTAATAAAATATCATCAACTGGAGCAAGATTCACTGAACCTCCCCAAATCATTGCAGCGCCAACTTTTTTAACAATTTTTTTCATATCTTTTGCAGAATATTCAATATTGCATAAAACTTCCATTACATCGGCAGTCCCTGCAGGGCTTGTTATT
This sequence comes from Candidatus Altarchaeota archaeon, assembly GCA_030590165.1. Lineage (GTDB taxonomy): Archaea > SpSt-1190 > SpSt-1190 > SpSt-1190 > SpSt-1190 > JAUUZA01. Next base: position 45,219 of record JAUUZA010000001.1, read on the forward strand.
GCACGACTGCTTGTTTTTGGAAAAAGATATCCAGCGGCCGCAATAATAGGTATAACAATAGGAGTTGTTCTATTTCCAGGAACCCCACCAATACAATGTTTATCAACAATGGGTCCTTTTGAAAAAGAAATAGTTTTACCAGCATCAACCATTGCACGCGTCATTGCTTCCTCTTCCTCAAAACTGAGTCTTTGAACATAAGCACTAGCCACAAAATATGCAGCTTCAACTGAACTAAGTTTATTTTCCATTAAATCAAAAATAATTTCCCTAATTTCATTACGTTTAAGAGGAGTACCCAAGAGTCTTTTTCTAATATATTTTACTGATTTTGGTTTTGTAAGAAGGGAAATCTTCACTTTTTCAGCTATACCGTCCTCCCATACTTCTTTTGAAACGCCAATTTCATTCAGAGATACTGCACTTTTACATAAATTCACTACACCGACTAATTTCTTTTTATTAAAAGAAAGTTGAATACGGTCACCAACATTAATATTGAATTTTCTAGCATCTTCATATCTTAAATAAACTATACCGTGTCCATCTGTTTCCATTTCAACTTTTTTAACTTTAAACATCATTTTTACCATCTCTTCAAACCGGCAATTCCACCAAGACCATCAAGTCGCGATTGAGTATCTTTATTTCTACCAATAAGCATAATTTTTCCCCCTGTATATTTTATCTTTTCGATAATACTCCGGAGTTTTGAATATTTCTTTGATTTTATTGACTCTGAAATAAATTTAGATGAAACTACTAATTCTAAAACATTTTTTTGTTCTACAAAATTAAGAACATCGTCCCACCCATAAAAAGCTTTATTATTATGAATATTATTAAAAACCCGATCGACTGCTTTTTGTTCTTCTGCTTCACGAATTACTGCACCAATTTTTTCCAATGCTCCCCTTGAAATAACTTCACGCATTCCAGATTCACTCACTGAACTTGCTCCTTCAACAACATGTCGCATCTCCAAACTTGATGAAAATTTATCCTTAGTGAATCCAGGTCCGGCAACAACAACATATTCAGGTGAAATTTCTTTCAACCTCATTTTTATTTGCCCAAAGAATGAACGATAATCTTCAACTTCGTCCGAACGTTTTGAAGGTAACCCACTCTTAATCCAGAATTTCTTACCCCCATGAACTATCAAAGCTTCATCCCTATCAAGAAGAACAAAAGCCACTTCAACCTGTTTCAACTTTGACTTCTTTAACATATCAATGTCTAGTGGACTCAAATCTTTCCAAATTTCCACTATTGATTTTTCATCAATTGAAAAGCTATGACTCCCCTTAATATCCTCAGGACCTTCAACAATCTCCCCTTTAATCCTAAGATTTCCCGTATATTCCTGAAACTTCGTGGAAGCTACAGAAAGTTTAAGAAACATTGGTTTTTTTTCGGATTCAGACCTATCCCCTAATGAAAGTTTGATTTTACGAAGGGAGCGCATCCCAACAAGGTCGCCCTGTTTTAAAAGTTCAGAAATAAGCCAAAGGTCGTCTAAATTCTCGGGATTTAGCTTAACGTGGCCTTTTTTGATGTCGAGAGTAAGTATTCTCACAAAAAATTTATCTCGCTACTTTTAAATACTAAGCTTACTTCATCCTTAAGTGAAAGGCGTAGGAATTCCTGAAATTGTAATTGTATTGGGACTTTTAATTGTATTAATCGCAGGTTTTCTACCCTCTGGAGCGCCTTCACAATCTAAAGAACTCCTTTTACTCAGCAAACAGGCAGGACCAATTGGTGCACAGGGATTCAATTATGACCATATCCCGTTGGCCTCAAATTTAATTCTTTCAAAGGGTGTTGATGGTTCTCCTCTTTTTATTAAAAACAATCAAGTTGAAGTTGCAAAGGGGATGATAACAACCCAAGAACAAGAAATTGAATTCTCAATCCCTTCAACTACTATTGATGAATTAAGTTCAGCAACACTTTCATTAACAATTGTTGAAACTAATGAATATGGTCCTTTGAAAATTTTTCTTAATAATAAAGAAATTTGGTCTGACCTTGTTGAAGCCTCAGAATCTTTAAATATTCCACTGCCTTTAGAGGACTTATCTGAAAGCAATCTAATAAAAATTACAGCCGGATCATCTGGATGGAAAATTTGGTCCCCAACTTATTATATATTGGAAAAAATTCAAATAAAAGAAAAATTAACTTCAGGTGAAGAAGCTAACTTTAATTTTGAACTCACCGATGAACAATTGGAAAAATTTGACAGAGGACGAATTTACATAGGTAATGTTAATCCTATAATTCAAGGTGAACTTGCAATAATTCTAAATGACGAACGAATAATTTTTAGAGGTATCCCCGGAAAAGCAAGTTTTATAACTAGTTTCTCATCTGGTGCACAAAAAGAAAATACACTAACATTCAAACTTCTTGAAGATGGACATTATGACTTACGAAATCTCGAAGTCATTATTTTCACTGCAACAAATTCAACAGGCGGATTTTCAACAGAATTCACTATTCCAGTTGAAGAACTCTCAAAAATGAGAGCCGGAACAAAGGAAGGTTTAATTGAAATTGAAATTCTTGAAACCTCAGAAAATCTTTTAGAAATAATTTTGTCAGGAGAAACAGACACCGAATTATACAATAATATCCCTGAAAAGGGTAAAATTTCATTAAAATTCACAGGATTTGAAGCTACAAAAGATAACATTCTTACAATAAGAAGTAGCGGAGAATACAACCTAGGAACAATCAATATTAAATTGGTGGAGAAATGAAAAAAAGTCATTTAGTTTTAGCACTTTTAGTGTTATTTGCAGGATGTACCTCTTCAGATTCTAAAACAAATACTGAAGAAGAACAGGATACTACAACACCAAAAATATATGGGAACGAACTTTCCATTTCTTTTGAAGATTTTCCACAAACCATTTCAAGCGAAGCTTTGGAATATTTCAAAATAAAATTTGATGCAAACGAAAATATTGAAGGTGTAAAAATTTTAGTTTATAATCTTGGTTCTTTCATAAGTAGTTCTTGTGAAGGAAAAACAGCAGTAAGAGATATTTCAGAAGGAACTTCAAAACAAATTAGTTGCACTCTTAAAGTTGAAGATGCCCCTTATGATGAAGTTAATCAAAATTTAAAATTTGAAACCATTTATAAGATATCTCAAGATAAAGGTCAAATTGAATTTACTGTATATGATTCTTCTGATTTTGAAACTTCACATCCTTCTCTCAGTGAAACGGAAACTGAATTATCTATTGGTTCACTGAAACTTGACAGCGGAAATATAAAGGAAGGCGAACCTTTAAATGTTGAATTTGACATCACAAAAAGTTTAGGGAAGGGCGATATTTGTAATTGCAATATTGAAGAAATTATTTTCAAAATTCCAATCGGATTCTCAATTACAGGACTTTCTGGATGGAACCGTTATAGTTGTGGTAGCTTTTCCTGTTTTAAAAAAGAAAATGTTGATTCTTCAGATATTTCATTTACACTTTCTATTGCAGGAGTAACAAATACTGAAACTTTCCATTTAGGGCTTGAATTATACGGTATCTGGAAACAAATTGAAAGTTCAAAATCAATAACAATACTTCCCATGAATGAATAAATTTTTTAATGTTTAATCTCTCTTTCGCTAAAAATCAATAAAGCTTTTCAAATTTTTTCACTAAATTACTTCTCGCATTATCTCATCTTCAGGAGTTCCTTTTATTTTTGGAAGTAAAAATTTCCAGAAAGCAAACCCAAATGCACCCAAAATAAGAGGTATAATTATTAAAGCAAAATTAAATCCCTCTTCATCTATTTCTTTAAAGAGAATATTTTCTGCATTATTAAACCTCAACTTTGCAGTAGAATAACGATTTTCAGAAATTGCTTGTTCAGCTTCATTAAGATAATCAACCACATCATAATATTCTCGTTCACTTAACAATTCACGTTTTTCTTCTAGAATCTTTTTATTACGCTCAAGTCGATTAATCAACACATTGGCTTCTGCACTAACATATATTTCAATGTCTTCTGAAATGACAATATGAAATGTATTTGAAATAAGTTCAATTTCAATTTCTTCAGAACCAATATCTGACAAAGACGGTGACATCTCCAACTTAATCTTTGCTTCACCTTTTTCAGTTACAATCTTATTTGGAAGTGAAATCCAAGGAGGACCAGTGAAAGATAATGAAAAAGCATCATCAAGACCTCCCGTTCTTAAAGTTAAATTAACTATTTGAGAAGAACCTGGAGACACTCCATATTCTTCTTTAAAAATTAATTCAGGTTCAAACTTCCCAATATGAACGGTTAACGGAAAATCAATTGAGTGCGTTCTTGTTTTTACATTTATATATACTTGAAGTTCTTCAACTTCAAAATATTCGGGAGGGCGTAAATCAATTTCTATATCCTTTGAGGAATACGCATCTAAATATATAAATGACCGCATATTAATGATGTCATCACTTGGTTCAAAATCAATTTCAAACCCTTCACCAGCATTATTCTTTAAAATATATTCATAAGAAACTGACTCTCCTGAAATTGCTTTTAGTTCATAGGGTCCAATTAATTCAATGACTTTCGGACCCTCAACAAAAACGGTTTTTGTAACCTCTCTGTCATCAAGAGTACTTAAATCAATTGAAAATAATATTAAATTTACTTCATCAACACTTGAACAAGTCTCAGACATATCTGTCCCAACATCTTCTAATTCATTTTCAAAAGAAATTAAAAATAAATAAAGGTCTTCACGTTCATTTCTAAAATATTCAGAATCTTCTTCCTCTTGAATTCCTTCTACAAAATCTTCAATAATTCCTAAAAGCCTTTCAGTATCTGAAAATAAACTATTTGCTTCTTCTGATGTCATTTTTAATTTTTCAGCATCAACTATATCTTTAAGAGTTAAAAGGGTTTCAATTTCAAGAGTATTTAAATTGGCTGTTAATTCATAAACTACTTTTCCCAACATCCAAACCTTTCTACCGGCATTAAATGCTCTTGTATTATCTTCAGTCATTGCACATGACCCCCCTACATCAAACTCAACTACATCTCTATTTATTTCACCTACTTCAGCAATGAGTGAACTTACTCCTCTCCTAATATAAAGAGCTGGTTCAGTATAAACATAATAAAACATTAAGGGTGAAACAGTTCCAGAAGAATAAACTACAACTGAAAAATTATTTTCCTCATATGCATTCACTTCCGATATATCTCTTAAATTCACTTCTAAATTTGATTGTGTTTGAGGTCGTAAAACTAAATCAAATGTTTTAATTCCAAGTTCCTCGGATGAAACATTAAATTGAAGTGTTTGTGAACCAATTTGAAGTTCAGGAACAGTATAAGATAATTTAATAACTTTTTCTCCCCCCTTATCAATAGTTCCAGGGTCAGTAACAGATAAAGACCAACCAGCCAATTCACCAAGACCAACACCCAAAACATCAACAAACACATCAAATTCATCTAATAAAGAACCTGTATTTTTTAGTAATAAATCTAAAGAATAACTTTCCCCTGGTCTGAATTTTGGAATTTCAGGAACTTCAAGTTCAAAATCATAAAATAAAAAAGTTTCATCAAATAATAAAAATGACTTTGTCTCAGTTTTTGCAACAACATAGGTAGTGTATATACCTCTTGAAACATTCAAACTTTCATATTCAAATCTACTTTCCTTAATTATTTCATCAGAACCAGAACCACTTGCATGAAGATCAACACGTGTAGATTCTTTCAATTCATTATCTAAAAAAACAGAAATAAAAACTTCTAAATCTTCAACCTCATTATTTTTTAAATCAAATTCAAATTTATGTGTTGATTGATTAAAATTTACTTCAGCATTTAAATTCAAAAGAGAATCATCCAAAAATAAATCATTCACTAATTCCCAATTAGCTTGACTACATTTTGGGTAACCTTCACTATCATTCACAACAAGTCTAAAAAATATTGGTCTATCGTCCGACCAAGTTGATGGGATAAAATAAGAATAATTTACGCCTGCATGAATTAGACTAACTAAAGGATAATTAAATCCGGGAAGAATTTGTGTTTCTGCCCCAGCAGAAGTCGCAAAAGAAAAATCAGGGATATATTTCACTTGGTCCTCTTCAGATACCACATCTAAAGTTATGAATCCTGAACTTTCCCTATATTTTGAAGCATTAAAATAAATTACAAAATCTGAACAATCTTTCTCACTACATCTATCTTCAAAATCAGCCCATTCAAATTCATCAAAGGTACAAGAAGCAAAAATTACTGAAAAAAGTAGAAACATTATTAATATTTTTTTCACACATTTTCTCTCCTTAAAGATGCAATTCTAGCAAGTAAAGCATCCAATTGGATTACTTCAGTCGCTCCCTCAAGCATACGAAATTCAAACTCACCAATAATATTTATCAGCTCCGCCTTTTTCTTGTCAGCTAAGCTTCCATTTACAATTAAAGAATGCATTTCCTTAATAATTAAATCTCCACTAACTCCCTTAGTTACAAGCAAACTAAGCATTACACTTCTAGCCTCTGAAAATTTGCCAGCTATGGCCAAATCCATCATTTTCTTTAAATCTTCTGGTTTCGCCCTAGCTGAAGCTTCATAGACATCTTCTCGTGTAACATGATTATTCAATGCCGCTGACGCCTGTAAAAGATTAATGACATATCTAGCATCTCCTGCGGCAATCTCAGTTAAAGCATCGTATGCCTCTTTATCAACTGTCAATCCTTCTTTTTTAGCTACTTTCTCAATCAAGATTTTTATGTCGGCATCAACAAAACTTTTTAATCTAAAAACGACTGTACGACTCTGAATTGGCTCTATTATTTTACTAGGATAATTACAACTCAAGACAAACCTACAAGTTTTACTAAATAACTCCATTGTTCTACGCAATGCTTGCTGGGCATCCTTAGTAAGTGCATCTGCCTCATCAAGGAAAATAATTTTAAAATCTCCACCAAGTGGTCGCGTCCTTGCAAAATCCTTCACTTTAACTCTGACAACATCAATTCCTCGTTCATCACTAGCATTAAGTTCAAAATAATTATCGTGCCAATGTTCACCAAAAAGTTCTCTTGCTAAACATATTGTTGCTGTAGTTTTACCAACCCCAGGAGGACCAGCAAACATTAAGTGAGGAATAGACCCATCCTTGACAAAAGCTTCTAATCTACTTACAATATGTCTTTGATTTATCATTTCTGAAAGTTTAGACGGTCGATACTTTTCCGTCCAAATTTGAGTAAAATCTGCCATACTTTGTTTTTATTCAAAGATATAAAAGAATAACCACCTTAATATTTTATTCAAACGCTGGCTTTATTGAAGTTGATTCAAACACGCCGTCATATTTTTTTTGAATTTCCCAAGGATAAACTATCCAATCAATTACATTATTGACTGCATACAAATCTGGTTGAAAAGATGTGTGTTTTTTTACATGGAGTGCAGCAGTAATTACTTTGTATCCTTGTATTTCAAATTCTTTTTTCATTGTAGCTAATGTATCCCCAGTATCAACAATGTCATCAATTAAAACTGCAATTTCGCCTGTTTCTAAGGCTTTTTCCTTTGGCACTTGATAAATGTCAAGTTCTCCCTTAGTTTTACCCTCATAAGAACGCACACCAACAGAAAATAATTTACGGTTTCCCAATTCGCGTGAAATAAAGACAGCAGGAATCCATCCTCCCTTTGCTAAACCAAAAATTTTGCTATCTCTCCCCTCAATTTCATTATAAATTTCTTTTGCTAAATTAGAACTCAAATCCATTACCTCGGCAAAGGACACATATTTTATTCCTCCCCAAACCATCATTACCTTAGTTCAGTTAGTTTAAATTTATGCCCTCATTAATTTAAACCGACAGATTTTCTTCAGATATGCGTAAATTGATGCTTGTATTCTTATTGTTTTTTCATGTTTTTGCAGCATCCCTGAGTGTTCCAGCAGTAAACACTGAAGGCCTTGGAATTTCTGCTACCTTAATTTGTGAAGTAAATCCAGGAAATGGACGAATTTTAGTATCAACTAATCCATTAATTGGAATAGATACTCAAGAATCTGAAAAATTAGCAGTCAATTTTGTTTCAGAAACTCTTAATATTGATATGTCCACAAAGGATATAATTTTTATCTTCGAATCAAACAACACTCAAAGTATTGACGGAGGAAGTGCAGGCGTCTCTATGGCACTTTGTTTAATTTCTGAATTAACAAACACCCCATTAACAAAGGGAGTAAGTATTACAGGAACCTTAAACGAAGACGGAACTATTGGAGTCGTTGGAGGAATATTACCTAAACTTAATTCAATTTCACAAATATCTTCTGTTTTTTTAGTTCCACAAGGTCAAACACAAATTTCAACTTATACAAAAACCTATGTTTCTCCAAAACCGGGAATATATATTGAGGAATTCCAAGCACTAAAAATTAATGTAAGTGAATATGGAAAAGAAAAGTTAGGGGTAAATGTTATTGAAGTAAAAACAATTTCTGAAGCTGAACAATATTTCTTTTCGGAAACTTCTTACCTCAGACCAAGGCCAATCTTCACTCTTCCTGAATTTGAAAAACAAGAAAGAATGACTCAAATTGCAAAATACGAAATTGAAAAAGCTAAGAAAGCAGTAGCTGAAACAAATTCGTCTTCAGCTGATGAATTTTTACAAAAAGCAATAAATGTTCAAGAAGGATACCATTATACTCAATCAAACTTTGCCTTTCTTGCTTATGTCATAGCAAATCCTGAATTTAAGGACATATCCTCTGCTACAAATGAATTAAAAAAACAATTAATAAAGTTAGAAACAAGTGACCCTTATTGGCGTGCAGAAAGTGAAATGAGAATTAGTTGGGCCATGTTTAATGAAGATTTCAGCCCAGCAAAAAAAGAATGGCTCATGCTTAGTACAAAAATGTTATCCTTGGAAAACTTTACTGGTGATGTAATAGATATTGAATGGGTAAAAAATTTAGCTGACATAAAAATCATTGAAGCCAAGAGTGAAATTGAAATAATAGGATGTTGTGGAATTGATATTAGTGAAGCAAAAAATAGTTTAAATTATGCAATAAAATCATTTGAAAATGAAATGTACTTTTCTGCATTATATAATTCACTTGACGCAATTGCTTGGGCAAGAGCTAGCGAAACATCAAATTTTGTTTTGTCTGACCTTTTGTCAAATGCTTCAATAATGAAAGATGAATTTTCAGAAAGCTATCGACGTCATGCCTTTTTCTTGGCAAATGAAGGTGACTATAAAGTTGCGGCATATTCTTTATTCAGGGCAGAACTTCGCCAAGGAATCTTTGATAAAAGCGACACAGGGATTTTTTCATTCACTTTTCCAAGTTTTGACTGGAAACTTGCAATTATTTTCATTCTATTTTATTATGTATTCAAAAATAAAAAATCAAATAAAACTGCCGTATTAAATCAGGAGGAACTTATGTTATTAACAGAAGCAAGAGCTAATGCAATAAAAATCCTACAGAAAAAATTAAAAGTCAATGAAATTGATGAAAAAACATATTTCAAGCTCATAAAAGAGTTGGGTGGTTAATTTGCATGTCGTAATAATTGAACCCGAATATGGGGACAATCTTGGTTTAATCGCAAGAGTTATAAAAAATTTTGGAGCTGAAGGTTTAGTTTTAGTTAATCCTAAGATTGAAATTGAAGACGCTCGACAACGTGCAATGCACGCACAAGATATTCTTGATAACACTTTAATAGTGAATGATTGGTCAATAGTTCGTAAAAAATTTTCTTATCTAGTTGGCTCAACTGCAAAACCTGCGAATGAATATAATGTTAATCGTGCCTCACTTTTTCCATGGGAAATTCCAAATGTCAAAAATATGGCACTTGTTATTGGACGGGAAAGTAATGGGCTAACAAATAAAGAACTTGAAGAATGTGATGCCATTGTTAGAATTCCCACTTCCCCTCTCTATAGAACAATGAATATTACGCATGCAGTTGCAGTTTTACTATATGAAATGACAAAGGAGAAAGAGAAAAAAACAATAGCAGCCCCCATACTTCGAACCCAAATTTATTCCTTTTGGGAGGCTTTACTCAATAAATTAAAGTATCCAATAAACAAAAAAAGAATTCAAACCCTCCTATTCAAACGAACTCTTGAACGAGCGGCCCTTACAAGTCGGGAAGCCCACGGAATTGCAGGTGTTTTATCAAAAACTTTGAAACAATTAACACCAAAAGATTAATATCCTACTCAAAAAAGAGCTAATATGAAAGTTATTGTAGTTGGCGTTCCAGGTGCTGGAAAGACAAGCGTTGCTAAGGGACTAGAAAATTATGGATGGACTGTTGTAACCTTTGGTACTTTTATGTTTGAAATAGCAAAAAAGGATTACGGAATTACTCATCGAGACCACATGAGAATTAAAATTAAAGCAAATGAATACAAAAAACTCCAAGAAAAAGCAGCCAAGGAAATTGCTAAACTCAAAGGAAAAATTGTTATTGACACTCATTTATCAATAAAGAAACCTGAAGGTTATTATCCGGGATTACCTGAGAATGTATTAAAAAAACTTCAACCGGACGCAATGGTATTAGTTGAAGCCGATGGAAAAGAAATTGACCTAAGGCGAGAAAAAGATGCAGGAGAAAGAATGAGAGATGGAGATTCAACTGAACATCAACAAGTGAATAGATATTTTGCAGCGGCTTGCTCAGTAATTTCACGTATCCCAATTTCATTTATTAATAATAAACAAGGAAAATTGAATGAAACTGTTGAAAAAATTGCTGATTTTCTAAAAAAGGTAGGAGAAGATGGGTAAAGCCTTAAAACGTGTTTTTAAAATAATGCGAGAGAGCGATGTCGTTCTTGAATTGGTTGATGCACGTTTTCCACGGTTCAGTAAGAGAATCGAAAAATCACTTAAGCGCAGGGGAGTAAAACTTATTATTGTTTTTAATAAATCAGATTTAATCAAAGACGATAAAGATTTACAAATAATGGCAAATGACTATAATGGAATTATATTTTCTGCAAAAACACATAGAGGAAAACGGAAACTAATAGGACGCCTTGAATCTTATGCTAAAAAATTACAAAAAGAAATAAAAGTAGGAGTAGTAGGCGTACCCAATGTCGGTAAAAGTAAAATAATTAATACCTTAGTCGGAAGAAAAAGCGCAAGAACAAGTGCTAAAGCAGGATATACAAAGGGGTCACAATGGGTTAGGCTTTCACCTAATATTCTTTTAGTTGATTCACCCGGTGTTATAACTTGGAGTGAACCTGAAGAAGACCTTGTATTACGTAATTCACTAGATGTTGATAGGGCAAAGGACCCTGTATTCATTGCACTTCAATTATTTAATGAACAACCTCACGTAGTAAAAGTTCTTGGGCTCACTTCAGATAACGAAGAAGCATTAGAAGAATTTGCAAAAAAAACAGGTAAACTCAAAAGGGGTGGTGAACCAAATATTAAAGAAGCAGCCCGTATGATTATTAGAAAATGGCAGAAAGGCGAACTGGAAGAAACTAATTAAATTTAAAAAATAATTATTTAGTTAATACAATATTAATGGATGAAACATTAATCTCTTCACCAGACTCTATTTTAATTTTCTCTGTACTAATGTTGATACTTTTTACAGTCATATCTTCAATAAATCGATTCCTTACTATCTCAGCTACATCCACTGCTCGACTTATCGCCTTTCCTCTGGCTTTGATACTAACTTCCTTTGCACCTCCGTGAACTTGAGTAACCACTGCTAATACATAATTCATGGGAGGTTTAGTCCCAACAAACACAACATTATCTTTGTCTGACATATTCTTACCTATTCTAAAGGGTTAAGATAATTTAAAAACCTTCTCTCAACTATTAAATACTTCAACACCCCTTTAATTCTGTGGGAGTCCTCCTTAAACGCTGTACTTATGGCGCAGCAGTAAAAGATGCAAAACAACAAATTATTACAAGTGTTGCACGATTCAATGAAATTCTACGAAAAAGTGCAAAACATTCAGTGAATTTAAACGCAAAAGGAAATATGAGAATTCTTATTATTACACAAAGCGGGTCAAGTAGGGATAAAGAAACTGAATTCCTTACTGATTCTTTATTTAATGAATTAATGAAAGCAAAATCATTTGAGATTGAAATTGATGTAAAGTCAAAAGTTGGTATAGGAAAATTTAAAGTAATTTTTTGGTATGATGAAAAAGTTCATCTTGGTAATTCACTTGGAATAGATTTTGTTGCAAATTTTATGGAAGGATTAAATTTTTTATTTCTGTCTTTTGTCGCCGTATTAAATTCAATAAAAGCTGCTGCATTTAGGAGTCAAATTGAATCAGTAGTTACACGAATGCAATCATTATGGGAAGATGTTTTCAAAATGTATGTTGGGACAACAATGACAAAAACAGAACAACTCTTTAATTTAAGAAAATATGAAATGGATTCCATTATGATAAATGTATTCGGAAATATAATAAAATTAAGAAAAACTTAAGGAAAAGCATCAATCTGCTCTTTCCAAGAGTCTTCTACCCATTACAATCCACGAAAAGATTTTGTCTCCTGGTGTAAAAGTTTTTCCCTCTGGAATTTCTGATTCAAAAGTTTCATAAGATTGTAAATCCATTAACTGAACTGTATTACCTGAAACTGATAAAACTTGAGCTTGTCTCTTTTCAACTATTGGAACTTCAATTCTTGCATCTCCGGGTTTAACAATACCTTTTCTACTCCCATCAAATAAACTAACGGCATCAATACGTGATTTTGCGTGACCGTGTTTTCCAGGTGCACTTTTTGTAATGTTTATTATTTTGCAGGGTTGTCCATCAAGAATAATATATCTACCTTTCTTCATATTGTGAATTTCATCCATAACTGTACTCATAAAAAAGGATAAAATAAGGGTATAAAAAGGTTTATCCCCCGAAGGGGATTAGAATAATCTAAACTTACCTTCAACAAAACCTTGAGTTATTTCAGGAAGTTTTTCAAGTTCAGAAATAACAATTTCATCTAACTTAGTCGCATCACTTCGAATAAGTACTAAGGGTGGTTTTGTAATAGAATGCCCAATTCTACTTTGAATTATAACCTCTGCTGGTTTTGAAGTTTCTTCATAGATTCTTTCAGCAATACTTCTTGCCATTACATTGTAAATTTTTCCCACATGACTTACTGGGTTTTTTCCACAAGCCGCTTCTAAACTCATTGGTCTAGTTGGAGTAATTAATCCATTAATCCTATTGCCTCTTCCAGTAGCCCCATCATCACCTTGTTCTGCACTAGTTCCAATTACCGTCAAAAACAAATTATCTTTTGAAATATATTTATCAAGTGTATTAATTGAAATATTTTCAATCCCAAATTCATGTTTTAGAACTTCAGTTATTTCTTCCTTACTTTTTTTATAAGCATTAATTCCACTAAGGTATTTATCAATAAAACCAAGAGCAACCGTTACATCAATTTCTTCCTTATACTTATGACCCATAACTTTAATATCTTTTCCAATTTCCGGAAACTCTTTCACCGCATCATTCACTAAATAATCTGAAATATCTAAAGTAAGTTGTTCAATTGGAGTAAAAGGGGAAAATCCAACCCCAACACTAGTATCATTTGCAACCACCCCATTCACAGTCCCTGCAAGTTCTGACGCCCCAACACCAATCATAGGTTCAATTATAAAATATTCATCACGAGACAGAGGTAGAATCTGTTTTATATAGTCTCTAGCAGCTTTAATTGCAATAGTTTCAACAGGAATAGAATAATTTGCACGTCCAGCAATAATAATTCTTATTGGTTTTGTAATTTCTCCCCCTCCCCATTTTGTAATACTCTGGCCTGCAACAAGACCAACCTTATCAACATTATGGTGCTGAATACTTCCATGTTCTTTAATATACGCCTTGCTTAATGCGCGAGAAACTGCTTCTGAAATTCCATCACACAAACTATCTGGATGTCCTTCGGCTTTTCTTTCTACAACTTCACTAATCATCTCAACTGGATGATCTACTCTCACTATCTTCATATCTAAAAATCATTCACTCGTTTTAAATCATTGGCATTCCTAAACTATATAAATTATTCCAATTGGAATATATATGATGCCTTCTCTTTTTGACATAAAGCTTCGCAGGACTCTTCTTGGAATCAACCAAAAAGAACTTGCCGGACTAGCTAATATTACTCAAGGAACTATTGCAAAAATTGAAAAAGGAAAAATGATTCCTAATTATAATCTTGCTAAAAAAATTTTTGAAGAACTT
>JAUUZA010000020.1 GCA_030590165.1 Candidatus Altarchaeota archaeon
AAAAAAGGAATTCTACAAAAGTATTAAAAAAGATATTAAATGGGCAGGAATAAAGTGGGATGAGGAATTTATCTTATCAGAACACTTTGATGAAATGCGCGATGCAGCAGAAAAATTAATTCAATTAGAAAAAGTCTACATTTGTTCGTGTCCAAGTGAAAAAATTAGTGAGGGAAGACGCAATCAAAAAGCAGACCCATGTAGAAATCGAAGTATTGAGGAAAATTTTAAGTTATGGGAAGACATGCAAAAGGGTGAAAAATTAATTATGATATGGAAAGGAGATTATGCTTCTAAAAACTCAGTAATGAGAGATCCAACTATCTATCGTGTAATTGATGCAATTCATCCTTGGACTGGTAAAAATCATATGGTATATCCAAATTATGATTTTGCAAGTTCATTCACTGACGGTATTCTTGGGATTACCCATGTCTTAAGAAGTGAAGAATTTTTACAACGTGCAGAACTTCATAAAGCAATTATAACTTCTCTTGAAATGAAACCTCCAATTTATATTCATTTTGGACGTTTTGAAATGGAAGGAACACCAACAGGAAAAAGACTTATTCGTCCACTTGTTGAAGAAGGTAAAGTAGAAGGATGGAATGACCCTCGTTTATCTACTTTACAAGGCCTGAAACGCAGAGGAATACTCCCAAAAACTTTTGAGGATTTAGCAAAAAACAGCGGTCCATATTTAGGAAAAAGTATTCTTTCTTGGAAATTGATTAATGGATTCAATAAAAAACATTTGAATAAAATAGCTGGAAGATTTTTTGTAATAAAAGACCCCATTAAATTATTGCTTGAAGGTGAAAAAGTCAAAGCTGAAATTCCTATTCACCCGGAAAATCCTAAAATGGGAAAACGAAAATTAATTCTAAATAAAAAAGTGTTTATTGATAAAAGTGATTTAGAAGAAGGAAGAAGAATACGTCTCAAAGGGGCATATAATGTACGTATAAAAAATGGAAAAGCCGTTTATGTTGGTGACGAACTTATTCGACCAATTATTCACTGGTTAAGTGATTATGTTGAAGGTAAATTAATTATTCCAGGGAAATTATTTGAAGGTGAAACCATTCAACCACTACAAAAAATAAAAATTTTAGCAGAAAAAGCCATCCTTGATTTTGAAGGAGATTTCATTCAAATGGAAAGAGTTGGGTTTGCCAGAATTGATAGGCGTAAACCCCTAAAATTAATACAAATATGTAAATAAACATAATTTAATGAATTAAAGCCTGTTTATTGCAGTTAAACATCGAAAGAGTTATAAAAGGAATTTGTAATATTTACTCTTAGGTGGTAACAAATGAAACTCATAGCAAAAATCAGAAATAAATTTAGAAATTACCGATTAGAAACTTTTACTAAATCTAATAAAAAATCTTACCTCGTAACAATTCCTTCTTTTATGAAAAAGAAAGTAATAATGTCTAAGGTTGGAGAAAAAGAAGAAACCCAACACATAAATTTTGAAGAAATAGAAAAAAACTATGGATTTAAGCGTGAATATCATACCCCTGAAAGTTGGTTAACTTTTCAAGAAGCCGAACTTTCACGTAGTGTTGACCCATTATAAAACACAAAATCAAAAAATTCATACATACCAAAAAAACAGAGGGAAATTGAAACAAAGAGAAAACTAAATAAGAAAATCAATATTCATGATTTTAATCTCGCCGTAACACTCAATGAAAAAATTTCAAAAGAGTTTAATTTACCTAAAGGTGATTTTATTAAACGTCATTGTCCTTATTCTTTTCCTGAAGTACTTAATATGGACTTCTCTAAATTACAAGAAGAACTTAAAACCACAATATCTAAATCTGAACTTCTTGAAAAATTGTGTCCGTATACTATTTTTGAAATTCTTGAAAGTGATTTCTCAAAACTAAAAAAAGAACTTAACATAAAAATTTCACAATCTGAACTTCTTGACAAACTTACACCAAAAGGGTGTGTTCTTCTTAATGAAAATGGACTTGGCGTATCAAGTAATTTCAAAGATGAAATTCCATTCAATAATTCAACTATGTTTGGATATGTAATGCTTCGTCCATTATCAAAAAATTACGAAAAAGTTCAAATTACATTCAAAAATAAAATCCTAAATTCAAAAAATGAAATTGAAAAAGAAAATCCCTCACAAATATACTGGTGTGAAAAAATACCCACAAAAAATAAAGATATTTATTTTTATTCGGCAGGAATATCAGAAAAACCAAAACTTGCAATAAAAGCTTCAAACTCAAAACTTAAAGCTTATATTCCTAATTTAGTTAGAAGTATAAACAGTGATTTTAATTCTTGTAATTATGAAATAAGCGACATAACTGTTTTTAATAAAAAAGGTGACGCTTATCATCTTTTACGTGACATCCCAAGGGGTAATACTCAAACAAACTTAGAAGTTAAAATTCATAAAACCTCTTAATTTTTTCTTAAATAATAACTTCCTTAAAGTTCATTGTAATTGTTTTTTAGATGAAAACTGCCATGTTTCAGAAAAAAATTGACGGAAAAATAATGTGTGAACTTTGTCCTCATATGTGTCTTTTAGATGAAGGTGAAATTGGAAAATGTAATGTTCGTCAAAATCGTAAAGGAATCTTAAGAAGTCTAAATTATGGACATATTATTTCCAGAGCAATAGACCCAATTGAAAAAAAACCTTTATTTCATTTCTTCCCCGGTTCTTCAATATATAGTATTGCCGCATCAGGTTGTAATTTACATTGTAAATTTTGTCAAAATCATGAAATTAGTCAAAAATTTATTGAAAGTGATAAATTAATTACACCTCTTGAAATAGTGAATGATGCACTAAAACATGGGTGTAAATCAATTGCATACACATATACAGAACCGACGATTTTTTTTGAATTTGCATTTGAAACTATGAAACTTGCTAAAGAAAAAGGACTGAAGAATATTTGGGTTAGTAATGGCTACATTAATCCTCGCCCACTCAAAAAAATATTACCTCTTCTTGATGCCGCAAATATTGATTTAAAAGGGGATTCAAAATTTTATGAAGAAATTAGTGAAGGAAAAATTAAACCTGTAATAAACACCATCAAAACTTTATTTAAAAAACAAGTATGGGTTGAAGTAACTAATTTACTCATTACTGATTTGAATGATTCAGAAGAACAAATTAAATTTATAGTAAATACTATTAGTAATATTTCAAATGAAATTCCATTACATTTCTCAAAATATCATTCATCCTATAAACTCAATAAAGAACAAACCTCATTAGAAACATTAAAACGAGCTATAATAATTGCAAAAGAAAAATTAACTTTTGTTTATGGAGGAAATATTAGGGGACAAGGTCTTGAAAATACTCGTTGTCCAAATTGTGGTTTTGTCATTATAATTAGGGATAGAGACCAAGTTTCAAGTTTTCTAGGAAAAGATAAAACCTGTCCAAAATGTCATGAAACTATTAAAATTGTCGGAAATTTGTAGGAAACTTAATTAAAGCCTTGCTTTTTTTTGTAATATGATACAAGCGAGATTTATAGTGGAGTCTCAAGGTAAACCTAAGAGTTTTGTTGAAAACTCTCTAAAAAAACATATTGAAAAATTAAAAACCTTGAAAGGTGCAAATTTATATGATATTAAATTTGAACCAACTGAAGAGATAGATGGAATTTTTTCCTCTCTTGCAGATGTCGGAGTAAAAGCTGAAAATTTTGAAATATTCTTCACACTCTTAATGGGACTTGCTCCAACTGCAGTAATTGTTGAAAAACCAGCTAAAATTGAAGTAGAATTGCGTGAAATTCAAAATATTACAAATGATACTATCCAAATGTTTCATGCTTTTGCACAAGCAAATCATTCACTAAGAATGAAACTTCAAACAATACCAAAACATAAGCACCCTTGATGATGGTAAGTGTGGGGATAAACACGAACATAGTGAGGGTAACCATAAATAATGATTAGATAACACGTAGTTTATACGAGAACAGTACTCTTTCTCCTTATTTCAATATTACTCACATCTTACTTTCATTTTAAATTTTATTTCACTAATTTTTTAAAAACCAACGTAAAGAACAATTTAATAAATCTACACTACTTATTAAAATATGGATAAAAACATAAATTTTGATAAAAAATATTATGTAAGAAAAGGTATTGAAATATACGAGGAAACCAATAAAAAAATTCATTTTTCTTCGCCTTATACTTGTGATAAATACTATGTTTATGACATGGAAAAAAATATAAATATAATTCTTAATCTTTCAAAAAGTAAAAGTTTAAGAGAAGTTATTCGCGAACTAAATTATTCTGATTCAGACCTAAATCTCCCTAAATTAGAAAAAACTTTTATTTTTCTTATAGAAAATGAAATAATTTCAGATACCTCTTTTAATTCTTCTTTAAGTGAGGAAGAAATTGAATATTATTCAAGAAATATTTTTCATTTAAAATATTTATTCAACCAAAATGGTTTTGAATTACAAGAAAAACTTAAGAGCAAAATAATATGTGTCGTCGGGCTGGGTGGTTCAGGTACTGCCTTATTGACGTCTCTTATTGGTTTAGGTATTGGAGAAATAAGATTGATTGATTTTGATAATATTGCTTCACATAATTTACCTAGACAATTTTTTTATGAATATAAAGATATAGGAAAATTTAAAACCGAAGTAATGAAAGAACGTATAAAAAATCTCAATCCTTTCATAAATGTAAAAACCCTTAATTTAAAAATTACAAAAAAAGATAATTCAAAATTAACAGAATTCACTAAAGGTTGTGATTTAATAATAAATGCCGCAGACGAACCAAGTTATACGGAGGTACTACATTATTTACAAAATATTTGTTTCAAAAATAAAGTACCTTTTATGGGGTCTCCTTCAACTGAAGGATTTATTCCACCACTCGTTGTCCCTGGAAAAACTTCGTGTATTAAATGTATGACAAAAGAAAATCCCTTGTTTCTTGATGAAAGTTATGGGGACACTACATCAAAACTAAATAGATTTTTATGGAATCCTTTAAGAGCAGTTCCTTATTCTTTTGGAGAAGGGATTGCCATAGTTACTAAAGAAATTTTAGAATTTTTACTCTTCAAAAAATCTATTTTTCTAAATCATTTTAGGTCAACTAAGGGTGAAATGTTTTTTGTCCCAAAAAGAAAAGATTGCGAATGTAATTTGATTACAAAGAGTGAACTCTCAGATTAAGCAAATCCATGTTCCATACACAAACTAAAGTGTGCGTCTTTTCTTTTGATGTCTATCATTTTTCTTTTACATTTTGAACAAGTTTTGTCAAGAATTTTCATTGTTCCTCTTTGAGGCAAACCCCAACTCTTACCACATTTGAAGCATTTTGCATATCTTTTATTATTCATAGATTTAAGTGCGTAAATTGTCCCACCACATTCACATTCCCCTGCATTCTTTGCACCCTTTGGTGGTTTTTGTTCAACCCTTTTTACTGAAACATCTTTAAACCCACTTAAAAGCTTAGTTAATCTTACTTTTGATTCTTCAATTATTTTTTCTTTTTTGATTTTTCCCTTACTAACATCATCCATCTTTTTCTCAAATTCATGGGTTAATTCAATTGAAACAACTTCAGGTGCGGCATCCTCAAGTAAGGAAATAACACTTTCCCCTAATTCAGTCACTTGAATACTTTTTTCTTCAATATACTTTCTGTCATAGAGCCGTTGAATAATATCTGCTCTTGTTGCCTTAGTTCCTAAATTAATTTTTTCCATTAATTTCAAAAGACCAGCAGCAGAATATCTCTTTGGTGGTCTTTTTTGAACTCGTTTAAGTTCAAAATAATCAACAATAATTTTATCACCTTTTTTCACCTTTGGTGTTTCAGTTTCTTCTAATCCAGCAGGATAATTTTTAGTGTATCCTTTAACTAAAGTTTTTCTTCCTTCAATAGTGAATGAATATTTTGAAATATTAAATATAATTTTTGTACTTTCTCTAATTGCATCTTCACCAAAGGTTGCCATAAATCTTCGTGCAATTAAATCATACAACTTCATTTCTTTTGGTTCTCTGTCTCTTGGAATTGTTCCAGTAGGATAAATTGCTGGATGTGCAGGGTCTGTTTTTTTACCTTCATGTGCCTTCTTCCCAATTAGCTCTTTAGCAAAGGAATAAACCTTTGTAAGGCTCTGTAAAATTGCTTTAATGTCTAATTCTTTTGGTAATTGCTGACTCGAGGTTCTTGGATAACTGATAATCCCGTCCTCATATAATTTTTGGGCCAATTGTAGTGTCACCTTTGGAGTATACTTCAATACTCTACTTGCTTCAGTTTGTAAATCAGTAAGATTGAAAGGTGGTGGCGGACTCAATATTTTCTTATTTTTCTTAACTTCTTCAACAATTGCAGGAGAGACTAGTGAATTAAAAATCTCAAAAGCTTTTTTCATATCTTCAGTTTCAGGGCCCTTTGCCAGAAATCCTTTTATCTTCGCTAAAATCTTAAAAAGATAAAAACTTTTGAATTTTGTAATTTCTCTTTCACGGTCAGTTAATATTTTCAAAGTTGGGCCTTGTACTCTTCCAGTACTAAGAACCATAAAGTTTCCGCTTTTTTTATAAGTATGAATGAGTGCTCGACTCAAATTTATTCCCCAAAACCAATCAAGATAATGTCGAAGAAGCCCTGCTTCAATCATCCCACTTTCATATTGATTATGAAAATGTGCTTCATCAAATGATTTGCGCAATTCATTAGGAGTGAGTGTTGAAAATTTCATTTTCTTTGCATTCTTTAATTTCTCATTCATTGCAAATTTTAAAATATTAAATCCAATAACCCCGCCTTCAATATCATAATCTGTTGCAATAATAATTTCACTTGCTGATTTTGAAAGTTCAGTTAAATTATTGACATAAGACCGAGAATATTCAAACCCTTTTTTTAAATAAGACGGCTTCCACACTACATCAAAAATTGGAAAATCATATCCTTCTCTCCCAGGAACAAGGCCATAAACATGTCCTACTGCCGAAGCAACTACAATAGACCCACCATCAACTTCATAATAATAGGATGTTCCCCCTTTCTTTGTTCTAACATCGCCCAAGGCTTCTGCAATCTTTTTAGCAGCCTTTGGTTTTTCTGCGATGATGAGTATCATAAAAGAAACTAAATTTTTTGATATTAATCCCTTCGCGTCACTTGGCCACTTCAGTTAAATATGTAATTTTTCCATTTGGAAGGTCATAAATTTCCATTATTGGGGTACTAATATATTCATTTTTCCGTATATATTCTTCAAGCGCCGGATAAACTTTCATTATACCAAATAAAATTGACATTTCGTTTTTGTAGGGAAATTCGGTGAGTATATTTAATTTTCTATCAATAATCTGAACTTGATAATTTTCACTTGAATTTGAAAGTTTTGTAATATCTTCTTCAATAATGCAACCAACTATACTCCTCAATTCACTTCCCCTAACTTCACGTGGATTATCATAGAACACTCCAAATCCTTTTGTTGTTATAATTCCTTCATCTAATAATTGATAATAAATTTTATCTATAATTTGTCCTGTTTCTTGATAAGGGCCAATATATTCTTCATATGCAATAGTAAAAGGCCCAACTTCCTTCTCAATAAAATTTATAGACGCAAAAAAACTGAAATATCCCAAGAAACTTAATAATAAAATTAAAAGAATAAACACCCCAGTCAAACGAATCGAAATGCGTCTCACTATAACAACAAAACTGTGTCTTTAATTTAATATCTCTTTCATTAAAATATTATAAACCAATGAAGTTGTGTAAATAGTGGAATTCTCAAGTCATTTGAATAAACTTAAAAAAAGTAAGTTTTGGAATTCCAGTATACTCGTCGGTATTGCAATTGCAATTATGATTTACACTCGTTTTTATGGATTAGGAGAGCCATATATCAAAGCATTTGACCCTTATTTATTTTGGAGAGTTTCTGAAGGTATTTGGGAAACTGGTTCGTGGGAAGGTACTGATAATCTGCGTTATTATCCTTATGGTTGGGAATCTCCTGAATTGGCACCAGCAGTTCCATACACCTTAGTTTATCTTGGAAAACTTGCTGGTAATTTGAAGGCCGCAGTTAAATTTTATCCTGCTTTCTTTGGACTGCTGAGTATAATTTCTATGGCTCTATTAGGAAGAAAATTTGGAGTTTCTGGAATAAGTGCACTTTTTTTATCAATCATTCCCGCATATATGTATAGGACTAGTCAAGGTTTTGCAGATAAAGAGCCTCTTGCTTTTTTCTTAGGATTACTTGGTTGGTACTTCATTGCTGAAGCTTTAGACAAAAAAACATGGCTTCCTGCTGTATATAGTGGAATTAGTATGGGTATGATATCTGCAGTATGGGGAGGAAAACTTCTCTTTGCGATGTCACTTGCACCACTCTTAGTTGTTTTAGCATTAAAGGAGGAAACAAAAAAAGTCGCTCAAATTTCTGTTTCATTAATAATATATGTTTTGATGCACGCCTTCGTTCCTCGTTATTCTTTATTTTACAAGGACCCAATTTCACTTGGAATTTTAGGAATGTCTATATTCGGTCTTGGTTTGCATTCACTCTATAAAATAAAATTTCTTGAAAAGTTTGGAAAAAAACGCTTCTTAATTGCAGTTGGAATTGGTGCTGTATTTGCAATGATTGCGTCATTACTTATTTTCGGTGACGCTCTCTTCATAGTAAATAGATTCGTCTCAACATATCAGAGTCCATTCACTACAGGTAAAGTTACACACAGTCAAACAGTAGCAGAAAACCAAAAAACTTCATGGAGTTGGAATTTACTTGGTAATTCATTTTGGACTCAATTAGGTAGTTTTTTCTTCTTAGCTCTTGGTGTATTAATTTTCCCTATTTTACAAAAAGCCTATGAATTAGCTACGAAAAAAGGAGCTGAAGCTCCAGATTATGTCTATGCTGGCGCACTCGTAATAACTATAATTTATCTTATAATTAATTTTCAACCACAAACACCTATCCTTCTTTTCTTGCTTTCCATGCCTAAATTAATAGATACAAAGAAACCGGTTGAAGGTGGATGGAAAACTATAATGATAATCTCTTTAGTAGTATTCTCAATTTACTCTGGATTTTCAAGTGTTAGATTATTTGTATTCACTTCTGTTGGTGTGGCTCTTGGTGCTGCCTATTTTGCAAAAATGATTATAAAAAATAGATATAAATTATTTGAAACTGCGTCATTTTGGGGAACAATACTCATAGCACTTTTGTGGATGTCATATTCAAAGTATGTTATCCCTCTTAGTACTTTAAATTTCTTAATTTTGACAGCACTCTGTGGAGGGGTCATATATATCTCAATGAAGAACCGTAAGTTCAGTTCACTAATCACCGGAACATTATTAATTATATTCACTTTGTGGCAAATATATCCTTACTCCGTATCACACGCTAAAAGTTTGGGTGGTGCAAGTCTTACAACTACTTGGTTTGAAAATGCCAAATGGATGCAGTTTAATGTTCCTGCAGGGGAACCAGTTGTTACATGGTGGGATTATGGATACTGGATTCAGACTCTCGGCAATACAACTAGTCTTGGAGATGGAGGGAATGTTGGTCCAGGTGGTAAATTAAATTGGTACACTGGACACTTCTTTGCAAATGATGATGTAACAAATACTACTGCATGGGTTGAGGATTGGAATCTAACATACTTCACTATTGATTATGCCATGCTACCAAAATATTGGGCATATTCTACTCTCGGTGGAATGAGTAATGTATTAAACCAAATGAGCCCGGCTCAAAATCAAGAAGGAGGTTATGTTCACGCAACTGAATTTGGTTTAATTGAAATTTACACTGGATATTCTGATGATTATGGTCCAGTCGCAATTGGTGAAGTTATGCTTGAAACGGGGCCTGTTTATATTGTTGGAAATTTAATTAATAATCAAATTTCAAGATGGTTCGGTTTTGTTGATGAATTTGCACATTTTGCATCAAATATGATGGTTTGTGAACCAATCGGATACTGTAAGTCTCAAATATTTGGGAACTTAGAAAGATTAAATCAATCTATCATAGTTTATCCAAGACAAATAGCTATTCTTGGTGATCAGGTATCAATGCACTCTACTTTTACTAGATTATGGTTCTTTAATGGTCTTAATACTGATTACAGAATGTTGTTGAATAATGGAGAAACTAAAACCTTCATATATGACCCACAATAAAAATTAATATGGTTACAATTACAGTTAGTGGTCCCGCAGGGAGTGGAAAAAGCACTGTTGCAAAACTTATTGCAAAAGAATTTGGACTGACGTATTATTCTGTTGGGAGTTTCTTTAGACAAAAAGCCAGTGAAGCTGGATTACCTATTGGTGAATTCATGAAAACAGTAAGTGCTTCACTTCATAATGAAGCAGATAACTTTGTGAAAAACCTTGCAAAAAAAGGTGGAGTTGTAATTGACGCTCGCCTCTCTGGATACATGGCTGGAGATAATGCTGACTTCAAAATTTTTGTAACTGCACCAGTTGAAGTACGTGGAAAAAGAATTTCACTCAGAGAAAATATAGATGAAAATACTGCAATAAAAAAAATGATTTCTCGTGATAAAGAAGACCAAATTGCATACAAAGAAGTTTATGAAATTAATTTGAATGATTTGAGTGTTTATGATTTAGTTCTCAATACAGAAAAATTTAATATTGAGGAAGTTCAAAAACTACTTGAAACTGCCATAAAATTAGCATTGAAAATATAAACTAGTGGAGTATTACTAAGTATGAAGAAAAGAATCAGCTTAACCCTGGATGAGGGGTTATTGAAAAAGGCTGATAGACTCATTGGAAAACTAGCTGAGAGTCGTTCTTCTGTTTTTGATAAATTAATTGAAAAAGCTTTACTTACTGTTAATCCAAAAACTGCAGTAATACTCGTTGGTTCTCAAAAAGAAAATATTATTTTAGAAAATTATAAGGATAAAAAAATTCTTGATTATCATTTAGAAAATCTTTCTTCAGCAGGAGTTACTCGATTTATTTTTGTGGGTGAAGATTTAACTTTAATTCGTGATTATGTAAAAAATAAAGAAGGTGAATTCTTATATGTTAATGATAAAGAATCTGGGACTGGGGGTGCATTAAAACAAACTCGCCATTTAATCACTGATACTTTTTTCTTAGTATATGGAGACACAATTTCTTCCCTCGATTATTCTGATATGTATAGATTTCATGTCGATCAAAATGTTTTTGTTACTGTTGGACTCACTACTTCAAATGAACCAAAAAAATATGGTATTCCTGAAATAAAGGGGACTCATGTTGTTGGTTTTAAGGAAAAGCCGGCTAAATCTGAAAATCACCTTGTTTCTTCGGGTTCCTTTGTAGTTGAGCCAGATATGATTGAATTGATTGCTAAGGACAAGGTTAGTCTTGAGAAACGGATATTGCCAAAATTAGCTTCAATGAATCAACTTGCTGGGTATGTTTTTAGTGGGATTTGGAAGGATTTAGGGGACGAAATAAAATCAGATTAATTATGTTTTAAAAAAAGATAATCTTGCTCAGGAAACAAAACATTGTGTTTTTTGTAAGTAAGTTTCCAAAAATTTAAAAAATCATTGAAATTTTGTGAATTTTCCACAGGCACTAAAACTGCTGATTTTAATTTTATAATATTTTTTTCATTCACTTTTTGTCGCAAGGCGTGATGAAATCTTGCCCTCGTATTATAATTCATACCCACTAAAGTATATTTGAACAAATGAAACGACTTATACCCAAACGCTTCTGAAATTGATTTCTTTAATTTCAAACT
>JAUUZA010000002.1 GCA_030590165.1 Candidatus Altarchaeota archaeon
ATAATAATTATTGGAATATTTAGTTTAGTGAGAAAAAAATTATTATTCTTTTTATTGTTTTTTTCTGTTTTTGCATCTCAATTAAATCCTTTAGCTGGGGGAACCCCTTCTAAATTAAGTTTTTATGAAGGCAAATATATTGTTTCTGCTGGGGATTTATTATATTTATTTGATGAAAGTGGAACTCTTGAAAAGTATATTACTCTTGAGGGTGTTTCTGATTTTGAAATTTCTGAAAATGTTTTGCTTTCTGGATTGATTTTATTTAATCGTCGTGATATTTCTTAAGAATTATTGATGAAACAATAAGAAAGGATTAAAAAACAAAAGGATAAAAACACAAAGCACGGAGAATTAGAATTAGGTGATGATATGGTTGCAAAAAAAATAAAAACTAAAACAGCTAGAACAAGGAAGACAACTGTGAAAAAGACGAGAACGGCAAAAAGGATTGTAAAAACAAAAGCAAAAAGAGTAATAAAAACAACAAAGAAATCTCAGACTAAGAGACTTTATCGATCAGGGAATAAGAAACTTCTTGGGGGGGTTTGTGGTGGAGTTGCTGAATATTTTGATGTAGACCCAACGTTAATTCGTTTACCTTGGGCTTTAGCTTCATTTTTATGGGGTATTGGTATACTTTTGTATGTTGTTGCGTGGATTATTGTTCCAAAAAATCCAGAACATAAATGGGATTAAAAATCCCTTTCTTTTTTAAATTTCAGCAACTATTAAGTATTGATGTCATTGGACTTCAAAAAAGTAAAAGAAGCTATTGAACTTTTTGGTTGGTATCCATTTGGTGAAAAACAATGGGTTTGTCCGGGGCCAAATGATAATTATTTAGATGAGTATTATAAAACTAATAAGTTACCTAGTCCCTGTGATAAATGCTTTAAATCTATAATTTTTTGGGAGTCAGATTTTTCTGAGGAAAATTTGATAAAGATTTTTAAATTGATTGATTCTTGTGTGAAAGAATGTAGGGGAAAATTAAATGAAACGGCAACAGTTTTTTACTTTAGAGAAAAACAAGAAATGCTCAAATTTCTGGGCGATTTAAAAGAAAAAATGAATGAATTTGATTTAGATGGTAGAATTAGTTGGAGGCGCGCTTGTAAGGCGTATAGAGACAGAAAACCAGAGCTTTGGATAGATGGAAAAACGTTTATTCCAGATACAGTCTAGAAAATATTGACTTTTTAGTTAATGGTAAGTTTTAAAATGGATGTTGAACTGGTTTAAAATGGTCGACGACGAAAATTATGGTGACGAAGACGACGAAGATTGGGAACAAAAAAGTTTTTTAGAAGGAATGGAAGACGCTGAGGAAGAGTCCGAAAGCAAGGAAAAAGACCCATTTACTAAACATCTTGAGGACTCTGAAGAAGAATTAGAAGACTTTTCTAAGTAATGAGCTATCCATATAAATTCTTATTTTATTTTTATTTAAACCGATGATGACAGTGGCTTGACTCTGATTGTGTGATGACAAGGAGGTGATCACTGAGGTCTTATTTTTCTTTCTTTGTTCCAATCCAGCTTTCTGCTTCTTTCAGAACTTTTTCTTTTGGAAGGCTGATTAATTTACTTCTACCTTTATGCATATAAACACCTATAATTTGGTCAGATTCGCGAACTACAACATCATTATGAGTTATTATTATGATTTGTGTCGTTTTACTCATTCTCTTTAACATTAAAACAAATTTTTCACTATTGGTTTTATCTAAGGCAGCTTCAACTTCATCAAAGATATAGAAAGGAGAGGGTTTTACTTCTTGAATTGCGAAAATAAAAGCAATTGCAGCAAGAGTTTTTTGACCCCCTGAAAGAGATTCTGATGGAAGTTTTCTTCCTTGTATGAAGGTAATTATGTGGACTCCAGATTCAAAGGGGTCGTCTCCATCAATTTCAAGATTGCTTTCACCATCAATTATTTCAGAAAAGATTTTTGAGAAATTTTTATTTATTTTATTGAAAGTTTCCATGAATACTTTAGTTTTTTGTGAATCAATTTCATTCATTAATTTAAGAATTGCATCTTTTTCTTGTCTCAATTTGTTTAATTTATCGCTTATGTCTTTTACTAAATTATTAATGTTTTCAAAATCATTTGATGCCCTGAAATTTAAATCACCTAACTTTTCCAGTTCATGAATAACTTCTTGAAGTATCTCTTTTGGATTTTCTATTATTTCAAGTTCTTTCTGGTTTGATTGTTTGATTGAATTTAATTCTATTTTAATGTTTTTTATGCGTTCATCTAAGATTGTTCTCTCGGCTTTTGATTGAAATATTTGAGAATTTGATGTTTGGATGAAAGTCTCAACTTCAGTTTTTTTTACTAAATCATTTTTTAAAAGACGGTCTAATTCGCCAACTTTTTGCTGATAAGATTTTATTTTTATCTTAATTTTATTATCATTTCCTTCATCTGATTTCATTAATTTTCTTTTTGTGTTTATTTCTTCAAGTAAAGTTTTTCTAAGCTTTTCATAATTTAAAAGTTCGGGTTCTAAAAGATTTTTCAAAATATCTTCATTAGATTTTATTTCAGAATTGAGTCTAAGAGTTTCGGTTTCAAGAGAAAATACTTTTGAAGAAATTTCCTCAAGTCGTTTTTCTTCTAGAATTTTAGGTTCTTTAATTTCGCCAAGTTTTAGAATTCTTGTGTTTAGGATTTCTATTTTTTCATTAAGTTTTTTAAAATCTTCATTCCGTTCAATTATTTCATTTTTTATCTTTTTTAAGGAATCTTGAAGTGAGGCAATTTGATATGAATCAAATTTTTGATTAAGTCTTGCTTCAATTCGAAACTTTTCATTTTTTTGTTTTTCAATTTGTTGTTCTATTTTTTTAATTGAAGTTTTTAGTATTTGTAATTTTGAATTTCGTTCACTCTCGTTAGTAAATTCATAGGAAGTTATTGTTCCAAGTGATTGTCCTATTTTTGAAATTTTTTTCAATTCACTTAGATTGAAATCATCAGGGAGTATAAAAGCCCAACCCTCATTTAAATCAGTTTTAATAGTCTCGAGTTTGTTTTTTGATGCAATTATGCTGAAAGCAAAAGGCATAATTTCTTTAGGGTTGTCAACAAGCTCACCAAGTAATTTAAATCCTTTGTTTTTTAATTTTCTGACCCCTGCTGGTAAACTTGACGAGTAAATAATTTCCTGTTCTTGTTTTCGTAAAGTTTTAAATTTGATTGAAGTTGTTTTCAAATTTGAGTCAATCTCTTTTAATTTCGTTTCCCTTTCTTTTTGGTCTTTTAGAAATTTCTTTTTTTCAGTTTCAAGAGAAAGTTTACGTTTTTCTTGTTCTTCTTTTTTCTTTTTTAATTCAAAATTAATTTGTTCGCTTGCGTTTTTTTCTAAAGAAAGTTCTTTTAGTTGAAGAATTAATTTTTCTTTTCTTGTTTTAAGTTTAAGATATTCTTCTTGTTTTCGTTCATAATCTTGTTTAGCTTTTGAAACTAAGGTAGTTAATTTATCTCTGTATTTTTTATATTCCTGAATTTTTTTACTAATTGAAATCCGTCTATTTCCCTTGTCAATCAATTCTTGTTTGACTTCTTTTTTTCTTCGTGACATTCCCTCAATTTGTGATTCAATTGAAGATAGTCGATTTTGAGTAGTTTCAATTTCTTTAAAATTCCTCGTTTTTTCTTCTTCAATTCTTTTTAGATTAAAATTAAGACTTTCAAGTTTTGTTATTATTTCAACTTTTTGTTTTAGTCCACGTTTTTCCATTAAAGCATTAATTTCTGTTAAATCCTTGGTTTTATTGAGAATTGTGCCTTCTAACTCTTTAATTTTTTCTCCTTTTTTTTCTTTTTCTTCTTGAAAAGTTTGAGAGGTAATATTCAATTTTTCAATACGTTTAAGAAGTAAACTATATCGCGCTCTTTCTTCGAGTGATTTGAGGTGATAAAATTGTTCAACTTTCTTTTTTTCTTCTTTTAATCTCGTAAAAACACGCATTCGTTCTCCATGAACTGCTTCAACTTTTTGAATTTTTGTTTCAACATTTTCTAAATCAGTTAACGCACGATGTTTCTTTTTTTCATAAAGTTCAATGCCGGCTATAACTTCGATTAGTGAACGACGCTCTCGAGGATTCATATTTATAAAACGAGTAATGTCTCCTTGTCTTACAATATTGTGACTGTCTGGGAAAATATTAATTGATTCAAGGGTGTCAATAATATTAAGTCTCGTTGAACGTTTTTCATTTAGTCTATATATGCTTGTACCATCTGTAGAAAGTTGTCTCCCTAATTTAAGGTTTCCTGTTTCAGAAATATTAGTTGGAACTTTTATTTTAAGGGTTATTTCAGCATTAGTTGATTTTTTTGTTTTACCTAGGTGGAGTAAATTTCCTGCACTTTTTGCTCTTAATGATGAGAAACTTAAACTGCCCATTACAAAACTTATGGAATCGAGAACATTACTTTTTCCTGAACCATTAGGTCCAACGATTGCTGTTATTCCTGGTGAAAAGAGTAAGGAAGTAAGTTTTGAAAAAGATTTAAAACCTTTTACAGACAATTTTTCAAGTTTTGAAGGATTAACCATTTTGTTCCCTTTATTTTATTTCAATTATTTTTTCAAGATTTTTCATCAATTTTTCAACTGCATTTTCAAATTTTTTTTCATTTTTTTCCACTTTTCCTTCGAAAACAGTTCTAGCTTTTTTTTGAATTATTTCTGCAAACACTTTTTTTTTGTTAAACATTAAACTCAGAGTAAATTCTGGAAATCTGAGAATAAATGATTTGTTTGGGCTAATTTCAAGTTTTGCAGTTGAGAATACAATTTCCTTCATAGTTTATTGCATATAAGGAAATATTAATTCTTTTACAGTTAAAATATCGTTTTTTTGGCATATTATTAGTCGTTTTATATTGTAATTCCCTTTCTTGGGGGAAGTTGAAACATTTAGAAGATGGTCCAAAGAACGGTTGAGAAGTAAGAGATTTGACGTTTCTATTGTTTTACTTGAATGGGAAAAAAGATAGTCTAAAGTATTTATTTCTGAAATTAGTTGTTTAGTTGAAAAGGAGAAAAATGAAAGAAGAAGGAGTGCCAAAAAGGGATAAAATAATAATTCAAATATTTGTCCACGCATTTTACCACCGAGAATAAGTTTCATAATTATATCGTCCTGAAAAAATCTTTTTATGGAGTCCTGCTAATGAAGGGTCAAATTCAATTTCATTGATTTCAAATGGTTCTCCATAAGTTATCATTTGATTGACGAGTGAATTAGCTTTTCTTTTCATTAAAGATTTGTTGAATTCTTCTAATTTTTCTTGTGCAATAAAATTCATTTCATTAAATGAAGTGTAAAGCCAAGAGAATAATGAAAGTAAGAGTCCAACTGCAATAAGAAATTCAACAGATTTCAATTTTAACACCTCTTGAAGTTTTTTCAAATGATAAACATGTTTGTTTACTGATGTTTAGATTAGTACAAGAAGTGAAAACATTAAGTGTTTTGGCTTCAGACGGGGTTGAAATTTTTGTTAAAGCATCACAGTAAAGTGTAAAAGTTCTACCTGGAAAAGGTTTAATTTCACTTTTTATGGTGCTTCCTTCGGGACGTTGATTGATAAAAGTAATTAATTGGGAAAGCTGATTTATTGTTTTTTGATCAACAGCATGGGTTAGTGAAGACTTTGCTGACGAAAATAAAATGAAAACGGTCGATAAATATGTAATAAGAATAAAGGTTATTACTAAAAATTCTAAATTTAATTGTCCTTTCAATCAAGCCCTCTCAAATTCTCAATTAGTTTTTCAACAGTTTCTACATGCGAAAGTACTAGGGGAATTCTTTCTCTTTTAGCTAGTTCTATACCCAGTTTATCGGGTTCTTTTATTGGTCCGTGAAGTACAACCATTGAAGGTTTTAAACTTGTGAGTTTTATTGCAAGCATTGGACTGCGTCCATGCTTCACACCGGTGAATATTAATGCACGTTGTGTTGTTGCACCATATATCATAGAAAGTTCTAAGGGGCTTAGTTCCATGATTGCTTTTATGCTGTCGATTACAGTATATCCATAAACATTATTGTTGAGATTGGTTTCTCCAACTAAGAATTCACCGTGAACTGCTTTGAAAAGGTTTTTAATTTTTCTTGGTTCGGGAAATTCTTTTATTGCTAAGATTGCTTCAAAAAATTTACTCCCTCCTATGAGTTTATCGTATTCTTGTAAAATTTTTCCACCTTTTTCTTCATCAATTTTAATTAAAGCTCTAACAATTCTTGAAACTAATTTTACTCCGGGTGATTTACGTCTTCCTGATTCATAATCCGAAATGACTGAAGAACTTACCTTAAGTTTTCTTGAAAGTGTTTTTTGAGAAATTTCAAATATTTCACGCCACTTTCTCATTACAACGCCGGGTGCTTCGGCAAGAACAATTTCACCTGCAAGCTGAAGGGCAACTTTCTCGAAGCTCACATCGATTATTGTCGTAAGTGTTTAAAACAATTTGCCGGGCAAAAGTCTAAATAAGAATTAGGGGTAATGATGATGTGAAAGATGTTCTTGTTAAAGATATAATGTCGTTTCCTCTTATTTCGTTGGATTTACATGCGAGTATTCAATCAGTGACAGAGTTAATGATATTGAAAGATATTGGAGGGATTTTAATTTCTAGTGAAGAAAAGTATGTTGGGATAATTACTAAACAAAACATAGTTCAAATTGTTTCAACAGGAAAAGAGATTAAAACACTTCAAGCTAAAGATATTATGACATCCCCTCTGAAAATGGTTGATGCATCAAAGACAGTTTTTGAAGCTGCCAAAAAATTGATTTTAGAAGATGTACGACGAATTATTGTTTCGAAAGAAGGTAAACCTGTTGGAATGGTGTCTGAAAGAGACATAGTTAAGGTTGCACCAGGTATTTTCGAACTTTTAATTGAAGAAATGAGAATTAAAAGGTAAGGAAAATGAGTAAAAGATATTGGGCGTTTAGGGATATGCATTTTAATTTTGAAGGTTTTTATATCCCTGATATCTATAAGGCACTCTGGAATTTTGTTAGTGATAGGGGGCATGGGATTAATGAGTGGAAATATGCTCATAATTTGAGTGCAGATGCAAAAGGTCAGGGTTGTGTTGGGGTGTGGTTGGCAACTAATGAAATTGAAAGAAAGTATGCATTAGGCGGTCACATAATTCGTTGGAAATTTGTATGGAGTCCAACTCCAAAACCAGGATCTAGTGGTGAAAATCCTCCAATGGTTCCAAAAGGAAGGGCAGATGTTTGGATACATGGTTTTATTGTTACTGATTATCTTAATGCGTGGGGGAATAGTTTATTACTTCGTCCATTATTTGCACTTAGGGATAGATATTTTTATCGTAAAAAACGCTTAATTCTTTTAGATAAAATGCGACAAGAAGCTGAAGAAATTTTTAAAGATCTTCAAGAATTTGTTAGTTTCTTGCCCACAATTAAATAAAAACTCAGGAGAAGTCTTTTTTTTAATAACGCTTAACGCTAATTACTCTATTTTGGAAACAATTAAAAACCCGTTCATTATGTATTAAGGGGATAAAAATGGAATTACCATTAGCACCGATGAAAAGATTGGTCAAAGGGGCGGGGGCAGCAAGAGTTTCTGAGGATGCAGCAGATGCATTAAGGGAAGTCTTGGAAGATTTTGCCAATGAGATTGCATCAAAGGCTGTTCAGCTTGCAAGACACGCCGGAAGAAAGACCGTAACGAAGGAAGATATTAAACTCGCTTACCGTGGGTAATTCCTTCATTTTTGTGTTCCAGCTTTGCTGGATATTTTTTTATTTTAGTAGTATCATACGTTTTTTAATTATGGAGTGCTAAATTTTTCGTGGATGTGGCAATACTTGGGATGGGATTACCTTCTGTTTATGTAGCGTCAAGACTTGCTGAAAAGGGAATTTCAGTTGGACTTTTTGGAAAACTTCCTCCTTTGATTCCCGAACCAGTAAAAAATTCAACCATTAAAGATTTTAAGTTGTTTGAGGCTGTTTTGAATAAATTGAAGACTATTGCACATTTCAGTAAAGATTTTGAATTGAAAGAAAGGAGGTTTAGTGGAGCTACAATTGATACTGAATTAATTTATTCAAATTACCTCAACAAAGCTATTGATAATGGGTGTGAACTTATTGAAGGTAGTTTTTTTGGAGTTAGTGATAAAATAAAGATATTTTGGAGGGGTAAAACAACTTTAATGAAAGCAGAAATTATTATTGAAGAAGAGCGTACAGGGAGACCAATTCAAGTAGCTTTGGCAAAGCGCGTTCCAATAAATGAAGACACAGTTGAAGTTTATGATTCGTCAGGAACTTGGGTTGTTCCTGCGAAAAATATGGCAGTAATTGGGGGAAAAATGGACTTCACTTGGAATAAATTTGATTCGGCCGCAATTTTACGTTCTTTTGAATTAACTTATGTAAACTCTCCAGGGAGTTTAATTGAAAAAAATATTAAACTTGGAAGGGCTGGTGGGCAAACCACTTCTGAGGGATTTGTAATTAATTCTTTGTATGATGCTCGCGTTTTGGCAGACATTCTATTGAAAAAAGGAAATTTGAAAGCTTATGATAAAATGTCTAAAAGGACGCATTTAAGATCGTTTTTGAGACCATAAGATATTTAAACTCAAAAGGAGTAACAGGTAATATGAAAGACAATCAATCTCAAAAAGAAATTTCTCAATATCAAAATTTAAAAGAGTCCGTTGAAAAAAGAAAAAACAAATTAAAGGATTATTTAGGTATAAAAGAACAAGATTTTGTAAAAAGTGCTTATTTTGAATCTATGAAACCAATTCGAGAAAATGGAAAGTATCAGGAACTAATTAAAGATGTTAATGAAAAGATTAAAACTGCAAATAAAGAAGGAGTCAACAACATGTATAAAATTTCAAAAGATTTTGGTGACTCTTTTAATAAAATTGGGAAGGTTGCAGATGAAAATTATAGGAGATTTGAAGATTTAGCTGATGTAATAACTGAACTTATTGGATATGGTGGATTAGGAAACCCAAATGTTTACGAGGGAGCTAAATCAAATCTTGTAAAGTATTTGATGGATGGAGCTAAAGCATAAGCAAAGCTTAAAAGTTTTTGAAGGGATTCGTCTTGTGATTCAAGGCTTTCTTTTTTTACTAATTTTGTTACCGACTTTAATCTGGTATATGCGAAAGAAAAGATTTGATATTAGTTATTCTTTATTTCTTTCAGGGATGATAGGTGCACTCTTGAAATACATGGTTTCTAATTCTCTTCGATTTACAAATGCACCACCTGCCCTTGATGTCATGATTTTAGCAACACTTTCAGTTTTTAATGGTAAATTTTGGATTGCGACGCTAATTTTCTTTTTAGGATACTTAAATGACCCACTTTTAGGGGTTTCAGGTCTCTTACTTGGATTTGGTTTTGGTAGGTGGCATCAAATTCGAAAAAAACGAATTTTTAAACAAAAAGGAGAACTTAAACGAAAAGTTTGGCATAGTGCAATGGGGTTGTTTGCCGCAGTTGTTATTATGTTGGTTCCAAGAAATGTTGGGTTGGGGCTCTGTCTTTTCGCAACACTTTCACCCTTGCTTATGTCCTTACCTATTTTTAGAAGTCTCGCACAAGAAACAAAAAGGTCAAATGAATGGATGGGGAAGGGAAATTTTTATTATGGTTTAGGGGCTTTTCTTCCAATTTATTTAGGTCAACCTTGGATTTTATTGGTTCTTGCGTTTGGTGATGGTTTATCTACTTTGATTGGTAAATTATTTGGTTATACACGACTTTATTCAAAAAAAAGTGTAGAAGGAACTTTTGCCGGTTTCCTTGCAGCTTGGGCAATTTCTCGACATTTTTATTCACCTGCTATAGTTCCTGCAGTCATTTATCTCATTGCAGAACTTGTTGCTCCACTTGATGATAATTTTGCAATTCCTGTCGCACTTAGTCTTTTGTATATTTTTTAGAACCAAGTTGAAAGGCCTTCTTGTTTATCATTTTTTGGACCGCGTTCAAAAATATTAAGAGTTTTTGTAACTCGATTTTCTGAAAAGTCATTTTCTTCAATTAAAAATTCATTCACTTTATCGACTTCAGGTTTTTTCAATTTTAGATTAAAGTTTTTAGTATAAGGGGGATTTAAGAAAAAGTTCATTATTGTTTTTACCTCTGGCCATTCTTCTTTCCACTCAATTTCCTCAAGAGCTTCTATTCCCTTTTTTTTAATTAGGTCTCTAGCCTTAATAGGACCAATTCCATGTATTCCCCCTGGATTGAAATCAGTACCGACCAGAATACCTAAAGCAATTAATTCTTCTTGAGAGAAATTAAGGGCACTCTTAATTTGATTAAGTTTAATTAATTCTGGTGAAACTGTTACATACATATTTTTTTTTGGAAGTTTTCGTTTCCCACTTACTGTTAAATTTCGAATAAGGTTAAGTGAACCAAAAAGGAGGGCATCAAAATCTTGACTAACTGTCGCCCAAACTTCATTATTTTTTGTCATTACTGCGGCTTGAGCTTCACCTTCACTCGGTGCTTGAATCCAAGGTATTCCAAGGAGGGTCAATAAACGTTTAGAATCGTCAATCATATATGAATGAAGTCTAGCAGATTGTTTTGAGAAAATTTGAATTTTAAAGGGGTCCCCTCTTTTTTTAGCTTCTTCAAGTTTCTTTTCAGCTCTTTTTTTCTTTTTTTCTCGCTCTTTTCGAATTAATTTAAATTCGGGCGGTTTCCCGTCAAAAACAAAGCAAGGTCTAATACCATTTTCAATTAATTTAGCCGTCCTATAAAATAATCCAGAAACATGTGAAGTAATTTTACCTTCTTGATTCATTAAAGGTGTTCCGTCGCGTTGTCTTATTGTTGTAATAAACTGATATAATATATTGAAAGTATCAATTGCCAGTTTTTTTCCT
The DNA here is from genome assembly GCA_030590165.1 of Candidatus Altarchaeota archaeon. GTDB lineage: Archaea > SpSt-1190 > SpSt-1190 > SpSt-1190 > SpSt-1190 > JAUUZA01. The sequence continues at coordinate 10,957 of JAUUZA010000002.1, forward strand.
TCTAACATTCTAAATGAAATAGGTTCTGGATTGATGAGTTTTTTTATTTGAACTCCCACAAGATTTAAGTTCGGCTTTGTTTAAAAATCAACAATGTTTAAAAGTAACAATTTAGATAATTATTGTGAAAAAACTGAAGCAAATATATCACGAACTTGGTTTAGTTGTTATTGCTCTAATTTATTTGATTACCTTTATTACAAGACAAGATAAGTTTTGGGCTGGGCGTGCAACTTTCTTTTCTCTTTTTGTGCTTCTGGCAGTAGCATTATTTGATGTTGTGAATGAAAAAAGAGTTAAAAAATCTTAGATTTTTTATCATACTTTTAATTCTTTAGTAATTATTTCTTTCTCAATAAATTTTTCTATTTTCTTCTTCTTTATTTTGAAAAAAGAAACATCAAAATTTTCAGTGTCTATCCAAGCAGCATAACCGTCAGTGAGTGCTCCGGTGTTCACTATTTTTGTTTTTCCAACAGTATCAATACATCGAGATTCATGAATGTGACCACAAATTACCATGTCGGGTTGATAATCTTCAACTAAACTTCTTAAGAAAGGAGACCCAACATGACTTCCCGTCCAAAGAATATCCGCTTTTGTATCAAAAGGAGGAACATGAGTAACAAGAATTGTTTTACCCTTGGTTTTCTTTAGGATTTCATGTACTGGGGCATAATTAATAAAAACTTGATTTCCAGATTCAAGCCATTGAGCGCCTTCAAATCCAATTAAGGTTGTGTCCTTTATTTTTTTAGATTTATTGTGCATATCTATTTTCAATTTTTTCATTTCTTCTCTAACATCTTTTGGGTCTTCATTTCCAGGTATCATAAAAACATAAGGAGCAGTTTTATCCAGTGCAGATTTTATTTTAGTTACAAGAGTTTTAGGACCAAAGGGAGTTAAATCACCTGCAACAATTATGGCATCTGGTTTTTCTTCTAAATTTTCAATTAAAGTATATAATTTTTTTAAATCTCCATGTATATCCGCAACTGCAAGTATTTTCACATTTAAAATGAATCTAAAAGGTTAAAAAGTTTAGTAGTAAAAAATTAGGTGGATAAAGAATTTATAATACTCCTTGGTGTGCTCGTTTTAACTTTTTTATTCATTTTGCCTTCTTGGTCAAGTATTGAAGATAAACTTGAAATTCAATCAGCTTCCCTAGAATTGGGAAAACTTAGTTTTTCCGCTAGTTATGCTGCTCCTTGGCACAAATCTTGTTATATTGTAACTTATGGTCCCTTTATTTATGATGGGCAAGGGAATGAAGAAGGGAATAATATTTTTGTTCTTAGTAAACGAACAGGGATACTAACTAATACACTAATTCTTCAACCCAATAAAACTTTAAGTTCTTTGAGATTGGAACTGTGGTGTGATAATAATAAATTAGTTGAAACTGAGAAGATTTTATGAAAAAACAAATAATGATTTTTGGTTTAATTTGGGTTGTTACGATTGTAGGAATGTTTATGTTGTTTAATCAAGCAAATACTTATCCTCAAAATAGTTATTTAGGGAGTTATGATGAGGAAATAAGTTTTGTTCGTGCAGAAAAAATGGCTTTTAATACGGATGAATATGGTGGTGAAAACACTATGTTGTCTTTTAATGTTTATCAAAAAATAGAAGTTGAAAATTTAGAAGAAGCGCGTTTGTCCATGAAGGATTTAATGATGTCCTTTCAAGGTTATGTTTCTGGAGTGAATGGTAATTATGAGAAACGAAAGAGTGAAACAATCACTATGAAAATTCCTACTGAAAATCTAGAATTATTTTTAGATTCAATTAAATCTCTTGGAAACTTAGAGAGTGATTCACTTTCAACTACTGATGTGAAAAATCAATATGATGATGTTTCCGCCCGTATTGAAAGTTATACAATTGAACGTTCTAGATTATTAGATTTATTTGAAAGTGCTAATGAAACTTCCGATTTAGTGGAAATAAGTAGTAGACTAAGTTTTGTGGAAGCACAATTGAAATATTATGAATTAAGACAGGCCGAACTTGAGAAATCAGTTGAGTTTGCAACTGTTCGAATTTTATTTGAAGAAAAAATGACAGCGTTTTCACGTATGATTTTTGTTGAATTATCTGAACTTTTTGAAACATTTTCAAATAGTTTTAATGGTGCCCTTTCTTTATTATTTGGTGCAATTGGATTTACCTTACCTCTTCTTATTTTGACAGGAATGGGATTTGGAATCTTAAAATTGAAAAGGAAAAAGTGAATTCACTTATTCGTTGACCTTTTTTCAGCTTCTTCTTTTTCTTCTTTTAACTTTACTTTTGTTCGTATAATTTTTATGAGTTTAGCTTCAATTTTTTCTTGGTCTTTGTCAGTTATAACGCCTAGTGCCCATGCAACTTCTGGGGCGTATTTCAAAAAAATACTTCTGCGTTTTATTTTTATTGCCTCGCGTTTCATTCCAGAAAGATATCGTTTCAATCTTCGAGCAACATCCATTACTGCAAATCTAATTTCTTTCATTACTTCATCATTATCTGCTAAAGCTTGTTTTCCTGCTGATTTGTAAGGGATGTGTGGTGAAATAATATTAACAAAAATTGTAAGTGGAGCTTTTTCGAGGTCACTAATATTGTAATTTTTCCAATTAACACTTCGTACTGATTTACTTATTGCACAACTTCCAGTATCAAATAATAAAGGTGATTTATTTGCAAAACGCATTATTTCCATTTTTTTCCCATTTTCATTACTTTTTCCGGCACCGCCACCATATGCAAGAGCTACTTCAACTTGGAAAGGAATTCCACCTCGATAAACACTTGGTTTTCTTGTTAATACACTTATAAATTTAGCATTGAGTATTTTTTTCAAACTAGTGGTCAAATGATTTTCCCCAATAGGAATAAGTCCTTCAGTTGAAGGTGAAAGAAGTTTTACAGTTTTAAATGCAGTTGTTAATCTTTCAGCTTCAGAGTGAATAAGTTTTTGAGGTTCTTTGTCTTCAACTTTAGCTATTTTGATGACTTCTTTAGAACGATTTGAACTTATTCTGGAAAATGATGACTGTAAAAATTTACTAACTTTTTTAAGATTAGATCTTTTTGCGAATCGAAGTAAATCATCTGCAGATAAACCTAAAGGATGGGGTTTCATTTCCTTTGGTAACGGAGGCAGACTTTTTGCTGTTCGTCGCCATATGGTCTTTTTTTTATTTGGTTCTTCTAATATTATTGTTGCGTGAGGATTAGCAATTGCAGTTCTACGTAAATATTCAAATGGGCCTTGTTCACCCTTCCTATAAATTATTTTTTTAAATTCAGTGACAAGTTTAGTTCCTTTCCAATCTGATTCGACTTCATTTTCTTCAATAATTTCGGCAGAATTTTTATCAACATCAACTTTAAGAAAAACAATTGAGGTTTTTCCAGCACCGGTTGAAGACATAATTTTTGTTGGTTTTCCTGTTGTCATTTGTCCAAAAAGAACAGCTCCAACAGCACCAATTCCTTGTTGACCGCGGCTTTGAACATATCTATGAAATTTAGTTCCCGACAACATACTTCCAAATACCTTGGGAATATATTCTGAAGGAACTCCAGGTCCATTATCTTCAATACTTATGATATAATGTCCTGATGAACCAGCGATTTCATTTTCAACTCTTTCCATCTTAACTTTTAATCTATTTATCAAACCGGGTTTTCCTGCCCTTTCAGCTTCATTTAATTTTTCTTGAAGCTTTTCAAGTTTAGTATTCCCTTTTGATTTTTTTGAACTTCCAATATCTTTAATTTTAATTTTTATTTCAGGAAGAATTCCATATTCTTCACAAGCATCTAATCCATTAGTTGTAGATTCATGAATAATTGTAGTAAAACTTCTTATGGCACCCGAATAACCCAACATCTGAAGATTCTTCCTAAAAAATTCAGCAACGCCCACTTCTCTAAATTTTTTATTGAATTCCTGATTAACGTCCACGGATAATCAAAACCAAGGGTATTTAAAGGTTTTCCACTGAAGCAAGCCTTCTTTCAAGGTATTTATAAACGTTAGCGTGCGTTGCGCCTTTTAGTAGTTTTTCTAACACTTCTCTGAGTATTTGAGACCTCATGGGGTCACCTATTGCCCCTACTTTTTCTGAAGTAATTAAAATCCTAAGTTGAAGTTTATTTTCAAGAAAAGTTTTAACTCTACCCCGTTCTCCGATTATTCGTCCAAAAATTCGTTTTCTTTGTGATTCTGGAACTGCAGCGTCAATATCAAAAATAGTTATTTGTGTATTTTCTTCTAAAAGTTCAAATGCTTGATCTTTTGGAAATCCGAAGCCGATTGCTTTAATAACATCTTTTGTTTTTAAAATGTTTAAGCTCTCGCCAAGGATAGTAACAACGCCATCTTTAATAATTAATTTAACATTAGCTTGTTTTTCAATTGCTTTTTTTACACTTCCACCTTTTCCGACTAAATTTCCTATGCGGTTTTCCGGTATACTAATTATTTCTTCCACTTTTATTTCCTCTTTAATCATCTATAATTCTTTCTGAATATATTCTTTAATTTCTTTAGGATTGGTTTCAATCAATTTTGAAAAGAAATTACAAATATTTTGGACATCTCTTTCCAAATAAGTATTAGCAAGTGGGTGACGTAAATCTACTGATTGAGCAACATCAATTATGACATGTTTATTTTTATAAAAAAGAATATTATATTCACTAAGATCAGCGTGAACTAATTTAGCAATTTGATACATTTTTCGTATGTCTTCAATAATTTCATGGAATGTTGTTTCAGGATTTTTTAATTTAACCTCTTTGAGTTGGGGTGCTGCTATTTTCTCACCAATAAACTCCATTACAAGAACATTTTTCCTAAATGCGAAGGGTTTGGGACAGCTAATTCCGGCCCTAAACATTCTATTAAGATTTCCAAATTCTTTTTTTACCCAAACACGAAGGAGTGCTCTTTGATTCCCACCTATATGCCAAAATCTTGGGTCTCCCTTAATATATTCTTTAAGTGATTCAAATGCTGTTGTTTCAGCTTTATAGATTTTAACTGCTAATTTATGGTCATTACTTGCACTAAATACTCTGGCTTCTTTTCCATCGGCTATTGGTCCACCAAATTCCCGAAAGACACCCCTATTAAATAAATCATAGATTGATAGAAGGGTTTGTTTGTCAAACACTTTTTCAAGAATTTTTCTATCCACAAAAGTAAGGAACAACCCTAACTTAAAAACTAAGTTGTTATGGTTGAACCTTGTCGAGAATTTTGATTTGTTTGAGGTGTTTGATTGTCATATCTTTGAATTATGTTTATGTAAGAATTTGCATTTTCCAATAATTTTTCTTGTTTGTAAGTAAGGAAGGGCTTTTTATTTTCAATACAATCCCCGACTTTATTTACAAAATTTACAAATTTTGTTGCGAGAGGTAAGGTATATGCGAGAACAAAAGGAGTAAATAAAAGACCAAGCGCCCCAAAAAGTGCACCATAAATTGAACCTAAGAGTACTTGTTGATATGCATAAGTTCCTGCAAGGGCGGTAGCTCCAAGCCCTAAAAGTGGTTTTTTATAAATATCGTCCATTTCAAAACTTGGTTTGAGTTTAGCTTTTATGGGAAATTTATTGGCAGAGTCGACATAAGTTAAATTATTGTTAATGAAATATTTACCTTTAGAGACATCATCAGTAAAAAAAAGATATTTTTTTACTTTATTTCTTCCATTTAATTCATTAAATTCATCAATTTCAATAAGATTTCCAATGGCGAATTTATTTTTTCCTTCAATTAGTATTCTTTTTTCTTTTGGATTATGTAAGGCATATTTTATTCCTTCCTTATTCATAACCAATTTATACATGTGATTTTGTTACTAACAAGTTTAAAGGTCTAATGCTTCAATAATTTTTTCTGGTGAAAATTCTTCTAAATCGCCATATTTTTGACCTTTTCCAATGAAGTAAATTGGTTTTCCGGTAACTTTTGAAACTGAAATAATTGCCCCACCTCTTTCATCAATGTCTGCTTTTGAAATTATAAAGCCGTCTATTAAATGACTGAAAGCTTTTGCTTGTTCAACCGCATCATTTCCTGTTGTAGAATCAATTACCAAGAGAGAAAGGTCTGGTTTTGTAACTTTTTTTATTTTTTCAAGTTCTCTCATTAATCCTGAATCAACATGTAAACGCCCAGAAGTATCAATCATAACAATATCTATTCCTTTAGCTTTTGCATATTGAATTGTATCAAATGCAACAGCTGAAGGATCGGCTCCATAATTATGTTTAATCATTTTAATCCCAAGTTTTTTGCAATGTTCACTGAGTTGTTCAATTGCTGCGGCTCTAAAAGTGTCACTTGCTGCAACAACAACAGTTTTCTTTTTTTTCAAGAATCTATGAGCGAGCTTTGCTAATGAAGTGGTTTTACCAGTTCCATTGATTCCCGTTATTAATACAATAAATGGTTTGTTTTTGACTTTGATTTTTTTTGCTTCAAGTCCAGACAGAATTGATTGTTTAAGGGCTTTTTTGACATTATCTTTCCCTTTAATGTCTTTAATGAGGTTATCCACAACTTCAAGTGAAACTCCGGCTTCTAAGAGTAAAATTTCGAGTTCAGGAGTTATGTCCTTTTTTACTTTGGTTAAAATTTGTTTAATTTTCTTTTTTAAAAAATTAAACACCTTGACCAGCCCTCATTGCAGAATTTATTTCAAAACTTAATTTTTCTGATTCTTGACTAAGCATAGTAATATTCTGAAATACTGTTTCTTCCTGTTTTTTTAATTCTTCAATTTGTTTTGAGACTATTGGAACGGCTTCATTAATTGGTTTTTCAACAAAGACCCCGGCCCCAACACTAACTATAACTTTGCCACTTTCATTTAAATTTGCTTTAACATATGAGGAAGCCCCAAGTGGAATAAGAAGGTCATCTCCTTTTTTAGAGGTTTTAAGATTTTTTAGTCCAACTTTTAAAATACTTAATTCATCAACAGCCTTTGTAACTTCATTTAAATGCATCTGCATTCCTCTGATTTGTTGATTTAGATATTCTAATTGTATTAATTTAGTTTGAAAATTTTTTTCCATGTTTAAAAGTTACTCCTTCCTTTAAAGGTTTTTCAGAAAATCTAAAGTTTTATTTGATTCCCATTTTGTCATTAATTTCTGAATTTTTTCTGCTACTTCAATTGGTTTTAAATTACTTGTATCTAAATCAAACACCTTTTGGTGTTGTTCTCTTGCTTCTTCAGAAATTAGGTTCAAAGCTTCAGATTCTGTGTTTTCCTCAACTTTTGTGGCAAACCACTTTTTTACTCTTAGTCGTTTTAGAAGTTGTTTTGGCTTACATCGTAAAACAATAATTGCATCAACAGGAAAGAAATGACTTAAGTGACCCTCAAGTATACAATTTTTAGGAAGTTCTATTTCTTTAATTGCGCGTTCAATATCAACTTCCCAAGTATCACGATTTTCGTCCTTTTGTATTTTAAAATTTTTTAGAAGTAAATAATTTAGATTAATTATGGAATAATTTGTAACTTTTGAAAGTAATTTTGCGACACTTGTTTTTCCAATTCCAGGTGTCCCAGTTATTGCCAACTTCATACAACTAAGAAGGGAAAACCATTTTATAGCCTTCGTTTTACTTCCTCTGTGCAAATGAAAAAATGTAAGAAATGTTTAAAGTATACACTAAAAAATGAATGTTGTGGTGAAAAAACTGGGGCGTCAGCTCCTCCAAAATTTTCAATTGAAGATAGATTTTGGAAACAACGAATGAAAGCAAGGGGATTATTAAAATGATATTATGGAAGATTCACGATAGACCAATTTTTTATAAACCTGTTTTAATTGAAGGTTTGCCAGGAATTGGAAATGTTGGAAAAATGACAGTTGAATATTTAATTGATAAATTAAATGCAAAAAAGTTTGCTGAAGTTTATAGCGATAATTTTCCTTATCATGTTTTTATTGATAAAAAAAGTGTAGTTCATTTACCGAGAAATGAATTTTATTTTGTAAAAGGTAAAAAGCGCGATTTAATTTTTTTAACGGGTGATTTTCAAAGTATGACGCCTCAAGGACATTATGAAATAACCGAAAAAATTTTGGAATTTGTAAAAAATCAAGGAGTAAAATCAATAATAACAGTTGGAGGTTTTGGGGTTGAAGGGATTCCCAAGGACCCAAAAGTTCTTGGTGCAGTAACTCATGAAAAACTTATTGAAGAATTTAAAGAAAAAGGAGTTATTTTTGAAAACGGTGAACGCGTTGGAATGATAGTTGGTGCAAGTGGACTCTTACTTGGTCTTGGAAAATTAAAAGGGATGCGAGGAATTTGTTTAATGGGTGAAACTTTTTCGCGACCAATGTTTACAGACGCTAGGTCATCTAAAGCTGTTTTAGAAGTATTTTCAAAATATTTAGGAATAACGCTTGATATGAGTGATATGAATACTAAGGCCAAAGAATTAGATAAAGCAATTACAAAAGCAAAAGAATTAGAAGAACAAATGATGAAAAAGCTTACAAAGCCTCGGGATGAGTTGAGTTATATCGGGTGATATGTTGGTATTTAGAAAAAGAGGAAAGAAAAAGAAAAGAAAAGGCGTAGTTTCTGAAGAAATAAGGGTTAGACGCCCTAAATCTGGTGAAATGTATGCTATTGTAGAACAACGTTTAGGTTATAATAAAATGTATGTTAGGTGTCAAGATAATAAAGTTAGAATTGGAAGGGTTCCTGGAAAATATTCGCGTCGTCTTTGGATAAGAGAAGGTGATTTAGTAATTATTAAGATGTGGGAGATTGAAGTTGATAAGAAGTGTGACATAATTTTTAGATATAGACCTGCTCAAAGAGACTGGCTTGATAATAATAATTTATTACCCGAGGAAATGAAATGATTTTAGTTGTTAGTGGTGGTATTGGGGCAGGCGAATCAACTTTTTGTGATTTGTTAATAAAACATAATTTTCAAAAAGAATCTTTAAGTAATATTCTTCGAGAATTAGTGAAGAAGGAAGGAAAAGAAATAGTTCGTAAAAATTTAAGAGCAAAGGCAGATTCACTTCGCCTAAAATACGGAAAAGCCGCTTTGGCAATTATGGCTTGGGAAAAAATTAAAAACCTTAAAGGAAATTGGGTAATTGAAAGTTTTATGGCGAAAGAAGAAACGGATTTCTTTAGGGAAAAGGGTGCAAAAGTTATTGGTGTTGTAGCTCCAGATCGTTTGCGTTATGAACGTGTCTTAAAACGTCAAGGTAGGGATACTTTTTCAAGTTTTGAAGAATTTTTAAAGATAGATTTGAAAAAACGGGATATAGGTATAGATTCAATTATTGAAGATGCCGATTTTATTATAGTAAATGACGGTTCTTTGGAAGAATTAAATGAAATGGTAACTCTTTTTGTTGAATCTATTTTTTCTTCTCACGAGAAAAACTAATAGTCTCAGTTTTTTTTGCTCTTTTATTAAGTACTTTGAGTAACTCATTTATTTTTTTTTCAGCTTCTTTGTAATCTTGAGCTTTTACAAGCAATCGATAATTCGGCGCACTAAGATAAGAAATATTTTCTTCGGTACCTTTAAGTATGGTTTTAATTCTTTCAATACCGTTGCCTGCAGTACTAATTATATTTAAAGTTCCGGCTATTTCAACCACAGGTAAGGTTATACTTTTATCAACTAACTCCCAAAGTTCATCGTTTATTCCTTTTAATGAGTTAAAAAAAGATTTACCTTCTTTTTTTGCTTCTTCAAAAGCAAAATAAATTTCTCCATATTTTTTTTCAAAAGGAAGTAACATTTTGTGAACTTCATCAAAGGGTTTCTTTGTTTTTTTTGCAATGATTTCAATAAAATTTTCAACTCGTTTTTGTCTTTTTATCTGATCCCATTTAGCTCGTCGATCATAATCGTTTACTCGACGTACACTTAAGTGAACAAAACCTCGTTTTTTAATTTCAAGAACTTTACAAACTATTTTTTGTTTTGGTCTAAAATGGGTTTTAAGATTTTTAACCCACGTTTTTGAAGCTTCACTTATATGAATAAGGCCTTCAACATTTTCATATCCATCAATAGTAACAAAAGCAGCATGAACTGTAGTTCCTGTAACAATAGCCAAAACTATGTCGCCCTCTTCAGGCATTTTTTTAAGATTAATCGCCATTAAAAGAAAGAAGAAAAGGTGGTTTTTAAACTTACTCCAGAACTCCAATGATTTTTGCTAGAATTTTGGCTTTTCCGCCCTTTGATTCTGCCAAAGGTTTACCGCAAACTAAACAATTAACCTTTGTTGAAGCCCTGTCAAATATAATTTGCTCATTTTTACATTGAGCACATTTAACCTTAATAAATCTTGAATCTGGTGTTACTAACATTTTTCTTACCTCTGTAGTTCAAATTTCTTAGCTCTAAATGTTTTTGTTTTTGTGTGCATTTTTTTACACTTTTCACATTTTAGCCTAATATCTATTTTTTTTGTTTGTTTTACTGGTGTTACTTTAGGTCTTGGATATCCCCTATAACCTTTCATAATTTTCAAAAATCGTCTTTGACCGCCACTAAGTGTTCCCCTTTCATGTTTTTTAACGACAACAACTTTATGTGTGCTGTGCACCTTACAAAGTGGACAATGTGTCTTGATATTAGCTGGAAATTTCATAGTTACTACCTACATACGCCCATTTAAATGTTTTTAAGTCTTGTGTTCTTTTGCTTTTCCTTTTTCAAGTAAAAGTTTTGCATACTTTTCAGGCAGTTTTATGACGTCCCCTATGGAATAGGGACCATATAAATTCAAATCAGTTCCCATAAATGCTTTAACTTCTTCTACAATTTCAATTTTGAGATTTCCGTCCGTCTCTTTAACTTCATCAACTTTAACCGTTGATTCTTCACCTGCCAAGGCACGATCAAGAATTTCTTTACGAGAACCTTTCATGACATTAACCATACGAGTAAAAAATTCTCTTTCTTCAAGAGTTAAACTTCGAACATCAGTTTTTTCGTCAGTAGCAACTTCAGACCAAGCTAAAAGAATAATTTTTCTTTCACGCAAGGCGTATAATTCCACAATTACTCTTGCGGCATTTCTAAGTTCTCTTTCAAACTTTACTAAAACTTTATCTGTAAATCTACTTGTATTCTTACGCAATTCCTCATATTTTTTCATTTTTTTAAAAATATATTCTGCGATTTCTTTCCAAAATGAAGGTGAAATTAATAAAACGCTTGGTTTTGAACGTTCTTTCCTATGGACTTCCCTAAGTTGTTCAAAACTAATCACAATTAAAGGAAGTTCAGCGATTTAAAAATTAAGTGCCTGTTGTTTCAGGTGGAGTTTTTGTTTTTTCTTTTTCCTTTAATTTAGATATTTTATTTTTCTTTTTTTTTCTTTTTTCTTCTTTCGCTTTTTTTTCTTCCTCTTCCTTTTGCTGTTTTAACTGCCATTTATATCGTCTAATAGTATATGAAAGAGGATTTTTGTGGGTTGAACATTCTTCAGTCCAAATTCCCATATCTTTGTAAAATCCATCACGATTAAAGTTGGGAGGTAATAATTTATTTTTTTGTCGTTTATTCCATCTTATGTGACCTTTGATATAAGTTTCTTTTAAGGGAGGTCTGTTTTTTTGATTCCATTCTAAAAGCAAATGTTCAATCTCATCCCAATTCCATCCCAAATTGCTAAGATATGAACGAATAATAAATTCACTTCTTTTTCTACCATCAGCCATTCCTTGTAACATTTTTTTTATTGAGGGTGCAAAAAAAAGTTCTGGAACCCTTTTCTTAATTTCAATTCTTTGTGGAACAAAATTTGGGATTTGCTTTTCTTTTTCAACAAAATCTATAGACATTTCAACAAGACTCATGGCTTCCCCTGGCTTGGCATCCAAGAGAAAGGGTTTAACTTTAATATTTTCAATCTTAGCGTTTTCAATTTCAAACCAAGGGTCCTTTACTGGAATACTAATTAAACCGCTTTTTTCATTGAGTGAATAAGGTGCGCGCATTAAATGTCGTGAGGCAATTGCAACACTATCTATTTTTACGTCGTGTCGTTCTTCCTTTGTCAAATTTTCATCCTTTTTTAGATAATCAGTTAAGTATAATCCAATTGCACGAGGGATTTCTGGAAAACGATTCAAAAGTGAAGGGTCAAAGGCAACCCAAGGAACGAATATATGAAATCCTGCCCTTCCTGAAAATTTCATATGAACTGAATTTACTCCGTGAGCTTGTAGTAATTCAACTAAAGCTTCAGCAACTTTTCTACTCTGTTCAAGTTTTGGCGCATCAAGATCAATTAAAAAATCCCACCCTATTCTCTCATCTAATGAAGCAGGATTTTGCCAAAGTTCTACACTAGTATGAAAACTAATAATATTGTCTCTCGCCATTCGTTTAACATCATTTGGAAAGAATAAAGCGCCAGGTCGCTTAGCATAACCCCCATTTTCATATCGCCCCCCTACTTCTCTATTTTGAGAAAAACGAACTAATTCAGTAGCAACATCAATTCTAGAATAATAATCAATAATGGTTTGTTTATCCACAAGAACTTAGTCTTGAGTTCTTTAAGATTTTTTGTGAGAAAAAATATAAAAAGAACCTTGTTTTTAAGGATAAGTGAGCATTATGAAAACCACTATAGAAAATTTAACAAAAGCATTTATTGGAGAAAGTCAAGCGAGGAATCGATATACTTTTTATGCTAAAACAGCTAAAAAAGAAGGATTTGAACAAGTTTCAGAACTTTTTTTACTTACAGCTGAGAATGAAAGAGAACACGCAAAGTGGTTATTTCAATTAATTAATCAATTAAAAAAAGAAAATGATTGTATTTGCGCCGAAATTAAAGTTGAAGTTGAAGCTCCAACAATATGGGGAAATACTAAAGAAAATCTCAAAGCAGCAATTTCTGGTGAAAATTATGAACATACTATTATGTATCCCAATTTCGCAAAAGTTGCTGAAAGTGATGGATTTCCAAAAATTGCCCGAAGATTAATGGCTATTGCAAATGCAGAAAAACACCACGAAGAGAGATTTAAAAATTTATTAAAAGAAATTGAAAATAATTCCACTTTTAAGAAAAGTGAAGATGTTTATTGGGTTTGTAGAAAATGTGGATACCTTCATAAGGGTAAAGCGCCCCCAACAGCTTGTCCTTCTTGTAGTCACCCTACATCATATTTTCAAGTAGCTTGTGAAACTTTTTAGTTTTTGGCAGAAGGGTTATATAGCTAGAAGTAAAGAATTGACGTGGCTAAACACAAATTTAGTTTGCCTCCGAGTCAAGGGGGATTAGTCAGGTCAGGAAAAGCTTCAGGGAAACTTCAACTTGAGCCTGGGCATGTACTCTTCATGATATTGGGATTTGCATTAATTTTAATCCTTCTTAATGTATTAGGTTGATTTCACTCATTTTGGGTTTAATTTTAGGCAGCTTTCCTGGTTTTCATCCAAATATTATTTTGAACCTTTTTTCAGAGAAAACGCAATTATTTGGACTTGTTTTTGGTTCTTTATTTACTTCAATAATTCCTGGAATTTTGATGGTTCCAACAAGTGAAATGACACCACTTTTGCTTCCAAGTCAATGTGCGGTGCAGAAAGGAAAGATGCAAGAAGCCATAATGTCTTTTGTTGGGGGGGCTTTACTCGGGTGTTTTTTATTTTTATTAACTTTTCCTTTATATTCTTTTTTTATTCACTTTAATTCTTTTCTTAAAAGAGCTACATTACCCTTCCTCATTTTTACAATTTCCTTAACAATTTCAAAATCAAAAAATTCTTTAAAGGCTCTTTTGTTCTTTCTTATTTCTGGCGTTTATGGAATTTTTATGTTTAGTTCAGGAATTGATAGTAATTCACTTCTTGGTGCTCATTTTACTGCGATGTTTGGTTTAGTTGGACTCTTAGTCTCAGAAAAAATTCCAATTCAAAAAGTAACTGAAGCAAAAATAAATTTGAATTTTCCTCAAGCTTTTACTGGTTTTATTGGGGGGCTTTTAATTTCATTATTTCCGGCAATTACTCCTGCACAAGTTTATGTTATTTTAATTTTATTCTTTGGAGCTTCGTCAAAAGGATTAGCTGCTGCAGGTGCTCTTACCTTATCTTCTTTTCTTTTTTCATTTCAATCTCTTATTTTCTTTGGTAAGGGAAGAATGGCAACTGTTGAAAAAATTGGGGCTTTTAATCCGGATTTAATTGCAATTTATGCTTTATTTTCTTTCTTTATGATTTTTCTTTTCAGTCGCTATTTCGTAAAATTTGTAAATCAAATTTCAAAATTTAGAGAAGTTTCACTCATTTTTATTTTAAGTTGTTTAATCTTTTTTTATCCTAAAGCCCTTCATTTTGCTGTTTTTTCTTTAATTTTAGGTCTTATTGCTAATAAATATGAAGTTGAGCGTGTACATTTAATGGGTTCCTTACTACTCCCTACAATTTTATGGTACCTTAAACTCTAAATAATACCCTTGATACTTTTTAATATGCAAATTCAATATTTAGGTCATTCCGGTTTTCTTATTCTCCACGAGGGAATTGAAATAGTAATAGACCCTTTTTTGTCTGAAAACCCTAAAAGAATTATTCCACAAAATTTTGATTCACGAAACCTTAATCCAAATTTTATTCTTTTAACTCACGAACATTTTGACCATTGTGATATAAAAACCATTCAATTATTAACTAGAAAAAGAAACCCAAAAATTATTGGTCCTGCTCCTGTTGAACGCAAACTTGGTTTAAAAATAGTTAAAGTTAAACCAGGAAATCAATTAAAATATGATAAATTTATTTTAAGAGCCATGCCAGCGGTTCACCCTCAATCAGAATTACCAATTGGTTTCTTACTCGATTTTAATGGTTTAAGAGTTTATCATGCTGGTGACACCTTGTATCATAAAGACCTCGCAAAGATTAATACAGATGTAGCAATTCTTCCAATAGGAGGAACATATACAATGAATGGCGAAGAAGCACTTAAACTTGCTGAGGAAATGCAACCACGAATTTTAATTCCAATGCACTATAATACATTCACTGAAATTCAAGCCGATCCATATGAACTTGCAAAACGTTCGGATCAAGTTGTAGTCATGAAACCAGGTGAATCAATGGAGGTAAACCAATGAGTGATGAAGATAATGGTGAATTTATTAAGTGGGGAACTTTGCTTACAGGGTCGAATAAAAACAAAGGAGCAATAATTTTAGGAATAGTAATTGTTTTTGTAATTTATGCTAAAATTACTGGGGATGTACGTATTCTTTCCTTCTTCGTTCTCTTAATGTTAATTTTGTTTGCCATTAGTATAATAAATTTAGTTTTAGGAAAACTAAACGAATAAAAGCGAGAGTAAGGCTAGTGAAAATGCGGGTGTCATAGGGACGCCTGATTTAATTTTTATTTCACCCCTTCCATATTTTCTTGCGAGTTTTACTTCTTTAATTCCTATTGGTGATGATGCTTTTATTAAAAATTTTCCCAATTTTAAATCATCAATTAACCAATCATCTTCTTCAAGGTCTTTTGTTTTTTTCTCAATTATGAAAAGATTATCAATATCTTTTCGTGAAACTAAAACAAGTAAAAGAAAAGTTAAAGCAAGAAAAATTAATCCCGTATTAATATTAAAAAAAGTATATATTCCTGACAATAAAACAATTAGAATAAATTTAAGATATTTTTTATAAATTCCTGAAGTTATGAAAAAATAAATAAAGTAAGCAATTCCCAATATTCCCGACCAAATAAGTGAATATAAAAAGAAATTAGGCCAAAAATTAGTGAATGCGGGTGAAAGTAGTGAAGATGCTACTGCCATCAACCACATATCTCCACTTGCCCAATGTTTCGAATAATAAAGTATCCCACCAATTAAAAAAGAGAGAAAGGTAAATTTTAATGAAGTTAGGAAGGGACTGAAACTTTTAGTAATTAAACTTTCAATTGCCCACCCAATGAAACCAATAGGTATTGAAATCTTCACAAGATTTTCTGGGAGATATGTAGTCATAAAATCAACTCCAGAACTAAAAAATACTACAAAGAAACCAAAAAAAACCAAGAGAAGTGCGATTACCATAATTTTCGCTTTGCTTCAATTATGTCTTCCTTACGAATTGTTTTTCTTTTGTGTTCAGCTGCAATTTTTGAGGCTTCTTCAACTAAAATGAATCCAATTTCTTCCGTTACCTCAGCTAATCCTTCAGCAGCGTCGTTACCAACTCGTCTCCCCGTTCCCTTCAAAAGACGTTTAAAAGGAGCATTTGCAAATATCTCAGCCATAAATGGCTGTAAATCTGATTTTATTTAAGCTTTGACTGACTAAGGATGATATTGTTCATAAGCTTGAACTAATCCTTTTTCAAACGAATTATTTTCAGCATCAATAACAGATATTGCTACCATAATCTCAAAATTACCTAAACGTCTATCATTCCACTTCTTTTGAGGGGTAATCTCACTTTTTAATAAATTTCTCGCTTTATCATATGGGCCCCTTTGTTTTTTAGTAAGCTGACTCCCATATTTTTTTAAAAGTTTATTCACTTTTAGATAATGTATTCCTACACGATAAATTGAAATTCTATTTTCAGGAGTTTTTGAAAATAGATTCATATATTCATCTATTTCACTTAATTCCTTTTGAACTAAAAGCTCGTGTATTTTAATTTTTCCATTAATCCTAGGTTTATTATTTTTTAAATGGAGACTATAAGCAACTTCAATATTATTATCATTAATTGCGTCTATTCCGCAAAAAAGTTAGTAAACTTAAAAAATGTAAATATAGTCTTTTAATTGTTCATTATGTTCTTGATTTATTTTTTTGAAAAATTTTTGTGCTTTAATACTTAGGGGATTTTCAGATAAGGCACACCTCACATAAATTAAAGAATCTCCAAGTTCCCCCCTATATCTTGAATTACGTGCCTTTTTAAGAAAAAACTTTTCCGCTTTTTTTGTATTATTTTCAAAAAGTTTGAGAACGTCTGAAGTTACTGCATTTGAATACAAGATTGGTGTTAAAAGTTGTTTAACCTTACAGTATTGTTTTTGTTTATATTTTTCCTTTGCATCTTGAAATTCTTTCTCAAACACACCATAATCTTTCCGGCGAATTTTTAAGCCTTGGGACTTCTTTTTTTTGTGGAAATTGAGCTTGATACAACAAAATCGGCAGCAAAAAATGCCAGCGAATTATTTCAAAAAGCGAAAAAATTAGAGGCTAAATCACTAAGAGCTAAAGAAATTTTAAAAAAATTGGCTAAAAAAATGGAGAACGCCAAGGTCAATACAATTAATAAAAAGGATGTTATGAAAGAAAGAAAAAAACGTGAGTGGTTTGAAAAATTTAGATGGTTTACTTCAAGCACCGGAAAACTTGTTATTGGGGGACGTGACGCAACAAGTAATGAGGTTGTTATGAAAAAAAATACTGAAGAAAACGAACTTTGTTTTCACGCAGATATTGTTGGTGCTCCTTTTTTTGTAATTAAAGGTGAAGCAGATAAACAAACTATTGAAGAAACTATTCACGCAGCTGGAATATTTTCAAAAGCTTGGACTGGGGGATATGGTTCAGTTAATGTATTTTATGCCCCTCGGACTCAATTTAGTAAACAAGCACCAAGTGGCGAATATATTTCAAAGGGAGGATTTATGGTTCGCGGAAAACGTGAGTGGGGAAAAGCCATTCTAAAAACATATATTGGAATAAAAGACGGAATAGTAATATGTGGACCAAAAAGTGCTATTGAACCTTGGGCTGACAAAATGATGGGGCTTGAACCTGGTGACTTAAAACCCGGTGAAATTATTAAAAAAGCTTCAAGATGGTTAAAAATAGATGCAGATGAAATTCAAAGAGTCATTCCTTCAGGAAAAAGTAAAATCCTAGTTGAAAAGAAAAAATAGAAAAATAATTGAGATTAAAGTTACAACTATCATCAAAAATAAAAAAAATTCCCCAAGGGGGAAAAATAAATAAACCACTTTAGTGGCTTAGAATCGTCTTTGTGGGTTTTCAACAAACTTTTCAGATATATTAAGTTCTGTGTTTGCTTCAACACTTTCTTCACTCTTTTCCATTGTTCCGTATTTTCCAACGTTCAATTTCATTGAGTTTTTGAAGACATTAATATAAGCGTTCTTTAGTTCGTAGGTTGCGCCAACTTCAATTGTGTCAATGGCATCATCCCAAAGACTCATGAGTACGCACCCAGTGTCATCTCCAACGAGGAATTCAGCTACTCTGTGCTGTCTTCCTGTTGAACGAGCTGTTACTTCTCGTTCTTCCTTCTTTTCCACAACTTTTACTTTCAAGTCGATACCCCGTGAACGGGGTCCTAATTCCGAAATTCCTGTCATTTTATTTCACCTATTTGTGTATTTGAAAGCAACTCAAGAGGTTAAAAGCTTTGCCTTGAAGCTGCCTTTTTTTAAAAAAAGGTGATTTTTCCTATATTTTTATAAAATTCTAGAAAGAAAATTGAAATGTTCGTATCTGGAGAAAAAATGGCTAATTTTTTGGATCCCATAAAAAATAAACAAATTCAACCTGCAGGGGTTGATTTAACAGTTATTGAAGTTTTTGAAATTGATTCTGTAGGAGAAATTGATTTTTCAAATGAAAATCGCAAGGTTCCTGAAGGAAAAAAACTTGAATTTTCTGAAAATAAAATTCATTTGAAACCGGGTTCATACAAAATTATGTATGGAGAGGCCGTAAAAATGCCAAAAGACGCCCTTGGAATAGTTTTACCTCGTTCAACTCTTATGAGAATGGGAGCAACTGTAATTAGTGCACTTTGGGACCCTGGATACCAAGGACGGGGTTATGGACTTCTTGTTGTATTCAATCCTCATGGAATAATTATACATCGCAATGCCAGAGTTGCTCAAATTTTTATGATAAAAGGAAAAACCAATAAAGAATATGAAGGGACTTACAAAGGAGAAAACCTTTAAACTTCTTTAATTTCTTCTTGTATGACTGAACGAACTTTTATCATGGTTAAACCTGACGGAGTTATGAGGGGACTTGTTGGAAAAATAATAAAAAAATTTGAAAATACGGGACTCAAACTTGTAGCAATTAAAATGGCAAGACCTAATGAAAAAAAGGTTGCAGGATTTTATCCAAGTAGTAATGAATGGTTCTCTTCTGTTGGAGAAAAAACCCTTAAAGGTTATCAAAAATTAGGGGTTGACGTTAAAAAAGACTTGAATACGGATGACCCAATTGAAATTGGAAAAACAATCAAAAGTTGGTTAATCAAATATATTTCAAAGGGACCAGTAGTTGCAATGATTTGGGAAGGAAATAAAGCAGTAAAAATGGGACGAAAACTTGTGGGAAATACAGAACCATTTTCAGCAGAACCGGGAACTCTTCGTGGAACTTTTTCTCCGGACAGTTATCAATGTGCAAATTTAGACTTCAGAAGTATGTTTAATACAATTCATGCAAGTGGAAGCACAAATGAAGCAAAAGAAGAAATTGTTTATTGGTTTAGTGAATCTGAAATATTTGATTATCAAAATTCAGCTGAGATGGTTTGGGATTTTATTAAATCCTAATCGCTTTTCTTTTATTATTTTTATTTTATTATTGTTTTTATTCTTTCTAAATCAGAAAAATCAGTATGGAAATTATATGCACCTGCATTTAGGAATGTAATTTTATCACCTTCTTTTTTTTCTTTATTGAAAAAAACTTTATATCTAAAGATATCAAGTGAATCGGGTGATTTTCCTTTAATCAAATATTGAAAACCTGATTTTGTTTCACCTTCAACTGGCAATCGCATATTGAAAAGAAAACTGTCCATATACGCATTGAAAATTGAAGCATCTACAACTAAATTCTTGTTATAAGCCAGTAAAACATTGGTTTCAAGCTTAACTGAAGGTGCAGCAATAAATCTCCCAGGTTCAAGAATTAATTTCATATTTCTTTCACTCAAGAAATCTTTTAATTTTTTAATCTTTTCAAAAATTGGTTTAATGTTTGGGCTTGAATTTTGATAAGTTGAAGGAAGTCCACCACCAATATTAATACAATCAACTAAGCCTTCCAATTCTTTAACAATGGGTTTAAGGTCATCAACTAAAGACCATTCACCAACATTCTGAGTTTTTCGATGAAAGTGAATTCCTACATTTCCTTTAATTATTTTCACAAGCTCAACTGCACGCCTCCAATCAAAACCATAAACAAAATATTTCCCAGTATAAACAGAATGCTCTTTAAATTTAATCCTTAAAAAAATATTAGCAGTGTCTGTTAATTTTTGAAGCTTATTCAAATCTTGCTCATTATCAATAATAAACGAATTAACACCTAATTGGAGCATGTCTTTAATTTGTTCCTTTGTTTCTCCTTGAAGTAAAACAACTGAACGTTTTTTGTCGGAAATTCGTTTTAAATTATTAAAACCGGTCGCAACTAATTTTGTTTTAGTTTGGTTCTCTAAAATTTTCCCCACCTCGGTATTTGTTTTGAGATTATACCAAACCTCTCCTAAAGATTTCAGTGAATTCACTTGTTCAATAACTTTTTTAGAATCAAGAATAAATTTTGCCATTAAATTCTCGCCTCAATATGAAGTTTTTCTAAAGTTCTAAAGGCAGCCAAAGGAAAATTAATTGTAACATCTCCAATTACTGTTGCAGAATCTGAATCATCTTTAACTTTTCCCCAACTTTTTGCTTCCTTAGTTGAAGCACCACTTAAACGTCCACTCCATCCGGTTGAAGTTGTTAAATAAACAACATAATCAGCCCCACCATTAATTAAAGTTGAAAGAAGTGCAAAATGCTTTGAAACGCCCCCCCCTAAGGCGATTATGCCTTTTTTATCATCAGGACTAAATGTAAAGATAAGTTTTTTGAAATCTCCAATTAAGTCAAGTTTAAAATTTGGATATCTATCTCTTGCCATATACAAATGAAATCCTATTGCACCATCTGAAATTGCAGGACAAAAAACAGGTATTCCTTTTTTATGTGCTTGATATAATATTGAATTAGTGTCTTCAAGTTGTGAACCGAGTTTATCTAAAAATTCAACTATTGTTAATTCACTTTTTTCTTCAACAATTTTATCAATCATTTTTTTCATAACGCCCTCAAATTTCATATAACTATCATTAGTTACAATAATGTTTCCAACTCGATTATGTCCTTTTTCGTGGAGTTCAATATCATCGGCACCAAATCTTGTTAATGGAAATTTTTCTCCCATTGCACGCATTATATCTTCTTCAATAGAACCAGCAGTAGTCACAACTGCGTCAACTAAACCAAGTTCAATCAATTGAGCAAAAAGACCCCTCAAACCAGAAGTAACCATATTTGACGTAAATGACAAAATTACTTTCGATTTTTCAGTCCACATTTTATACATTACTTCGGATACTTTGAAAAGTTCAGTACTTTGAAAACCCTGAGATTCAAATTGTTCAACAAGGTCAGAAGTGTAAGAATGCGAATTCCACCTTAAATCTTTAACAAATTCCATAAAGAATAACAAAACCTTCAATTAAAAAAAGATTGAAAATCTAAAAAGAACAAGATAAAAAATAAACTCCCAAAAAATTTGGGAAAATAAAGAAACCCCTATTTTTTCTGTTTAGTAACCCATTTCTGCTTACGATAATCGCGTTTTAAAAGAGAACTTTTTTCGCACTTTGCATTGCAAAAATATTTGACGTCCCCATTACTTCTAACGTACTTCATAACACCAATTACTGGTAACTCTTTCCGACAAAAAGTACATTTCATTTCTTTCTAGCCTCCAAACGTCTAGCTTGCATGACGGTATCAAGCAACATTAAAACATCGTCAACTCTAATAGGGCCTTTAACATTCCTAACAAGTACTTTACCAGAGTCTTTTCCTTCTAAGACTTCACATCTCACTTGGATTACTTCCCCTCTAGTTCCCGTCCTACCAATAATCTCAATTACTCTAGCAGGAAATCCTAATTCAGTACCCATTTTAATCCGCCTTCTTTAAAGCAGCTAATTTCTTAGTTAAATCATTAAGAGCGGCTTTTCCGTCTCCAACATCCATTACAGCTACGCTAGAACATCCGACACCAAGTCCGGCTGCAGCTCCAAGCTCTTTTTTTGTTGGAACAAAAGCATAAACAATACTTTTTTCATCAGCTAAAATTGGTAGATGCATAACCACTTCTTTAGGATCTACATCATTTGCAATTGCAACTAACTTGGCTTTTCCGCGTTCAATAGCCTTAGTAGTCTCATTTGTTCCTTTCTTAATTTTTCCAGTCGTCCTTGCTTTCTCTATGATTTGAAGGACCTTCTCCACAAGTTCTGCGGGAACCTCGAATTTTCCGTTACTCATTGGTTTCACCTAAACCATGTGTCAATCCAAGTTTTATAAGCTTTTTCAAGTTTATTTGTCTTTAACTATATTTAGAACCACGAAAGTAGTTGTTCTTTCAACATATTTCCATTGGAGAACTTCTTTAACGAAGCGTTCAAGACCAATAGTTCCTTTAAAATTACACAAGGAAATGACATCAAATTCACCTGTTACCTCAAAGATGCTTTCAACTTCTTTTCTCTTCTTAAGTTCGTTTCCAATCTCACCCAACCGGCCTTCACGGGTTTTTATTCCTATGACTGCTTTCATTTCCTCCATTCTTCCCCATACTTTAGAAAATTATAAACTTTTGTTAAACCTTTAAGAATGACTAATCAAAAAGTTTGAAAGATAATGAAGTCGAATTACACCAGGTAATCCTTGTTTAAATTTTCCTTCATTTTCATTACTGATTGTAACAATAAAACGTGGAAGATCCTCACTAAATGTTTTAGTAAACTCGGCATGAACTACCTTTCCTTGTTTTTCAGCACATTCATCAGTATCACCAGATGCAGAAATCAATAAGAAAGGAATTCCACTGGGATTTCTCACAATAAATGCAATTCGGGTCATTTCTCCAACTTTAATTGGTTTAGCATTCTCAACCGTCCAACGATTTCTACCAAAAATCCAGACCATTAAGAATTCAAGAGGAAGTTGATTCCAAGGCAATTGTCCTAACATTGCTCTTTCAATGGAGGTACTAAAATTAATAATTCCTGGGCTAAGAAAGGCTTCAAGTTCTCCTTTAAGTCGTTTTGGTGCCTTTAAAAGACTAAAAAAATCATTTCCATCTTCAGGTTCTTCTCTCGTTGCCAATTCAAATGCCTTACCAATTGGGTGATTTGATTTAACAAGTTGATTTGACAACCAAGTAATTATTTCAACTAAAGTTCGAGGTCTGCCATATTTACCAGTCATAAATTCGTCTATTGAAGACGTCAATGCAGCCGAAAATGTTGGACTCATTGGCACATTCATTTTGTAAATGGTTATTTAAATTATATTGGAAATATATAATAAGCTTTAAAGTTGGATTAAATATGAATAAAATTTTGACTATTGAAAGTTCTTATGAAGAAGCTGAAAAAAATTCAAAAAAGTTAGTTAAAAACTCTGGTTTTAAAAATCAGAAAATTCTCGTAAAACCCAATTTGCTTTGTCCAACACCCCCCGAAGCTGTTGCTACAACTCACCCTTCAATTGTAAAAGGTGTTGTTGAATACCTAATTGATAAGGGGTGTGATGTTTATTTAGGAGATAGTTCAGCAGGACAAGATTCATTAAACGTCTTATTGAAAAAAACAAAAATTAAAAACGCATTAAAAAAATTAGATGTTACTTTTGTTGAAGTGGACAAATATCCTGCAATTGAACTCCAACTTCAAGGTTTCATAAAAGATCAAACAATGCCAATAAGTAAAATAGTGAATGAAGTTGATGGAATAATTAGTCTTCCAAAATATAAAGTTCATATGTTAACTGGATTCACTGGAGCAACTAAGAATTTTTATGGACTTGCTCCTCGTTTAGTAAAAAAAGAATTTCATGCAAAATATATCAATCCTGCGAAATTTTCAACAATGATAGTTGATTTAGCTCTTTCAATTATGAAGAAAGTTCCAACTTTTTATGTAATGGATTCAATTTGGGGGATGGAAGGAGAAGGCCCTAAAGGCGGAACTAAAAAAGAAATAAATATGTTAATCGCAGGAAAAAATCCATTTCAAGTAGATAATTTTGCCATAGGAATGGTAAATCCAAAATTCAAAGTTTTCACAAATGAAATAGCTCAAAAATTGGGTTTAATTCAAAAATATGAAGTAATTGGACCAAAGAAAAAAATTAAACTTAAAATGTCAAAAGGATATAAAGCCGTTAGACTTGCCAGTATTTTTCCAAATTTTGGTATTCTTGCTTCATTGGTTGGAATCCCCAAAGTTGGTTCCTTGTGTACTGGATGTCAAACCTGTATTAAAAATTGTCCAGTGAATGCCATTCATATGGAAAACGGTAAAGCCGTTATAGATAGAAAAAAATGTATTAAATGTTTTACCTGCGTAGAAGTTTGTCCAGTGAATGCAATTAAAGTTAGGAAACGCCTTATTTAAATTTTTAATTAGAAGAAGGTTCACAAGAAACATTAAACACACCCAAACTACCTAAAACTAACTTCTGTTTTTTCAATAAAGTAACATTACAATTTGTCAAATATTTATCAATTGAATTATCCAAACTTTCTTTAGGATTACGTATTAGAATATATTTTTCAGAAATATTTGAAATCAGTGGTGCATCTAAAATTAATTTATTAGGGTAAAAGAATTTTAGACCTGTGGAGGGTGAAAAAATAATTTTATCCGTTTCATCTATTATTGATAATTTAAATGTTTCTTCCAAAATCTCCTCTGTTATCGAAAGACAATATAATTCTGGAGAAAATAACATAAATATTGAAATAAAAATTAAAGAGTAATCTAAAAATTCTGATTTTAAAAAACTTGAAGAAAATATAATCAAAAAGGTTGCAGGAATTAATGAATAACGAATACCGTGGTCGTGTGTTGTAAAAAATGAGCCAAACTCAAAACTTGTAAAAATTAAAAATGAAATGAAAAATGAAAAAAGAAAAACTTTAGTAACTAAATCTGTTTTTTCCTTTTTTGTCAAAATCCTAAACAGCACTACAAAAAACAAAAAAATATTGAAGAAGGGAAAGGTTGTGAAAAACTTTAAATTCCCTTCAAGATTATTCATAAACTGACTCAATCTTGCATTTGGTGAAAGTTCCCAGGTTATTTGATTAGTGGCTCTTGAAAACATATGTACTGACGAAAAAAGAAAATTGAAAATTAAGAAGGCTAAAAGAAATTTCTTATTTTTATCTTTTATTAATTTAATTTTCATAATAATAATCAAAATAAAGGGTGAAGCTATTATGAAATTTTCAGGTCTTATGTGAAAGAAAAAGGAAAAAGAACCAATTAATAATTCTAAATTTTTTTTATCTTTAATAAAATCAATAAAAAATTTAATAGAAACTAAAAGAAAAAATAGAGAAGATATTTCAGAAACAAAGGTCTTTTGAAGTCTCAATCTTGAAAAACATAAAGAAAACAAAATAGTTGTTATAAATGCAACTTTCTCAGATTTCCAATTTCTCAATGCTAAAAACAACACCAGTGGCGTAATTAAATTCAAAACTGTATTTAAAATTTTGGCAGAAAGAAGTGCACTAAATCCAAATCTCATAAAAACACTATAAATAAAACTCAACCCCAAAGGACGAGAAACCTGAGAAGCTGAAAAAGGATCTGAAACAATTTTTTCAGCTTCACTTAAATAAAAAAATTCTCCAAATACAAGAATCTTCGGCGTTTTAAGCATTAATAAACACAAAGAAACAAATAAAATACTAATAAGATACTTCAAATTCTTCTTACAAAACTTAAGTTTTCTTAATGAAAATAAAAAGAAACTAAATGAGAATAAAATAACAAAGGGATAAATTTGTGAAGTATTCATCAGTAGCTTAGGTTTTGTTTCATTTTAAAAGTTGTCAATACAATAAAAATAAATTACCTTTTTTCTCTTTTTTAACAAAATTTAATTAAATTTCAACCCACAAACCTTAAAACTTACTTCCTCAACACACAATAGTAGGGGTCATGAGGTAACGGTAGCCTGGCAGGCTCCAGTTATGGAGCGCTGACCTTGTTTCTGTCTTATACCGTTGACAGAACTTGGAATGATCTAGAGCGGGTACATAGGAGAGACCTGCTCGCGGGGGTTCAAATCCCCCTGACCCCATTTTAAACCAATTTTTAATAAATTTAACAAGAATAATCCGAACCCTTAAAAACCCTCAAAAAAGATATATTTGCTAAAGAAGAAAATAATGTGAAAGCGCCTATAGCATAAATATTGCGGGCAATTTTTTTGTTTAAAGTCTTAAGGAGATTGAACAGATCGAATCACACATAAATCAAAGTTCACGCAAGTGAATAATTTAATTGATTTTTCTAGGCAAATGGAGAAAATAAAAATGAGTGAATATATATCACAACAAGAAACAATTTTAGAAAGAATGAATGAAAACCAAGAAACCTTTTTAGAAAAAACGGATGAAAAACAAAAAACCTTTTTAGAGGGAATGAATGAAAAAAAACAATATAACAGAAACCAACGTTATGAAGACTTTATGAAAAAAATCGACATCTCACTTCAAAATGGAGAAGGCGGTATTAAATTTTTTTATTTGTCTTCAATGAACAATCTTGCATGTAATGAATTAAATATCCTAGAAACTGTTGCAAAAAATCTAGGAATACATTTCAAGTACCAAAAAGGAAATGTTTCTGCATCTTACTCGAAAAGATTAATACCAGGTGCAAACAAAGTTCTTATTAGTTTTGGTCAAACACAAGAATAATCATTTTAGGGAAACGCATCCCTTTTTTTAATTTTTTTATATTCCAACATAAAATTAAGATTGATATGTATACTCAGTCGAAGGAAACATTTCCTCGGCAAATTTTTTGAACTGTTCCATTAAAACAATTTTTGCAGATTTATTCTTAGGTTTAATCCAAATTTCGTTGTTACGTCCCGGAGCAATCTTAAAAAAATAATGCGGGTCAATTTTATTACCTCCATATGAAAAATAAACTGGAGATTCTTTTTTGAAATCAATTTTTTCATACGCCTTAGTTTGTTTATTATAATGTCGAATATCCTTATTAATACAAACAGGCCCTGAAATAGTATGTTTTACACTTGAATTTTCAATTGGCATCAAAACTTCTTGTGCTGCACGATTGAGAATTTCTTTAACTTTATTTAATGCAGTTGCTTTGATTACCCCATCGCCGAAATATTCCTCTGAGAGATTTCCTATAGTACTTGTTGAAGGTAAATATTTATGATCTATTCGATGCATTAGTGAATTTTTCCTAAATTCTAAATCAGAAAAAGCAATTTCAAATTTACTAAAATCTTCTTTAGTTCCAAACTTAGGTAAGTTACTTCCACCCATTTTAGTTTCAACCCAAGAAAAGGGCTCTGCTCTTGAAAATGTTCCTTCATTATATGCCTTAAACTTATAACAATAAGGTTCAGTTATTGGAATTTCTAAAACTTCTTCAATTTTATAAAAAAAGTCATTTCTATATTCATAACCTGAAATTATAAGAGATTCATTTTTATTGGTCAAGGGATTTAGAGCTGGGGAAACTTCAAAAAATCCACACCCACCTTCTTTATAAACTTCTTCAATTTCAATTGGAAAAATAATAAATGTTTTATGATAATAACCAAAACCAACTGTTGAAATTTCCTCTGTTTCTAAAAAACAAAACAAATCAGAATCTTTATCAACCTTATTTACTAATGACAAACCCATGGAAAGTCATCCACAGCAGGTTTAAATTACTGACACCCGTTACTTTATCCAACCATCAATTTTTTATTTGTCTTAAACAAACTAAACTATGTTGCGTTACAGTATAGGTGACATAAAAGTTTCTGAGGAAATTATGGGAACATATATGCAAGTCAAAGACCTTCTTGAAGAAAAAAAATTCTTTGAAGCTCATACATTAAATCAAACTCTTGACCCTTCAATACAAATAAAATTTTTTTCAAAAATAGATTTAGAAGTCATAACCCTTTTATCTAGTTATTACAACCTAAACGAAATATATGACAATTTAATTAAAACCGTTTCTAATAAAAAAACAACAGATAAATATCTCCTATCAAGACAACAATTTAATAACACCTTCAAAAAAACATATACTTCCCTCATTTCACAAATTGAAACTCTTTATGAAACTTTAGACTCTTTATTACAAAAAGAAACCAAAGATGTAAAAAAATATGTTACGCTTCTTAAAGGACGCAGAGACCATAAATGAACTTTTTTAGACTATCCTCACCTAAATTAAAAAAAATAAAAATAAAATTAGAAAAAGCAAATCCCAATTAAGGGAAAACTTACCTACGTCTCTTAGCAAAACATTCTTTGCAATAAACTGGTCTACCTTGTGTTGGTTCAAATGGAACTGTGCATTCTTGTTTACATTCTGCACAAATTGCTTTAAACACCTTAGGAGGCCCACGGTCACGATCTCGTGACGGTCCTCTTCTGAATTCTCCCATGTAACGACATCTACATTTGTTATTTAAAAGCGTTTATTAAATAATTTTAAAATTGAGGTATTTTTTTACTCTTTTTTTTACTTTTCTTTATAAAAACTAAGGAATAAGAAATATAATGACATTTAATGGAATAGTAGAAAGTGCAAGGCATTATGCCCTTTCAGTCTTTAAAAAAGATAAAAAGTTATTGAAACACACAGAAGATGTTGTTAACTTATGTAAAAAATTTGGAAGGGGACTTGATTTTGAAGTCTTAATGGTTTCAGCATATCTTCACGATATTGGACAAACTCGAGACAAAAATAATCATCATAAAGCAGGAGCTGAAATGGTTGAAATTTGGTTAAAAAAACACGGAGCAGATAAAGATTTTACCCAAGAAGTTATTCATTGTATTTCTGAACATGGAAAAAAGGGCAAGCCAAAGAGTGAAGAAGCTTTATTTCTAAAACAAGTGGACGGTGTTTCATTTTTTAAGTGGAGTACAACTGTCTCACTCTTTACAAATATTGTTTTCAGAAAAAGACAATCTAGAAAAGAAGTTTCAAGACAATTATCTTTGGTTTTAAAAAAAATAACTGATAAGAAACTTTTAGATGAAGCCGAACGTAGATATAAAAAAGTGAAGTTTTTTGCACCAGGAATTTGTTTCAAAGACGTTAGGATGAAAAGTACAGTTCTTAAAATTGCTAAAACTCTAAAAGAATCAAAAATAAAATATGTATTAATTGGTGGTGCAGGCCTTAGAATCAGAGGAGTAAATGTTAATTCAAGAAGTATAGATATTTTGACTAATAAAAAAGGGGCACTTAAATTTCAAGAACTTTTTGAATCTGAAGTTAACACACCTGTTCGTTTTGTAAAAACAAATAATTATCGAACTTGGTTTGGGAAATTTGATATTAATAAATTTAGTGTTGAAGTCATGGGAAACTTAGAAAAAAAAGTGAAGGGTGAATGGACAACACCAAAACTTCCAAAAACCTCTCCAATAAAATTAGAAGGCGTTCATCTTAATGTGATGAACTTAAGTGAAGAAATTGAAATTTATGAAAAATTGGGTCTTGATATCGACCCAAAAAAAATTAAGAAAATAAGAGAATTTATTCAACCTGTGAAACTTTAGAATACTCCAAATTCGCATATGCCATCATAAAAGCATCACTAAGTAATCTAGCTCCAGATTCAGGAAGATCATTCTTTTGATATATATTCAAAAATAAAATTTTATCTCCTTCATTTATTTTCAAAATACTTTTATCTTCAAATACAAAACAATCATTTCCACGATATTCATTGCCAGAACTTATGCATTTTGAATAAGCATCGTCCATTTTTCTTATAAGTTCATTAATATTTTTACCCTTTGAAAGCGCTAAATATTTAACAATCTAACTTTTCATTCGAATAACTCTTAATTTCATTCAAAATTGTTTGAGTAATCTGATCAATATTGTCTGAAAGATAAAAATTATTTTTTATTTCGTTCTTCATACTTTTACTACGACATAATGACTTTATAATACTTAGCAAAGACAAGTTTTTAAGAGAGAAGTGTTCCATATGATAGTTTAAGAAGCGGGGGTGGCGGAGTCTGGCCAAACGCGCAGGACTTAGGATCCTGTCCCAAGTGGGTTCGTGTGTTCAAATCACATCCCCCGCAAATTCCAATTAAATAAAAACCTTAACTTTTATTTTTAATTAATTTTAAAATTAAATTAATTGGTTCCTTCTCCTTTTCATTAATTATGACGTCTGCCCTTTTTTTATCGGGGAGAATATAACGTTTTTCACTTGGCAAAACATCTGCAACCCAATTTTTAATAATTTTATTTCTGCGTCTATCAAAACTCCAAGTATCTCTACTCAATCTACGTTCAAGTCTAACATTGGATTTTACATCAAGAAAAATTTTTAAATTCGTATTCAGCTTTGTTCGTTTATTTAGGGCCCAAATTCCTTCCACAATAATAACTTCATTTGCAGTCACTTCCTTAAATTTTCTTGTTCCATTCTTTTTATTGTATATTGGCATGTTTACTTTTTTGTCTATTAAAATTTTTTCAATTGTTGAATGAAACAATTCCCAATTAAACACTTTTGGGTCATCATAATTTTTTCCTAAATCCAAATCAGTCCTTTCCACTTTAGTATAAAAAAAATTATCCATTTCAATAACAGTCGCATTAATCTTCTTAGCGAGTTTCTTTGCCAAAGTACTCTTTCCACTTGCAGAAGGCCCACCAATCAAAATCAACACCTTAAATCTTTTCAAGATTACTAATAAACATTTTGATATAACTTGAACAAAGAAGACCAAACTTCCTAAATTCATTTAAACTTCTAAATTTTTATTAAAATGAGACATAAAACATGGAATTCTTAAACTTTGGAAAGGGAAGACTAGCATATACGGTTTTAGGGAAGGGAAAACCATTACTTTTTATCCATGGAATGTTTACAGATAGCAGCACAACGGAAAAATTTACTGATGAACTTTCTAAAAAATATAAAGTAATTTCAATTGATTTACCTGGCCATGGACAATCAACATACTGGACCCCAAAACTAAAAAATGTTGTAAAAAGTTTGAAAACATTAATGGCTCATTTAAATTTACCTGAATATTATTGTATAGGTCATTCACTTGGGGCAATGATTGCAACTACCCTCGCAATTGAAGATTCAGGTGTAAAAAAAACAGCTTTACTTGTTCCAATTACATCTAAAAAACACACCTCAAAGGTTTTCATGAAAATACTTTTTGAATGTGTTAAAGAACGAAAAGTTTCTCCTAATTATTTTTTTAGAAAAGCATACATCCAAAATATTCTGCCCTTTTATTCAGAAGAAAAAATTGAGAACAGAGTTCAAGAAATTTTAAGACAATCAAAACAAGCCTTAGTTTCAGGCGTTCTTTGGGGTTCTCAAACCAAAGTGTCTGAAAATATTCAAAAACTTGGTGATTCTTGTTTAGTTATTGCAGGAGATCATGATATCCTAGCTCCAATGAAATTTGCTGAAGGAATTTCCACTAATCTTGAAATAATAAGAACAAACCACTCAGATGTTGATAGGGAACATCTGAAAACTGGAAAAAATAATTTATTTGTGAAATTTTTTGAAAAAACGAATTAGAGAGAAAAGCTTTTTTAAGTCACAAAAAATGTTTATGAGTAAAGGTTGTTGCCCCAATAGCTCAGCCTGGTAGAGCGCTACCTTGGTAAGGTAGAGGTCCTGGGTTCAAGTCCCAGTTGGGGCTTAGAATACTTTTTTAAAATTCTAAAGTAAAGATACTAATGAATATCTCAGAACTTCAAGATAAAATTGATAACATAGATCCAGAAGCAGAAAAAATAATGGAAGACTTGGAAAAAGCATATTGCGGAGAATCTGTAAAAAACAAGGGGTATTTAGTAATTTCCAATGCCAATAAAATATTGGAATTAGACATAAATTTTACTTATCTTTTCTCGGGAAAAGATTCCAATCTTAAACTACAAAAAATTAATTCAGATAAAGTTGCTGCAAGACCTGAAGAAATGGGTATTTTCGACCTAGGTTATTTTATTTCAATACCAACTCAAGAATGGGCGGAAGTAAAATATGATTATGGAGACAATATGTGGAGAATAAAATCAATTGATATGAAAACACATTATGAACCTAGAGGTACTTGGGGAAATCCTGAACTTAAACCAAATAATTATTACATAACACACGACCCTCCAAGAAAGAGTGATTCAATTTCTGAAGAAGGAAACGGTCGTGGATTAGGAAGTGGAACAAGAATTTGGTTGGGAAGTAGTCACGTTATATTGACTTATTTACTTGAAGACGCCCTAAAAGAAGAGTGGATTCAAGAACTTATTAAAAAAAACTACGACAATGTTTTTGTTAAATAGTTGATAGTTTTTCTTCACTTTTTTGACTGAAATATTCCTTTTCATCATTTTTTGAAAAGTTTGTTGGTAAGGTAGAGGTTCTGGGTTCAAGTTCCAGTTGGGGCTTATCTATTCTATTGTATTTTTCTTGTTGATTCTTTTCGTTAAGCCTTTAAGTCTCTTTAAAAACCTTCTTTGTGATATCAAACTTATTAGTTTGGTTAGGCTATATAACTCTCTTCTTGCTTCTTAAAAATTTAAAAGATTTAAAAATTAATTGGCGTATTCTATTTTTATTTTTTTCAATTGCATTAATTTTTAGACTTAGTTTGCCTAAACGATTTATTGCAATAGATGAAATGCACTATCTTTCTTCAATCGATACACTTTCCGGAAATTTCTTAAGTGGGAAATATGGTTTGTGTAATGTATATCAAGAAGGAAAGTGTGTAAGTGGTTATTCTCAGAATACACTTTGGTCTCCTGGTTTTTTTATTCTTGGAGCACTTTTAACTTTAATTACTCGCGATCCTTGGATTAGTACAACAATAATTAACTTAATTCTAAGTTCACTTAGTGTTTATTTAGCATATTCCATTTCTAAAAAACTTGGAAATGTTTATTCAGGAATTGCTGCGGCAATTATGCTAATTTTATTACCAATTCACATAAAAATTTCTCA
The DNA here is from genome assembly GCA_030590165.1 of Candidatus Altarchaeota archaeon. Lineage (GTDB taxonomy): Archaea > SpSt-1190 > SpSt-1190 > SpSt-1190 > SpSt-1190 > JAUUZA01. The sequence goes on from JAUUZA010000002.1 coordinate 44,111, forward strand.
AACAGCCCTTTTTGGAATTTCCAACCTTTTTTTTCTTTTATTATTCTTTGAAATGCATTTACAAAAACAACAAAGTTCACTTCTTTCTCTCGCATACTTTACTATTATTCGACCCGAAAGTTTCATATTAACTCCCTTAATCCTGATATTAACTTGGAAAAAACTAAATAAAAAATACTTGTGGTTGTTAGTCCTTTTAATTTTATTCGTCACGATAAGGTCTTTACAACCACTTCAAAACGATATTTATTGGTCTTCCACTCTTTCATCACCTTTCTCAAACTTAATGGATAAACTAAAATTTAATTTATCATATTTTGTCGACTCGTCATTTATTAATCCTTTAATATTGGGTCTTGCATTATTCAGTTTTAAAAAACGCAAAAAATTTACCTTACTTTTTATACTTTCTTTTCTATTATTCTCTACTTATAAAATAGGTTATTTTTATACTTTTGATGAAATATCAAAATATGCATTATTACCCTCAAGTATGTTAATATTAGTAGCAGCAGAAACCATCAATTCAAAAAATAAATTATTGTTTCTATTACCTTTTATGTTCTTTTTTGTGAATTCAATAGATTACATAACTTTTAACACCCCCACATCACAGGTAATGGAAATATTAACTACTGAAGGAAACACAATCATTGAAGGGAAAATAATTACTAAACTGACTAATTTAGTTCACTTTGCTCTCCCAAAAACTGAGATAAATTATGAAAGATTTAAGGGGGAATCTTGGGTAATTGATTCAAACATAATAAATATACGAAAAATCAATATACCAAAAAACTGTGAAATTATAGATTTCAAAAGTTTTAAGTTAAATTTTGAAAAATATTTGAACATTTCACACATAAATTGTAATCTTTCTTCCATAATTGAATGACATCTCAAATCCAGAGTAAAATTTAAATTACGGCTCTCGTTCTACTTGATTTTTTTCAAACGGAAAATAATATATTGTTTTTTCTCCTTCACCAAGTTTTTCGAGTAAACCACCTTTCTCCAAGTCTTCAAGAACCCTCTGAGCTACTGAAAGAGGAATATCAAATTCACTAGCAATGGTTTCTGCACCTTGAGGATTTCCGCGAATAAATTTCAAAACCTTCAAATGGTCCGCCGGATAATCAACAAATTTATACATAATGAATGTGCGTTTTCCTATATAATTACTCAAAAATGCCGCAAGAGTAGCTGAAGAAGCTAAAATTCCAACCCAAATACCAAAATCAGATTTAATACTATAATCCAAACTAAAAAGAGGAAGATAAAAAGAAAGTGTTCGAAAATCAATGCCATTAAGAGTCAGAGCCCCAGAAAATACACTCCCTAAAAATGAGAGAAGAAAAAATAATATTAACCCAATAAACATTTGACTTCTAAGTGTATTCAAAATGACTTGTTTTTTCATGAAAATACTTTACACCCGAGTTATTATTGCTTTGCTTCTTTATTAAAACCACAAATAGAAAAATTAGTACATCAAAGTTTCAACTTTGTGAAATTTATCTGTTTTTCTTCCTTCCCTAAAAAAATACGAATCAATCTGAGCTGGAGTAACTTTAAATTCCCCATAAAGTGAATTTAATTTATTTTCAAAATATTTTGTCGCAACAATTGTTGCAGCTCTTATCGAAATTTCAAAAAAACTATTTTGTTTCAAATTAATTCCTGAATCAATAAGTTCACTTAACTCTTCATTATATGTTATACCCCCTTTAAGACGTAACCCAGCTGGAATTCTATAATCTGAAGCAACAGTAATTGAATTTATATTAGACAAACCCACGCTTTTCTTAAATTTTCTTTCAAGAAGTCCCCCATAAAGTTTCAAAGCCACAAGAGTATTCCGCTTATCAAATCGAACATAAGGGCATTCAATATAATCGCTTCCATATGATTCAGGGAATTCATAAGCTAAATTCTCAACTATTTTTTCGGCATCCCATTCACTCTCTTCAAGAAATTTTTCAAAATCTCCTTCATATTTATTATAAAGTATTTTTCCAAGCTCATTAAAATTTGAAACTCTTTGAGGTTTTAATTTCAAATGTTCTGAATTTTTCCCTCCGTTTTTTAAAAAAGAATTAAAATCCTCAAGACTCAAGTCACCCATATATTTTGCAAGATTTATTTTTTTACTTTTTTCAGAACTTCCTTTTGAACCAGTATTTATTAAATCATTCACTAAACTCATCCAACCTTCTGCTCCTTTTTTATTTTTGTAAATCCAATGCTCATTTTCATCTAACCAAAAACAAGCATTTCCAGAATTCAAATAAAAAATATATTGCATAAACTCTTCAGATTTTTCTGGAAAGTGACCCCCCACCCATTTAGGGGTTTTTAAAATTTCATTCTCTTCTAAAATGTTCTGAGCAATTTCATCAAGTTTTTTAAAATTCACACTTACAGCTTCTTTTCCAAAAAAATTATAATAATCCTTACATGTTTTTTCAACAGGCAACATACTTAATCTTAAACCTATTTTTCAAAACTTTATAAACTTAACTTCCCAGTACTAACCTAAAAATAATTTCACAATAAAATCAATTTCTAATTGTTACCTTTTTCATTACAATATCAACTAATGGTTTATCCTGTGCCCCCACTTCAACAGCTCCAATTGCACTCAAAACCTCTTCCCCTTTAATCAAATGACCAAATATAGAGTGATGATTGTCAAGCCAAGGAGTTGGAACTAAAGTTATAAAAAATTGACTTCCGCCAGTATTAGGACCAGCATTTGCCATTGAAAGCATTCCAGCCTTATCGTGTTTTAATTCGGGATGAAATTCATCTGAAATGGCATAACCAGGTCCGCCTGTTCCTCGGCCTTCTGGGTCTCCCCCTTGAATCATAAATTCTTTTATAACACGATGAAAAATTATTCCGTCATAAAATCCCTTTTCAACTAAATCAATAAAATTTTTTGTCGTAATTGGTGCTCGCTCTTCAAACAATTCTATTTCCATAGTCCCATAATTTGTTTCAATAACTGCAATTCTGTTTCCCATATTCTCTTCAAGTTTCTGATTAATTATAAATCCTGTCATTATTGCAAACAAAATACAACTTACCACAAAAATTTTATTCATAATATTTTTTCAATTCTTGTTTTTTAAAGTGTTGTATTTTTTTAGAAATATAAATCTTCATAAAGAAACATTTATCAGAAGTATATGTCGGGGGAAAAAAACACAAAAAAGAAAACAGAAACTGCGGAACAAAAAGCAGCAAAAAAAGAAGCACTAAATAGAACAAGAAATTTAAAACAACTTAAAAAAAGACTTAAACGAGAGAAATTAACTTATAGTCAGATGAGTTCTTTTTTGGGTGTTAGTCAACCAAGAGTAAAGCAGTATCTTGAAATTTTAAGAGAAACCGGAGTAGAAGTACCTTTCGACAAACAAGGACGTCAACATTATTTTTGGATACCCTCCGTACCATTAAGAAGAAATAAAAAAAATGAATTTGACATACCTAAAGATTCACAAGGATATACTGTTCTTGGCATCATAAGTGATACACACATAGGTTCAAAATATCATAATTCCGAAGCATTAGAAAAAATGTATGATGAGTTTGAAAGAAATAAAGTAAAATTTGTTTTAAACGCTGGAGATTTAACGGAAGGCAATGGACGACTATACCGGGGACAACTTCAAGAGGTTAGTCATTTCGGATTTGAAGCTTTAGTGAAACACACAGTAAAAACATATCCCAAAAGAAAAGGCGTCAGAACTGGAATTATTTCGGGAAATCACGACATGAGTTTTTGGAATGACGTAGGAGCTGACATTGTAAAACACATATCAAACCAAAGAGACGATTTTGATTATTTAGGACAACTTTCAGGTTGGGTTGATGTTAATTCAATTGAAATTTATATGGTACATCCAAGCGGGGGAATGCCTTATAGTAGGTCATATAAAATTCAAAAACAAATAGAACAAATGGTAACTAAACCTGATGTATTAGTAAGGGGTCACTTACATGTTTCAATGTATTTGCCATATGTAGGAGTTCAGGGAATTGAAGCCGGTTGTTTTCAAAATCAAACACCTTACTTAGAAAGAAAAGGGTTGCGTCCTGAAGTTGGTGGTTGGATAGTAAAAATAAAACAAAATGAAGTTGGCGATTTAAAGGAAGTAATTCCAATATGGAACGACTACTCCAATTGTTTTTAATAAACTGAGAGAAGTGAGGTATTAACTAAAATTAATAAAAAAAGTGTGTGAACTTTAAAAAATTAAAAAAAATTAAGTATACATACTTTCAGAAAATTCACCGAGTTCTAAATCTAACTCAACTGACTTAAGAGTACAATACACATCACCCTTTACAGAAGCATAAAAACGATTCCACGTATCACACTCTTCTTCATCTCTAATACACTCTTCTTTAAACTTTAACATATCGTTATGATGAATCAAGAGCTCAGCCGTATTACTATATAATTCAATTATTACTTGCGTAGATACTGCTTCTTCTTCCTTAAAATCTTCAGGACGTTCAAGCATCAAGGGAGATAATTTATTATGAACTTTATTTATTGCTGAAACAGCATATTTCACATTTTTATTCAAAACTTTAAGATATTCCTCTAATTGAATTTCTTTCATTTCTTTTCCCATTAATTTAGACACATATTCCTCTCTTTGTTCGAGGGTACTCATAATTATTGTATAGTTTGTGGAATTTTAAACTTATTGAAACTTTAGTTTTTTGAATAAAGTATATAAGTTAACTTAAAAAATTAACAAACTTTAAATTACTCAACTATTTTTGCTATTGAAAAAAATCAAAAAAATGCACTCAAAAAACTCTTAGTGCAGATTTGAAGTACCCATTTGGAGTCGTACTTGCAATCAGTTCACCTTCAAACAATGAAACTTCAAATTTCATAAAAACAATGAAATCGAAGAAAAAAATATGTCTCAGTAAATTAATTAATCTGGATTTGATAGTGGAGAAACATACCAAATGGAGTGATGAAGTAATACCTAATGTTAAATGATGTACTCGCAAATATGTTAAGCTCAATTAAAAAATTTTTAAATTTTAATTATTTTAAATGTCTCTCCAGTTTTTTCAATAACATAACGAATTCGCTCCCTCGTTATTTCAAATATATTATTAAATCCTTTTGTTTCTCCAATAGATTTTGCAGGAAGTTTTACAGAACGTTGAATCAATATAAAGTTTCTAGAACCACCGTCCTCCTTATTAAGTTCCAAAACAGCTTGGGCAGTTGTTCCAGATCCTGCAAACACATCTAAAATTGTATATTTCTTTGAGGGAAAAAATTTCATCATTCGTTTTATCAACCCAACAGGTTCAACCGGTCCAAATACTTGTTCTCCTTTAAAAATATCTTTTAATTCTTGAACGCCTTTATCATAACGAACTTCTTCGCCTTGCCAAATTGATTCTAAAAAAGGTTCAACAAATGCATTTTTGTCCTTACCTTTAAATCCCTCAAGCTTTACTGAATTAATATTTTTAGCATAAATCAATAAATATTCAACAGTTTCAATAGGAATTTTTTTTGCCCTAAGTCCAGAGGTTCCACTACGAACTGTAATCTGTTGAACAAAATTTTCTTTTCCAAAAATTTCGTCCATCATTACTCTCAAGGTATGATTTTCCTTGAATCCTATAGATGCAAAAATTGCCCCGTCTTCACTCAATATTTTTCTTGCTAACAAAAGCCTAGAATAAATATAGGTAAACCAATCTTCCCTTGACGGTTTTTCTTTTGATTTAATCCAAGACAACCATTCTAATTCAAGGTTACGAAACATAAAAGGAGGATCAAAATAAACAAGTTTCACTTTTCGCTCAGAAGAAAGACACATTAATTTCATAACTTCAAGATTATCCCCTTCAACCAAGACATTACCTTTAGGGATTGAAACTTTTGTAATTGGAGCCTTTTCTGCCTCTTTAAACGCAGTCTCTTTATTTGACCAATATAAAAAAGGGGCAGGCACAACAATTAAACCCTTACTATCTTTATTACATCTCCTACATCTAACGATGGATGAAACAAAGTCTAAGAAAGTGTTTGAGACATACTTAATTAAAAAAATTATTTGCACAAACTTACAGGAACAGTATCAAATAGCTGAGGTACAAAATTACGAATATTAGTATAATATTAAAAATTTTTATACGTCTTTCTTTTATGACACACCTGTCACATTTTTCCAATTTAATAGTTGAAGTTTTAAATTTCCCTGAATCTCCGGTGGGAGGATATGTATAAAAATTTTCAAACCTGTCACAAACACATAATGGAATTGCAAATCCAAGAGAAGTTCCAATGCCTTTCTTATTTTTCAAACAATAATTAATCGTCTCCTTCCTTTCTTTTGAAACTTCTTTATACCTCTAAACATATTTTTCAACTTCTGAAACAACTTCTTTAAGTATATTAAAAAATTTTAATTAATTTTATAATCATTAACAAACTTTAAATTTCCCTTCATCAAACAAATACATGGGAATAGGTTTAACTTTATTGATTGTTACAGCTGTTTTTGTGTTCATTGGGGTAATCTCAGTCTACAACAGACTTATCAGTCTGAAAAACGGCATTGAAAACAGTTTCAATCAAATAAAAGTAGCAATGAAAAAAAGGTTTGATGTAATAGGACAATTAGTTGAAACAACAAAAAGTTATCTAAAATTTGAAAAAAATTTATTTACGGATGTTTCAAAGATGCGGAATTTAAATCTTAATTCTGCAGCTTCTTTGGAAAAAGGAGATAAATTAGCTAGGGGAGTAATGGGGAGTTTTCTTGCAGTGGCTGAAAATTATCCTAAAACAAAGGGTGCAGAAACAGTAAAGGAACTTCAAGGAAGTATTAAAAATGTTGAAGATGAGATTAGTAGAATTAGATATCTCTACAACGACCAAGTTCAATCTTTTAATGTAAAATGTGAATTATTTCCGACAAATCTAATTGCAGGAATGTTAGGATTTTCAAAAAAAGATTATCTTAAATTTGGAGAAAAAATTGAAAAAAGACCAGACACTAAGGTATTCTAGATGAAGGAACAAACTCGTCTTTTTTTGATTCTTGCTTTCCCTTTTTTTTTATTTGGGGCTTATTCTTTATTACAAAGTATTGAATCTGACTCTTTTGTTTCAAATTATGATTTAACAATTAATGTCTTAAGTGACAAAATCGAAGTAACAGAAAATTTAACATATACACTTGCTTCAAACAGATTTAGAGAATTATATCGAACTTATGATAAAATTGGTCCACAAAAAAATTTGTATGTTACTTCTTTTTATTGTCCCATCGGCTCTATTTTTAGTGCTCCCGCTTATAATACTTATTTTGAACTAATCTGTAAAAAAGAAAATTATTATGATGTTGGCGAGCATGAAATTTCTTTTTCATACGAAATTCCTTCACCTTATGTTTGTTACGACGATTATTGTGAATTATTCTGGACAATTATGAATAACTTTGGTTCTAAAATTGAAGATGTAACAATAAACGTGAATGGCAATATTTTTGACCTGAGTTCTTTCCCAAATGGACAAATTCAAAACAACAACATTTTAATTAAAACAATTCCAAAAGAATCAATATTCGAAATTAGAATTTTAATCCCGAGAGAAAACATAGAAAGTTCTTATCAAACAAAACCAGGGGAAATATTACCTGAATTTAAAAAATATTCAAATTATTCACGATTCTACACTTTTTTATATAATTATAGATTAACAATAATTTTCTCAATGATTAGTTTAACTGCTTTTTTATTATATAACTTATTCACTAGAAGCGGACGAGAAAAAGAAGTTAGGGGTATTCCTGATGTACTTCACTATGCTCCCTCAAAACTCAAACCATATGAGGTCGACTTTTTATTCAGCGGGAATATTGGGGCATTTGAAGGAGATGTAATTGATGCCACACTTCTTGATTTAATAAAGAGAGGGTATTTAAAAATTAAAGGAAACACAATTGAAATTCTAAAAGTAAGTGATTCAACATTAAACACATTTGAAAAACGTATCATTAATTTTTATGCCAAATATGCAGAAAACAACATATTTGACGCAAAAGCATTCAAAAAACAAGTTTCAAAAATGTCACAATTTAAAGCAAAAATGATTCTAAATGAATTGAATGAATTAAGAAACCCAACTAAAGATTTATTCCAAAAATTAAAAGATATCTTTAATACAAAACCGAAAAAAACAGCCGTAACAATTCTTGGATTTTTTGGAGTTCTTTCACTCTTTATTTTATTAATTTCAATAGGTTTGAACTTGATGTATTTACCACAACTCTCTTTAACTCTTTTAATAATCTATTCACTCTGGACTTTTGTCTTAATTAAATTAGATGACTATGTTTTTGGGAAATATAAAGAAGACGTAATTGAAGAAAAATTGAAATGGGATGCTTTTAAAAATTTATTTAAAAATTATTCAATGATTGAAAAATATAAACCACAAGATATTTCAATGTGGGGTGATTGGTTAAGTTATGCCACTGTTTTTGGTCTTGCTAAAAATGTTATTAAAATAATGAAAAAACATAAAATCGCCTTACCAAATATAGATGACCCAATACGAGTTTCAAGAATTAATCGATTAATATGGAGTACAACAAGAATTGCAGCAACACCAAAAAGTTCATCAAGTGGATTCTCAGGTGGAATTGGTGGTGGGTTTGGTGGAGGAGGGGGAGGCGCGAGATAATTAATTCATTAAAATTGTTTTAATTCTTTCATAAACTTCTGGATATTTAATTGGATTTAAAAGGTCATTATGTAAACTTATTTTTAATGCGTCATTACATGAACCCATAACATAAGTTAAATTAGCATACTCCAATTCAGCAGAACTAATTTGAACAACACCATCTCCATCAAATCCACCAGTATCACAACCTTTACCAATAATAACATTGAAAGGAATTTCTGGTTTAAATCTTTCAAGTCGTTTTAAGAAAACACTATCCAATTTCATATCCCTACATGCTTTCTTATCACCTAAATAACCACAAAAACTTTCAATTTTACCAGCAACACCCTTATTTGGGGTAGCAATAAGAATAACACTCTCAACTTTATCTTCTCCAAAAAGCATAAGATAATTCTGAACAACAAGACCACCCATTGAATGTGCCACTATTCTTACTTTATTAACGCCAGTTTGCAAACGAACAGTATCAATTACTTCCTTAAGTCTTATTGAATAACTTTCAATTCCCTCTTCCTTCATTATGTTTTCAACTAAACTATTTGCATCATAATAAAGAGCATAATAAAATGTTGCACTAACCCCAACAGGAATTGACATTTCAGACCAATACCATTCACCAGTTGAAGTATAATCAATATCCCCAACATTAATGATTACCCCCTCTTCACTCAACTTTTTTTGTATCTCAAAGAAAGCATCAATTGAGCTCTCAGGTAAATCATTTTTATTCATTGAATGTCCATGGATAAACACGACAGGATAATTATCTTGTTTAATTGAACATTCACTACATTCACCAAATATACAACACTTTCTAATTGGTTCACTAATCTCAATTGAATTATATTTGAACTTAGTGAGGTTTAGTAAAATCTTAGTATAATTTGTCAACGAATTAAATTCAAACCCCTTTGTTTTATTACAAAAATTGGGGGAAAGATTGGGTAACAATATATATCTAAAATATTCAGATAAATTTAATCCAACCACATTCAAAAGACTGGAGTTACCTATAATGAGGTGAGTCTTATTTTGAGTAACAATAAATAAGGAATTATTAATAAACTCAATTATTTTTGAAAAATTTTCAGAGTTGTTAATTTTCAAATTAGAATTATGAAACTCAGTTTTATTCTGTAAAATTATCGCATTTTGACAAAGGTCTCCAGTTAAATTAAAAGAGTTTAAACCAGAAAGTAAATTATATTGAGCCCTTAAATCCTCATTAAACTCAAACTCCGTTACATTCAAATCAAAAGAATAATTAACAAAAAAAGAATTTAAAATCAACGAAGGTTCTAAAGAAACAATACTTTCAAAAGTGCTCAAATTTAAAATTTTTAATGTTTGATAAAGACTCTTTATCTCACCACTCTTTTCAGGTTCTTCTTTCAAATAAAAATTATACACATCAGAAAATGATTCACTTGAAAAAATCTGAAGATACTCTATATTTTGATTGTATTTGCTTAATGTTAAATTCAATTCAATAAAATTAAGTTCATAATTTGAAAGATTTTCAATTTGCTTTAATAAATTTACGGAGTCAGAAAATTCCTGATTATAAAAAACTTTCAAACTTTCATTAAACAACTCAAAAGCATACTCAAGATTTTTTCTCAGATCAAAATTAAGTGGAATTTTATTATTAATTAAATTAACGGTGTACTTACTCAAGTTTCTAAAATATTCAGCTTTATTTAAATAATAATGAACCTTCTCAAGATTCTCACGTGCAAATTTCAAATTTGAAGTTTCAATTAAATTATAATTCTTATTAATTGTCACTAAAGCATATCGAGATTTAATTTGTTCATCTGTCCTACATAAAAAACTACGAATATTTTTACACTTAGTTTCAAAATAAATTAAATTTTGTCCGTTACCTTTAATACTCAAATCAATAGAGTAATTTTTCATAAAATTTTTATTTTTTAACAAAATAAAAGATTCATTTGAAATCACCTTTCCATTAAAAGTATCACTTAAAGTAAAACTACACTCAGTTTCACAAAACTTAAAATTATTCAATCTAATTTCAAACATTAAAGGAAGTTTTGTCCCAACAGTCTCAATCATTGATTGACGCGGCTCAATTTCAATTTGTAAATCATCATAGATTAAAAATTTAAGTTGAACCCCTGTATTAAACAAAATAAACCCAAAAAGAGCTAATCCTAAAACAAACCAAAATAATTTTCTTGACTTTTGGTGTTTCTTTAACTTCTTACTTGATTCTGACTTAATTTTAATGATATAACTCTAAGAAAAGGAGAGTTATTAAGATTAATTGAAGTATTCAAAAAAATGAAATAACTGACTTTCACAGCCACAAAATGAAGATATAAATACTCAAGACGTGAGCAAATTTTAGTGATAATATGTTTGACAACTACACAAAATGGGCAAATAAAAGCATGAAGAAATTGGACGTAATGGACATAAAATGTATAAAATGGAGTACAGCAGTTTTTACATTAATGTTAGCAAAACTCTTCCCAGTTTTACTTGGCCTTGAATGGTATTGGTATGGTCTTATGGGAATAATATTCATGTGGAAACCTTTAAAGAAAATATTTTAATCTTTTTCTTTCTTTTTTCATAATG
>JAUUZA010000059.1 GCA_030590165.1 Candidatus Altarchaeota archaeon
TTGTCATGGTTCGCCGATTAAAGATGAGGATTTGGAGTTAACAAAGAAGCATTTGGGCTGGTTATACAAGCCTTTTGAAGTTCCTGCGAAAATTTTAGAAGAATGGAAAAGTTGTGGAACAAGAAGTAAATCAGAATTAAGTAAGTGGAATAAAAATTTGGAAAATTCTAAAGACAAAGTGGAATTTAAAAGGCTAATGAATGGCGAATTGCCAAAAGATTGGAAGAAAAAATTGGATAAGTTTGAAATTAAGATATTTTTGGAGAAACCTGAGGAAGCTACGAGAAAATCATCAGGTCGCTCGCTTGAAATTTTAACAGAATTAATTCCAGAAATGGTTGGCGGAAGTGCAGATTTAACTGGTTCTGTAAAAACAAAAACTAAAGCTACCAGCAAGTTTATGACGAAAAATGACTATTCTGGTCGGTATATAAATTATGGAATTCGTGAACACGCAATGGCAGGAATTATGAACGGAATGGCGTTACATAAGGGTATAATTCCTTATAGCGGAACGTTTTTGTGTTTCCTTGATTATATGAAACCAGCAGTCAGATTGTCCGCTTTGATGAAACAACAAATCATTTACATTTTCACTCACGACTCAATTGGATTGGGCGAAGATGGACCGACTCATCAAGCGATTGAACACTTATCAATGTTGAGAGCAATTCCAAATTTAAACACATTTAGACCTTGTAACATTCAAGAAGTTTTGGAGTGTTATGAAATTGCGTTGGAACATAAAGAAACTCCGTCAGCAATGGTTTTGACGAGACAAAGCGTACCTTTCTTATCCTCTGGAAGTAGTGCGGAAAACTATTCGGAAAAAGGTGTTTATATTTTTTCAAAAACTGCTTTGGGAATTGAACCTGATGTAACGATTATTGCAACTGGTTCGGAAGTTGGATTGGCAATGGAAGTTAAGGAAAAATTGCACGATTATGGTTATGCAGTTAGGGTTTTGTCTGCTCCGTGCTTGGAGTTGTTTGATGAACAATCTGTTGAGTATAAAAAAGAAATTTGGGGAAGTCCAAAGTCTGTTAAAGTTGCTATTGAGGCAGGTTCTGATATGGGTTGGTATAAATATATTGGAAACAAAGGATTATTTTTTGGCGTTGTAAATAGCTTTGGACATTCTGCTCCTGCTAAAGATGTTTATAATCATTTTGGTTTAACTGCGGAAAAAATTGCTCCAAAAATTAAGGAAGTTGTTGTTAAAAAGAGGAAAAGAATGATGAGAATGAAAAGCAGAAAAAATTCCTTGTAGTTGGCATTATTAATCCCGCATAATAATTGCGGGATTTTTGCATTGGTCAGATTTATTTTATATTTTTCTTCTTCTTATTATCTAAATAATTAGTTTTTTCGACAACACTTCTACCTAATTCTTTTTCAGTATCCTTTCTTGCATTTCCAGCAACTTTACCACCTCGCTTTGCAACTTTTTTGTTTTTATGAAAAGTATCAGGTTTTTCTTGCTGAGAAATTTCAGTAGTTACTCTCTCGCCCAACATTGCAAAAATCAATTCTAAATCAGTCATATTATCACGAAGATTATGATTTTTGTTTTTCAATCCTTTGTGATTTTTGTATTCTGATGGAGTCATACCAAAAGTTGCTTTTGAAATTTCAGCAGTCAAAATTGAAAATTCCTTTTGTATTTCAACTCCTCGTTCCTTCCATTCATCAGTTAAATTTTGTCTAATCGCCATTCCACGCAACCGCTTATCAATCCATTCTTTTGGATAACCTTTTTGTTCATATATTCTTTTCATTCGCTCTTGAGCGAGTTCAGGATTTTGTATTTCGTCAATCCTTTCCTTTCCGAGTTGAGCAAGCCACATTTTAAATGGTTCAGCTTTTTTAGATGGGATTGATTGAATTATTCTAAAACAATTTTTTAAATTAGCACAGTCTGTTTTATATTTTTTACCATCGCTTGCAAGTAATTTCAGTTGGTGACAATTTGACACCGACTCATTTCCACCTTCATTAATCAACCTTTCCTTCAATTTATTCCAATATTTTCTTCCAATTTGATATTCATTTTCTGTTAAAATAACTACAATATCAACAACAGAAAAATATATTTCATTGTTATATTCTATATGTCTAACTTTTTGATTTTCAAAAATTATACTTTGATTTTTTTTATTTGCCATTATTTTTCCTTTTATTGTTGTTAAAGTACATAATACAATCTAATTTTTCTAAGAAGAATAATCTTATTCCTCCTCTTTAATTATAAATATATTGCCTGCGATTTCAACGATAATTTAGATAAATTTTTCTTATTTAAATCTCTTAATAAAAAAATACTTCTCCAATTTAGGATTTTTCTTTTTTCTCGCAAACTCCAATTCATAACCACACTTTTCATAAAACTTTGGAGCTTGGAAGCCATTGGTACATAAATTTATATTATCATAGCCTTTATCTTTAAATTCTTCATAAACCTTATCCATAAGCATTTTGCCATAGCCTTTACCACGTTGTGATGGGTCAACCCACAAATCATCAACATAAACCTCTTCAAATGCAGTATAGCCAGTCAATCCGCCAATGATTTTATTGCCATCATCCGTCATAATAAAAGCATATTTTTTATAGCCTATATTAACGTCTTTCTCCTCTTCATATTTAACAAGACCTTCAGACATTTTATCTTCAAATTCTTTTGAAGGTTTTTCTGTGTATTCTATTTTCATTTTATTTCCTTTCTTTATTTAATTAAAAATAATAAAATTTCACTGACCACTGGATACTGACCACTGGATACTGCCTTATACCACTCCTTTCTTAAAGCAATCTTGAATATGTATCAACCCAGCAACATTACATCTATCAATCTGACATTCTGCTTCTGAATCAACAACAAACAAAACTTGAATATAGTTTTTATCTTTTCCAATGCCTCTACTCATCAAATTAACTGCGTCCATTGCAAAAGAACCTTTTTCAATAACCATAGGATTAACTGTCATTATTTCCTTTGCAGTTTTCTTCATTAAA
>JAUUZA010000043.1 GCA_030590165.1 Candidatus Altarchaeota archaeon
TTGATTTTTTAATTTTACCGACATCACATAAAATTGTTTTGGCTTATGTTTCAGATGATTCTGGACGTTTGATAATTTTGAATTCAGATACTGGAGAGGTTGAGAAAGTAATAAATGCAACAAATAAAACATTTCCAGGTGTATTGGATAGATATTTTTTGAATTTTACAGTTATGTCTGCACTTAATACTTTTAATTTTTCAGAATTAGATCAGATTCCTCATGAATTTGTTTATGGCTTTTCAAAAAATCCAGTAGATGAATATGGAGCGGGTAATGTTGAAAAATGGATTACTATTTTGAATAAAGTTCCAGTTCCTGCGCCTGTTTTGTGGACTTTAAGGGATTTAGTACGAGATTTGAAAAACTTTCGACTTTCAACAAGAATAAGAGCAATTGACAAATGTGATTATAATAAAGATGGAGTCTTCGATATTTTTGTTGTTTCAGATTCCTATTTTTCAATTATTGATGGTAATACCTTGGAGGAAATAATGTTTAAACAGAGAGATGATTGGGCATATAATAATCAAATTAATGAAAACTATTCAACACTTTATACTGCTGATTGGGTTAAGGAATTTTCAAATATATTATGTTTAGGGGATGTGAATAGTAATGACATTACTGATTTTTTAATTACAACATATGAAGGAAATTACAGTCTTGTTGAAAGTTCCAATAGAAATTATTCAGTTTTGTGGAAATATTATAAGAAAGGCTTATCGAGTGAACGTATTGAGAAGATTTCAGATATTAATAATGATGGTGTGAATGAAGTAGTTATGTCAGAATGGATTGAAAATAAACCAGATCATATTTCTTTTGTGAATCCAAAAACAGATGCCGTTCTTTTTGATTTTTCTTCTTGGAATTATTTTTTAACACCGACAATTGGGGATGTGGATAATGATGGTATTGCTGAAAATTTAATTGTGTATGATAATGAGGGTGCCATCTTAGAAATATTTTCACCTACTTATAATTTTCAATTTGAGGGAATAAAAAATTTTTGGGATATCTCAAATATTTATGGACACATATCACCAGTTACAATCATTCCAGATAGAAATGAAAATGGATTTAATGAATTAATTATTGGAATAACAAGACAATGGGGTGATCAAGCCCTTGTGTTATTGATTTTTGATGGAAAAACAAAAAATTTAATTGAAACTTTGATTATTGAAGGAAGTTATGACGGTTTAGATGAAAATGAATGGACTTACATAAATGAAATTAAACGATTTAATAATCTTTTAGTTTTTTCAATGCCAAGAGTCCAAGGAACTGGAAAACTCGGGATTTATGACCTCAATTTAGGCGAACTATTTGGTTTTGTAAATAAAGACATTCGAGAAATAATTAGTTTTGAAGATAATTTAGTTCTTACTGGGAGATATGGTGAATTGTTTAGTGTAAATTTTGAAAATTTTCCAAGTCCACTAATTTCTATTGAAGGGTCAAAAGTTTTAGTTGAAACAAGTGAAGATTATTTTGTTACAATTTTTGTTGATGAGGTTATTGCCGCATCAGGAATGTCAAAAGAATTTAATATGAGGTTGTCAAATGGAAAACACAAACTTTCTGTTTCTCTTAGAAACAAAGAAGGTGTTGAAAAATTCTTTACTGAAACTGTTGAAACTTTTACTTCTTCAGATTTAAGTTTTTTAAATAAGATTTTAGTTTTTATTATTTTGGGTGTCATTGTTTTTAAGGTGGTGAAAAGATGGATTTAGCGATTGAAACGACTAAGTTGAGAAAAGAATTTGGGTTTTTTAAGAAGCTGGTTGCAGTTGATTCGTTAGATTTGAATATTGAAAAAGGAAGCATACATGGATTTATAGGTCCTAATGGGGCTGGAAAAACAACCACAATAAAAATGTTAACTGGCGCAATTTCATTAACAAAAGGAAAGGCAAGAATTTTTGGTAGAAAAGCAGGAACTACGGCAGCTAAAGCTTTGATAGGTTATTGTCCAGAACGGCCGAGTTTTTATGATATGGGTGCCTTGGATTTTTTAATTTATAATGCAGAAATTTGTGGGTTGTCGTTTAAGGAAGCGAAGCTTAAAGCAGAAGAATTGCTGAAATGGATGGGACTTGAAAAATTTAGAGACAAAAAGGCAAATCAGTTCAGTGCAGGTATGAAACAAAAATTGGGATTAATTCAAGCATTAATTCATAATCCTGAGATTTTAATTCTTGATGAACCGACAGCAAATTTAGACCCAATGGGAAGATTTGATGTTCTCGAACGAATTAGACTTCTTGCGAGAAAACAAAATAAAACAGTTTTAATAAGTAGTCACATTCTTGGAGAACTTGAAAAAATTGTTGATCATGTTACAATAATAAACAAAGGTAAAACAATAATTCAAAGTGATGTTCCTTCACTAAAGAAAAAATTTGCTTCGAATCGATTTATTGTAGATACTGTGAATAATATTAAATATCTTAAAGATATTTCAACTTGGGCTTCAGTTGAAAAAATTTGGATTAATGCTGAGAGAAAAATAGAAATAGTTGTAAAAAATTCAAATAAGTTTAAAGTTACTTTGTTTTCTAAATTTAAAGGAAAGGAAATTGAGATTAATGAATTTTATCCTCTTAGAATTTCACTTGAAAATATTTTCTTAAATGTTATAGGAGGAGTTGAAGATGATAAATAAAGCAATATTTAATAAAACACTTTCGCGGTTTTTAAAAATAAAGAACATTTTAATTTATACTTTAGTTTTAGCCTTGCCTTTGTTTTTATTTGCTCAAATAGCTTCAAAAGCTGATTTTTTTGCTGTTACGAGTTTAAATCTTAAAGCAGAATATATATTTGGGTTTTTTTCAGTTTTTGCCTTTGTTTGGATTCTTGGTGTTGCATTAGCAATTCTTTCAACAGTTTTTTGTTCTTCCCTTATAGCTGAAGAAGTATCAAATAGGACAATACTTTTATTAGTTACAAAACCAGTTAAACGATTTGAAATTTTTATTTCTAAGTTTTTAGCATTTATGTTATCTATCTCAATTTATTCAGCATTGTCTTTATTTGTTTCAGTTTACATTTGGGCATCTGCTTTTAAATTAGATATTATGTCTCTTTCACTTTTCTTTGGAAAGTTACCTCTTTTCTTTATTTATTCACTCTTTGTTTCCCTTTTCTTTGGATCAATAACTGCGGCGATATCTACAATTTCTTCAAGTAAACTAAAGAGTATTTTACCTGTTGTGTTGATAATAATTTTAACTTTTTTTGGGTTTATTCAAATAAGAGGGGTTTCAAGATCAATGGGGGTATATACTGGAGTTTTAAGTTTTGTTGATGTTGGTTATGATTTTGGTAATATCTATATAAGTTTGATAGAAAAGGGAGGAACTAAATTCATTCCATTTATGCAAAGCATTATTGGTACATTTACAGGGACTTATGAGATTCCAGAGAATGGAGTTAATATTGATTATGATCATGGATTTATTCTTGAATCATTAGATAGATTATGTTTTCGTTCGCCTTTACAATCTTTTATCAAACTCACAATTTTTCCAATTGTTCTAATTTTATTTGGATTGATTTTATTTAATCGTCGTGATATTTCGTGAAAGTTTTAGAAATAGTAAGTGAATTGAAAGGGCTTCAAGATAAAAAAAGATTGAGGGGTTTTGTTGCATTTGGAATAACTCCTAATAAGGCTTTAGGCATAAGAATTCCAATATTAAGGGGAATTGCAAAGAGAATAGGGCGTAATCAAACCCTGTCTTTGAAATTGTGGAAATACAAATTTCGAGAAACTATGATTTTAGCTAGTATGATTGGTGAACCTGATAAAGTTACAAAAAAACAGATGGATGACTGGGTAAGTGAATTTAGTTATTGGGAAATTTGTGATCAATGTTGTGCAAACCTTTTTGAGAAAACAAGTTTCATTTATAACAAAACAAAAGAATATTGTAAACGAAATGAAGAATTTGAAAAGCGGACTGGGTTTGTTTTAATTGCTCGTTTAGCTCTTAGTGATAAAAAGGCGTCAAATAAACAATTTGAAGAATTTTTTTCTCTTATTGAAGAAGGTTCAAGTGACGAAAGACATTTAGTTAAAAAAGCAGTTAGTTGGGCAATTCGTCAGATTGGTAAGCGTAATTTTGTTCTTAATCAAAAAGCAATAAAACTTACTAAAAAAATAAGAAA
>JAUUZA010000007.1 GCA_030590165.1 Candidatus Altarchaeota archaeon
CAACAGAAATTACGAGATTCGCTGTCTTTCTACCAACACCGGGCAGTTTTACAAGCTCATCTATGGTTCTTGGCACTTTTCCACTGTAGTCGTCAAGTATCATGCGGGATAGCCCTAAAAGAAATCTTGCCTTATTTTTGTAGAAGCTCACAGGATAAATTAATTGTTCTAATTCAGTTTGAGTTAATTTCAGAATGTCTTTAGCTGTTTTAACCCTTGAAAACAAACGTTCAGAAGCAATTGCAGTCGTTTCATCCTTTGTTCTGGCACTCAAAAGAGTAGAAACTACAACCTTGAAGGGATTCTTCAAACGGTCAACATAAGGTCTTCGTTTAAGTGTCTTTTCCGCAGTTTTCAACGCCTTTTCTATCTCTTTTTCTGAAATCACACATAGAGAAAAACGGGAAATTTATATTAGGCACTTGTTCAGAATTAACTGCGGGGCCATGGTGTAGTTTGGCTAGCATGCGAGCTTTGGGAGCTCGTGATCCGGGGTTCGAATCCCCGTGGCCCCAACCATTCCTCGCTACTCCCTCGCTTCGCTCGGGATTCGCTCGGAATCGTTGACGATTTTGAGTATGCTTTTCAAATTACAAAAGTTTCATTTAGATTTCTACAATTGTTTTCCTTACAAAAATCTAGTAAGTACTTAACTGAAAAATCATTCCCAAGCATCATTCCACTTGGTAAATTACAAAATTGATAAACTTCATTTTCAAAAAAAGGAGTACCTCGTTGTGCCTCACAAATATTTTGTTCAAAATCTTTTCCTATAAAGTATCCCTCTTTATTTTGAGACCCAGATGGAAAACCCTCCAAAATTTTAATTTCACTATATGACACCCCAAATAAAATAGGCACGCCAAACTTCCAATCAATATCATACTCTAATAAAAATTTTGCAACTTCAGGGGCGTCTTTTGTCTTTATTAAATTTATTCCAGTTTCATTTAATTCAATATACTCCATAAGTGAATGACAATGTGAACATGAAGGAGAATAAACAAGATAAACAAAGGGAAGATTTTCAGAAACAGTTACATTGGTACTAAAACTTAAAGGAGAATCATAATAAAAGAAGGCAAAACTAAAGCCAATCAAGGCAACTAACGCAACCCAAATCCAAATATGTTTCATTATTTCACCATGAATATTACTGCTAAAAGCAATATACCTGCAATTAGGTGCAGCTCCTTTATGTGTTTTTCTTTCCACTTCATTATTTTTGCAGGACTAGTTCCAAATGCAGCAATAAATGTCAATGCAAACATTGGAAGAGTGAATAAGAAATTATAGTATATCATTAAAGGTATACGAAAAGCAAGGGTATATGTTGAAATAATCATTAAAGCCGTAACATATGGTCCAGACGAACAGGGCAAAAGTAAAAAAGAACAAAGTGCTGCTGCTGGAATTGCCATCCAAGGATTATCAACTGATGTAGTAATTTTCTTTACAAAAGGACGGATTGCCATTGGCATTTCCATCGCGCCGGCCCCAGGTTTATATTTAAAATACGCTTTAAGTTCAATAAAAGCCATGAATATAAGAAGTGCACGCAAAATCCATTTTATAATTGACTCAATTCCAAATGCATAAATTATTTGAAGTACGCCAATTCCATAAAGGGCATACATGAAAAAAATTGTAAGTGTAAATAAGAGTCCCCCTAAAATTACTTCCTTCTTTCCCTTTGTTAAAACGAGGGCAGATAAAAGTAAAACTTGAACTGCAAGAGTACAAGGATTTACTGCATCAACTAAACCGAGTGAAGTAATTTGAGCGAGTACCATTATACACTAAGACTGAAACCATATATATTAATTGGTTTCACCAAGTGAAACCAAGACTAAATTAAACAAAAAGTTGAGCTAAAAGGAATAACCAAATGAATAAAGTCATTCCAAGAAGATAGTATGCAAACTTAACTAATTTCTTCGCCTTTATTGCGGTTAAAGAAACAATCGCTGCATACATCGAAACCCCAAAACCTGCCGAAGCAATCACTATGTGGAAGGGTATTCTGAATAAATTTGTTAGGACATATAAGAAAAGAGTTCCTAATACAACAATCAAAAGACCTCGAAGATTAAAACCAAAATCTCCCATTAAATGAAGTCCAAAAATTACAAAAGAAGTATAAAAAACAACAACAGCCAAAAGATCAATTATAGATGAAAAGGGATTTGAAAAAAAGGAGGCTAAATGTTCCGTTGCAATCCCAGATACCCCAGTACCTGAAACTGCAATAGTGAATGGTAAATATAATAAAAATACAATAGAAAGTGCAGTGTAAAATGCTTTCTTTGTTTTATTTTTATTTCTAAGTATAGTACGAATTCGTGGTATCATATTGTGACCAAAAAAAGCAAAAATTGATGCTAAGAAAAGAGAAATCATTGAAGATGTTTTAACTCCTGATGTGGAAAAAAGAGTTGAAGGAATCTCCATTGAAGGAACAGTTCCAAGAGTTAAAGCAGATAAAAATACAAGAATAAAAAAAGCAAGAAATTGAGTGAAAACTGCAGGAAAGTGAAGCTCAAGAATTAAAGGAAGGGCAAGTATTGAAAATATTAAAAAATCGTGAACGGGTAAGTGTGCTTTAAGCCCAATAATATACGACACCAATGCCAAGAACATAATTCCATATTCAATTACTCTTAAAATTAATTTCATTTTTTTACCAAATTGAATTTCAACTTCTTCCTCAACAGTTCCTGGCGTCATTTCAATTATAACATACCCAAGACCAAGCATATACACAAATGCAACCAAAATAAAAACTGCCGACATTAAACCAAGTTGACCCGCAATTACAGGTAAAGCAAAAACCCCAGCACCAACAACAGAAGAAATTATGAGCGAAACAGAAGTATCAAACTTATCCACTCAAGAGATAGTTGAGTAACTATAAAATCCTTTCCAGATTAAGTTCAAAAGCGGCCAAAGGCACACCAAATTTCTCTGAAATAGCTGGAGACACCTCTCCATAAACTCCAAATTCTGAAAGTGCAGTTCTTCCTTCCATAAAGAATGGATGATTCCCTAATTCCCACTTTGCTTTAATTGAAAACATTTTTACAAGCCTATCTACTACTGCTTTAATTTCAGCAAAGTTTGCATCTGTGTGTGCAATTATTCCTGAAAGTTTAAGTTTTTCATCAGGAGTAAATATATGACCAAGCTCAAAAACATTATGTGGATACTGCGCATTAGTGTTTATTGATAATACATCAAACAACCCAGGTAAAAGTGATTGCCTTAGTGTTGAATATTCACTACTTTTTGGATTAGTAACTTCTAAAGTTGGACTCCCTGCCATTGACAATAAAGAGGGTGAAGTAAGCATGTATGTTTTTAATTCAATGAATTTCATTCCCGTCATAATCTTTCTAATTTCTTGTTCAAGTTCTCTAACTTTGAGTGATTCACCGGGGGAATATGAAGGAGGTAATTCACCTTTGAACTTTGTATACCCATGAGCAATTGCAATATCTTCAGCAATATCTATTTTATTAAAAATATCAAATCTATATGAAGGAATTAAAATATCGCCATCAAAACCAAACCTCATTTTAAGTAAGGCATTTTGAAGTTTAGTTTTAGTTAAATTAAGTCCTGTAATTTTATTCAAATAACTTTGATCTAATTTCATTCTTCGTGGAAGATATGTTGGTCCAGGAACCACTATTCCCAGTGAACCGCCTCTTTGAACCAAGCTCGTAGTAATTAAAGTAACAACACTATCTGTCCCTTTCTCCGTTCCCGTAGAATCAACAAAGAAATTCTTTGTGTCCTTAGTTACCTTACAATAATCTGCACCAGTTATTGGTGCCATTGCCATAATTCTATTTTTTTCATCCATCAAAACGGGAGCAGTATCTCCAAGTAAATGTGCAAAGTCCATTCCTTTTTCAGTTGATTCAAGAATTTCATACCCTGTCATTTCTGATTTTTCCCCAATGGGTTTAAATTCAATTTCCTTAAGTGGCATTTCTTTGTAAGTAACTTGTTTACCAATTTTATCAGTGTCATAAACACCAATACTATATTTTCTCCTATTTCTACCAATGGAAACGTGAAGTTTTTCTTGAAGTTGCATTAATGATTTTAATGCCACTTCAGTGAATGGAACATCTTGAACTGAAGAAAAACTAATAAAAGGACGAGTCTTAGATTTTCCAACAACGGTTTCAATTCCACTTGGCATAAGATTCCATAAAGGATATCCAACACTATGACCTAAAAATCCGTCGAGTGAACGAGCAATCCCTTCAGGACTAAGCATATCTACTCTATTAGGAAAAACTTCAACTCTTAAAATATCTTTATCAAATTCATCAACAGGAGTTCCAAACATATCAAGTGCTTTCACTATTTGTTCAAGTGATGCCTTCACTTTTAATAAACTCGCAAGTTCTTTATACGGAATTTCAACTATCATAGAAAAACCTCCCTATTTCGTAACCAATTTATATTACTCTTGTAAAGCTCACGAATGTCCTTTAATCCATAGTATAACATGGCAATTCTTTCAATACCCAATCCCCAAGCTAAAACAGGAACATCAACACCAGTTAAAGGTTTAACAACTTCAGGCCTAAAAATTCCAGACCCGCCTAATTCAAACCAAGTTCCTTTTTCTTCGAGCCAAACATCAACCTCAGCCGACATCTCAGTATATGGAAAATATGCTGGGCGTATCCTAATTTTTTTGAATCCTAATTTTCTGAAAAAATCTTTAAGGTATCCCACTAAATTATTAAAATTAACATTCTCGTCAAAAACAATTCCATCAACTTGATGAAATTCTGCAAGATGTTTATAATCAACAGTTTCATTTCTAAAAACTTTTCCAATAGTGAAAATCTTTGCAGGTGGTTTTGCTTTTGAAAGAGCATGAGCCGAAACAGAAGTCATATGAGTTCGTAAAACTTGTCTCTGTGCCTCACGCTTACTCCAACTCCCCCACGATTTTTTATGTATATCTGCAACTGATTTTGCAAGCTCAGGTAATTCCTGTTTTCCCTTCATATAGAAAGTATCTTGCATTTCCCTCGCAGGATGGTCTTGAGGGACAAATAAAGCATCAAAATCCCAAAAAGTACTTTCAATATGCTTTCCTTCTACTTCAGTGAATCCCATCTCAAGAAAAACTCTACGAATTTTCTGGATGATTTCATTTAATGGATGAAATCGCCCAGCATAAATTTGAGGAACAGGTGTATTTGGTGAAAAAGCTTTAAATTTTTTTTCCTTCCATTTTCCATTCACTAACATTGCAGGCGTCATTTGAGTAATTTGTTCTTCTATTTCTTTCACTCCCCCTGCTTCAGTCAAACAAATAATGTAATCAAAATCTTCTTTGAAAGAAATCCATTTTCTTTTTTTTAATACTTTTAATTTTGAATCTTCATGTGATAATTTTTTAAAATTTTTAAGCCAAATTTCTTCATTAGTTGTTGGGGTTTTTTCAACAATACGAACAACTTTTCCCTCCTTCACTTCAGCCCACCCACGTTTAAGTGCCCAATTAAGTGCAATTTTCTCAGAGCCTTGAAGTTTATTTGGTTCAATAGGTAATTTCTTGAGTAATTTTTTTTCAATTAAACCATTTTTTAAAACATCTTTTCCTTCAGAAGTTAATCGAGAAGTTCTTGTTTTAACTTTTTCTATAGTCAAAAGATTTTTCTTACTTAAACTATAGGCTAAACGCCCAATAATGTCTTTTCCTATTCCCAAACTTTGAGATAAGTCAGAAGCCTTGGCTTTTTGCTTTTCTTTCATTAATCGCATAAGCTTTGCTTCTGAAGGATGCATAAGAGAAAGTATGATAGTTCTATAAAAGGTTGTGGTGCAGTACTTATGTGGGATGGAAAGAAGCCCTAAACAAAAGGGGAAAACTTGCAGAAGTAAAAGATGAACGTTCTCGTGCATTTGATATTGCTTATGCAGAAGACCGAGCGTATCTAATTAAAGTTGTTCATAATATTGAAAGTTTGAGTAAGGAACAAGCTGAACTTCTAAAAAAATGTGCATCAGTAGTTGGTGCAGAACCCATAGTAATTAGTGAACGCGGAAAAGATTCATTAAAAGAAAAAGTAATCTACAATCGTTACGGAATCAATGTAATACATCACAACACATTTGTGAATATTTTAAATGGACAACCTGTTTCAGTTGCCGATCGAGGTGGAATTAAAGTTCCAATAATGAATCTAAAAAATGCCAGAGAAAAAATAGAAATGACAAGAACAACCCTATCAAAACTTCTTGGGATAAGTACTGAAATGGTAAGAAAATATGAATGTGGTGCAGACCCAAGTGAAAATATTGCAAAGAGATTAATTGAAATTTTCGGACAAAAAATTCGTAGGTGTCCTCATACTGAAATTATTAAATTAGAAAAAGCCTTTATTGGAAAAGCCCCCTTCGATTTGGCTTATCAAAAAAAGAATAAACCTGTTTTAGTTAGTTTTAGCTCACATGAAAAGAGGGTCAAAAACCTTGAAAATGTTTCAGATGTTCTTGATGCCGAAGCTGTAATAGCCAGAAAACTAGGTGATTTAGACCTATAATTTTTTAAACAACCGCTTTCCAATACATAGCTAACAACCGCTTTCAAACAAATTGAAAATGGTAAGCAGTAGGCGAAAAATATGGCAGAAGGAAATTTAAGACAACCGGTAATAATTATGCCGGAAGGAACACAAAGGATTTTGGGACGAAGTGCTCAAAGAATTAATATTATGGCTGCAAAGGCCGTGTCTGAAATTGTACGCAGTACACTCGGACCAAAGGGAATGGATAAAATGCTCGTTGACAGTATGGGTGACGTTGTCATCACTAATGATGGTGTAACTATACTTGAAACTATGGAAATTAATCATCCAGCAGCAAAAATGATAGTTGAAGTCGCAAAGGCTCAAGAAGCTGAAGTCGGAGACGGAACAACAACTGCAACAGTATTGGCTGGTGAATTACTCAAACGTTCAGAAGAACTTTTAGACCAAGACATACATCCAGCAGTCATTGCTCACGGTTACAAACTTGCAGCAGATGAAGCAATGAAAATAATCAATAAGATTACAATGCCAATAAAACAAGAAGACATTAAACTCTTAACAGAAGTTTCAAAAACCAGTATGAATGGTAGAGGAACTGAAGGAGGAACATCATACATTGCAGACCTCTCAGTGAAAGCAGTTCTCAAAGTTTATGACCCCAAAGATGTTGATGTTGACAATATTAAAATTGAAAAGAAAGCTGGTGGGAGTATAGAAAACAGTGAATTAATTGAAGGAATTGTTCTTGATAAAGAAAGAGTTCACAGTGGTATGCCCTCAAAAATTGAAAAGGCAAACATTGCTCTCTTGAATATGGCTTTAGAAATTAAAGAACCAGAAAATGATGCACAAATTCAAATTACTGCACCCGACCAATTAGAAGCTTTCCTCGACAAGGAAGAAGAAATGATTAAAAAATTGGTTGATAAAGTTAAAGACGCCAAGGCAAATGTTATTTTCTGCCAAAAGGGAATTGATGACTTAGCTCAACACCTTCTTGCAAAGGCAGGACTTGTTGCTTTCCGTAGGGTAAAAAAGAGCGACATGAAAGTCTTGGCAAAGGCAACAGGAGCAAAAATTGTAACTAATATTAGGGACCTTTCAGAAAAAGATTTGGGATTTGCCAAATCAGTTGAAGAAAGAAAAATAGCGGGTGAATCAATGACCTTTGTTGAAGGTTGTTTAGAACCAAAGGCAGTCACCATACTTCTTAGAGGTGGAACTGACCACGTAACTGATGAAGCTGAACGTGCACTCAAAGATGCATTGAAGGTTTTATTCACTGCAGTTCAAGATGGTAAAATTGTTGCTGGTGGTGGAGCCGCAGAAATTGAAATTGGACTCGGATTAAATCGACTTGCAAGCAAAATTGGCGGACGAGAACAATTAGCTATTGAAGCTTTTGCTAAATCTTTAGACATTATACCAAGAAGCCTCGCTGAAAATGCAGGACTAAGTGCAATTGACCTTTTAGTTCACGCAAAAAGTGAACACGGAAAAGGAAACAAATACCATGGTATTGAAGTATTCAGCGGAAAAATAAAAAATATGGCTGAACTCGGTGTCGTTGAACCCGCAAAAATCAAGAGCCAAGCAATTAAGAGTGCAAGTGAAGCTGCAATAATGATACTCAAGATTGATGATGTCATTGCTGCAAGCACTATTGGTGGTGGCGGTCCTCCTATGCCTCCTATGGGCGGTATGGGTGGAATGGGCGGAATGCCTGGGATGTGAGCATAGCGAACCCCATGCAATGGGGTGAGTATAGCGAAATAAACTTCAACTGAAGGGTTTCCCCAAGAGGGAAACCTTTTTTATTTCTTTTTTTTATATATTCTTGTGTTTAAAGACTACCTCAAAGAAATGCGAATAAGACAGTGGTACAAGGCATTAATTGTTTTTTCTGGTCCACTGTTTTCAACAATGTTATTTTCTGCATTTGACAAATTAATTCTAAGTTTTTTTGCATTTGGATTTATTGCCAGTTCAATCTATGTAATTAATGATTTGAAAGATGCCAAAAAAGATATGCTCCATCCAAAGAAAAAATTTCGTCCAATTGCAAGTGAAAAAATTTCACGAGCTAATGCAAAATTATTTGCGGGTTTTCTTTTCTTAATCTCAGTTATTTTGGCTTCATTAGTGAATACATCTGTTTTACTCTTAGTATTATCTTATTTTATTTTAATGATACTCTACACCTACTACCTAAAAAAACGTTCAGTTATTGACACCTTCATTATTGCGACAGGTTTTTTAATAAGGGCTTTTGCAGGATGCTTCGCAATTGGTATAGAAATCACCCCTTGGTTTTATTTAGTAATTTTTTCATTTGCAGTTTATCTCGCATTTTGTAAACGCCTCACTGAAGTAAAATTAGCAGGTTCGGGTCACAAAAAAAATCTTGAAGTTTACAAACATATTGCAGAAGTAGGTATTGCAATGAGTGGGTCAGTTTCACTATCCCTTTATGCAATTTATGCCATGACAAAAGGAAGCGCAGTCGTATGGTCAGTTCCTTTTGCCTTCCTTGGTTTACTCCTACATTTAAGAGAAACTTTTGCAGGAAAAGAAGTACACGAAGCCCTCCTTAACCCAGAGGTCATTTTAGCAGGTCTTGCATTTGGCGTAGCAGTCTTCATTGGTCTTTATTAATAAAGAAAAATATTGTTTTTAGTGATGATAAGAGGGTCGGCTGAGAGCCCAACTTCGTTGGGAATGTGATGAAGCCTCACTGAATCTGATTATATTAATTCTTCTTGTTTATTATTTCCCCTTGTCGAATAAATCCCAAAAATCAAGATAGCTATGGCAATTATGGTTCTAAAACCAAATCCTAAATTTATGGCGGACTTCATCATGGCATATTTTGAATAATACATTGAAGTAATGTAATCTTTCTTGAAATACGCTTCCTCTGCCTTGATAACATAGGGACCCGCAAGTTTTGACGAAATAATATTTGAAACAGATATTTTAGCTTGACTTAATAATTCCTTGGCTTCATTTTCATAATTACTTGAACGAAAAAGAAAAGCTTCTAATCCAGAATCTTTGAATAATTTAAAATATCCCTCAACCGCTTGTTGATAATTCTCAGACTTAAAAAGTTCTATATTTTTTTCAACACCCTCAAGTCTAATGCATTGAAGTTTTGGAAGTTTATGTGTTTTTGAAACCTCTGAAATTATATTAGATTCAACACAACCATATTCACTATGAACTTTTTCAAATATTTCTTTAGCTGCTTCTTCATAATCAGAATAACCTAAAATTTCAGGTACTGAAATTATTTCTTTGCTTTTTTCATCATCTGAAAAAATCATAGTTAAATCTGTATTTACTATCACTTCTTTTTCTTCAAAAGGAGAAAGCGTTACACCTATTATTGCGGGTGTATCAAATCCTAATTCTTCAGCCGAAAATTCATTCACAAAATCTATTGTTGAATTAACTAAATTTGTTACTAAAAAACCATTATCAGAAGAAATAATTTCAACAGAAGGTCCTTTGAAAACAACTCTTGTTTCCTTATTACAAGGAACTGTTACAAAAATATTCGACCCATCATATGTATATGGGTGTGATGCTTCCATTTGTTTTCCACTGAAAGGATGAGACATTGAAACTCTTCCTTGTGAAAAATCACAAGTCGTGAATACCTTGCATTCAATTTCTGAGGAAAGCCCAATACTAGACGTAATACAGCCATAAGACGCATCACCAAGATTGGAATTATATGAAAATTCAAAAAAACTAAGTGCAGGCAAATTTTTCAAATTGAGCCTAACCTTTTCTTCTGAAAAACTAACTGAAGTAAGATAGGAAATATCTCCTACAAAATTTCCTGAATCAATATTCACAGGCCTAAATTTCAAATCAAGTAATGAACTTGCCTTATCAAGAGAAATTCCCCAAGTATTATTGACAATAACTACACATTCAACAACGAAATCTTTACCAATAATAGGAATTTCAGGAATACATTTTACAGTCGAGGGTACATTTGAAGAAAAATCTGAAAGTAAATCAATATAAATTTCATTTAATTCATCAACATACTCTTCGAGTGAAAGATAATAAATTATATTTGTTAACACATTCGGAGTATAAGCAGAAATTTCTAAATTTTTAATTTCAGGAAATTCAATATGTGAAGAAAGTTGAGAAATAATTGTTAATAATTTTGCTTTAATCCCTAAAGCCTTGTCTCTATTATTTTTAAAAAAATCTGAAAATATCTCATCAGATAATTGAATAATTTTCCATTTAAGTTTTTCAGCTTGGTCAGGAAACATTTTATTTGTTGAAATCATAAAACTCAAATCTGACTGAAATGTTTTGAGTGTATCTGCATATTTTGTTAATAATGAAACAGTGGTATATGGCTCAACCCTAATTAATAATTTTTCAAGAGCTTCCAATTCTCCTTTTAATTCATTAATTCTTAACACCCAAGCATCTTCATTCAATCCTAATTCTTCCAAGTGTTCGGCTCTCAACTCTAAAAACTTCTTAGATGTCTGTTTTAGCTTATTTGAAAGGTCTCCTTGAAAAGTACATTCTCCCCCATAAGTCCTACAAAGGTCTTCCATGGTTTCTATTTTTTCTTCCAAAATCCCCCATGAAAGAGAAACAAAGGTTTCAAAATAATTATAAGTTTTTATTGCGTCTTTAAACAAAATAAATTTTTCACCTAAATTTTTAGATAATTCGGCCGAGTGAATTTTATTTTTTATATCAATAAATGATTTATTTATTTCAGAAAATTTCAAGTCACGCTCAACAGACAAGAGTCCTTTATTTGGGGACAATTCATTAAGAGCTAAAAGAACTGAAGTGTCATTCAAAATATTTTGAAGTGTATTCGCTTGATTAAGAATTCCTACCCCCTTATCTAAATTTAAGAAAGCTTCACTCCTTAACCCACTCACATGTGTATAAACTAAAGAAATATATTTACTAAAATCAACTGCCCAATTTAGACGTGTATTAAGTTCAGACCAATCCGGACCTATTATTGAATATTCTAATTGTTCTTGAGTATAATATTCATCTGGAGAACAATATGAAGTAATATCTAAAAATAAATTTTGGTCCATTACATATTTTGGAACTACGAAGTCTGACCCCTCAAAATTCCAATGACATCCCCACTCTTTAAATGACATTAAAACATTAAACGGACGATAACCCCTAATAATTTTAAAATCCTTAGCGCGCATTTCCAAATCAATAAAAGTAACCTTGTCTGAAGTTGAAATTTCCCCTGAAAAAACAGAAAGACTTTCTGTTTTCTCAAGCTCATCCATTAAAATTGAAAAATCATATGATAGTATTTCTGAATTGAGCTCACCAACTTCATGTTCATAATCCACTAATTTTTCCAATTTCAAAATTAGTCCCTTGTTGAAAAATTTAAGTACGACCTGTTGGGCAAAATAAGTCCATTTATTCATCTTAAAAATATCACTCTGAACCTCTCTCGCAAGAATTATCATATCGGCACTCTTTTCCCTTAAAAGATTCATTTTCTCACTCAAATCATTATATTCTGTTTTTGCCCTCCCCTCCAAACCTAAATCTGTAGATGAAATTAAATTCGGAAATTCAGGATGTGAAGCAAGTCGTTCTGCATAATCTTGTGCGGCGTTAGAGTCCCAAAAAAGTTGTTCAGTAAAAAGATATTCCGCAAAAACTAATGAAAATAAAAAAAATAAACTAAGTTTTTTCATTTTTCTTCCATCTCCATATCACTAATCCCACTAAGGGGAGAATAAAAAGATAATTTGTTTGTAATTTGAAAGGTGTGTTGGTTTCAATAGGAATATACTCACCCACTTCATCTTCAAAATAAATATCTTCACCCTTCACTGGAATAGGTCCAGAAAAATTAAGTGTAGCTGACCTTTCAGGAATCCACTTCTCTTCTTTTAATATAAATGAAATATTTTCTACTTTATTTGAGAAGGTTAATTTATTTGTTTCAACCTTATCTAAAACAAACCCATCATATTCAAAAATACAATTATCTAAAAAATATTTTATTGAATCATATAATGGAAAAAAATTTGGGTCTTCTGTTTTTGCAAAATTTTCAAGTTCAATTAAATAATCATTAACAATTTCATGACATATTGGTTTTTTTCTTAATGATTCTATCATTAATGATAATGCTTTTTTTCTAGTAATCTCTTTATTGTAAAGTTTATTTCCAATTACTAAATCACGAGAATATACATCTAAAACAGAGGGTGTCGTTTTTATTTCTTGATAAGGAATTGCAACTAAGGATGTAATTGTTTTTTCTTTTTTCAAGAGACTTATTACTTACTTAAGTGAATCTTTTTTCACACAAACATTTGCAATATAATCATCTTCAGAAAATTCATAATAAAGTCGAGCGGCATCATTGATTGAAACGCAAGTATAATTTGATGAAATTGCAGTCCCAATTGCTGCGGCCATTGCTTCTTTCATTTGTGTAAAACTCATTGCACCCGGTGTTAATGCATCTGAAATAATTTGGGATGTTGCGGCAGAAACGACAGGAAGTATAGCTAAGGGTATACTTGCGCCTGGAAAAGCTGACGAAATGATGTTTTTCACAAATTTTGAAGTAATAGTAAATTTCACTACGCCTTCAATTGACTTCAAGGCCTTCTTTGGGCAGACTTGTTTAAAAGTTCCATAAACGAGCCTATCTGAAAATGAAGGAAAAATTATTGCTGAAACTTTTGGGTTTCCCTCTGGATAAACAGCATGTTCCCCTCGAAATTTTACTACATATGTAGACGTACACGCAGAAACAAGCATCAACAAGAAAGCAAGGGAGAGACATTGCTTATACATGTCAATGATGTTATGACTCCGTAAGTTTTAAAGTTTTTATAATTGATTTCCAAAGTTACACATGTTTTTGCCTTGTTTATTGGTGAAAATAAAGTATACTCCTTTCTTTGTAAAAGAACTTCATCCAAAAAAACTTCAAATGTTGAGTCAGTTTGTACACATTGTTTTTCAAATACATCTGAAAAAAATCCATAAGTTACATCACCTCTTGTTTCCCAATATTGTAAAAAATCATCAAAATTATTTTCTGCAACTCTTTTCTTAAAATCAAATTCAAAATTTCTTGCGGTGTAAAAAGCCTCTTCAGCGTCCATCAAAACTGACTGAACTTCTACTTCATTAGAAATTAATAAATTTTTCATTGAAACCAAACTAATTAAAGTTGATGCCAAAAGAAAAAACCAACCTATTGCAAACACTCCGCGGAGCATATTCTGTGCTCACCTCCTTCATAAAATCTTAAAGTACAATATTTGAAATTATAATTATTATATTCATATTCACATTCACTAATTTTTATGTCATCAATCCAAACCATTCGCTTTGTCGTTGGAATTTCCTCCATTGTTTTACCATACATCAACATTTGAGCAAGGTCTTGAGTATATACTTCTGTTTCCCTATACATTATTGGCATCTCTGAATTCATAAGAAAAAAAATGAAGGGTAAGAGAAAGAGTATAAGTAAAAGTTCTATTGAAAAGAAACCCTTCACCTTTCTCTTATGTGTGGAAGATTATATAGCCCGCAAACTAACATACCCCATCACCGTATAAGCGATCCACTCACTCCGGGGGAAAACCCTATCGGGGGCCTATTTGGAGCTCTACGCAGTGTAGAAACCCCTTGAATCCCAGCTCAGAAGGTTTATATCTTTGTAGTTTCAGAAGCTTATGTGACGGACTTACCAGCATGGAAAAAAAAGGAAATCCCAAATTGGGCTAAATTAATTAAAACTGGAAAGGAAGAATTAAATGTTAATTTTCTTACAAGTAAGGAAAATAAAAAATTAATCCAAAGTGTTGGGGGAAATTTAATTCGTCACGGTGTTAATTTAGACTCTTCAGACCCAAAAGCAGACGGACTCAGTCCACCAACCCAACCACTCATAATTATGATAGAAGGAAATAATATTACATATGAAAATTTTGTTTATGCTTGGGTTAGTACTTTCGGTGGAACTGGTGGATTCAGATTAAATTCCCTTAAATTAAATGAACATTTTTATTATACTGAATCCTCTTCCCAAAATTCAAATATGCTTCAAAAAGTTACATATCAACGAGGTCAAGCAAAAGGATATCTTGAATCCATACAAAATTTGAAAACAGCCATAATTAATATTGAAAGTGATTTGGAAAAACTGGAAGAACAAATGAAGGCATTCAAAGATGGGGATTGGGAAACCATCAAAAGTCTTTTTATTGATAATTTTGGTGGAGCACAACGCAGTTGGACGGCATTAGCCAGAAATGTA
Organism: Candidatus Altarchaeota archaeon; assembly: GCA_030590165.1. GTDB lineage: Archaea > SpSt-1190 > SpSt-1190 > SpSt-1190 > SpSt-1190 > JAUUZA01. Next base: position 14,896 of record JAUUZA010000007.1, read on the forward strand.
CCCTTAATTAGAATGGCCATGACTTGGTTCCTTAGATTAAAAGTAAAATATAACAACGAAGAAATTATGCCTATCAAAAAATTTTCAAAACTTAAAATTAAAGAAAAAACAAAAAAACCTGACGAAGTTTCAAAAGAGATTGTTAGGTTAAAAGGAATCTTAAACAAAGGTGCAACTAAAAATAAAAAAGCCATGCTCAAAGAGGTAGATAAATTAATTGAAGATGAACAAATTAATCCTGCAATTGGAAATTATCTTAAAAGAAAAATACAAGAATTTTGGAATTGGATAGTAAATTATGTTGACTGGCTAACTCGTTCACAATCAAAAATTGAAACTAATTTGATTCAACAAAAAGCAAATCTCAAGGTGTATATGCATTGGGCAGCAGACCACATAAAACAAGGTAAAAGATCTGAAATGGACACCAGCCTTGAGGGTGGCACTTCTTTTCCTGAATTTGCTTTCAAGGGTTCCCCACGAGAAATAATAACTATGGACTATTTCTTTTATGCCGGACCAAATACAAGACCCGATATATATGAACAAACCCGCCCTTGGATTCCTGTCATCTTAACCTCCTTTGTTAGTGGAACAACTATGGATGTACCTCAAAAATTCTCAGAAATGGCATTTATTACTTATTATGGTTATATGGAACAAAAAAATGTGGAAATGGTTACACAACTCGCAAAAAGAGATGGAATGTCCCTTCTTGATACTATGATTGATGCCGGGGCAATTACTGAAGAAGAACTTCCAAGATTATTTAGTCAAGAGGAAATAGCTGAAATAAAAGGAGAAGAAGAAAATAAAACGAAAGAAAATTTTGAAGATAAATTACAAAAAGGACTTTCTACTTTAGCTGATAATTTAATTGGATTGGGGGGTATTTTTGGACTAAGTGCGCCACCAGCAAATCTTCCTTGGACAAAGGAACGCCGAGCGGCGTCCATTGCATCAGACCTTGCACTAAGAGGTCTTGAAAATTTCAAAAAAGCTCACGGAATGCTTCTTTTTAGGTAAAACATAAATATTTTCCCGAAAAACACTTTTATGACTAAGGATAAAATAATTCCTTTTGCTGCCGTTGAAAGATTGGCGAGGAAGGCTGGAGCAGAAAGGATTAGTTCCAGTGCGGTTGAAGCTCTAGCTGACATTCTCAAAGATTATGCAAAAGACGTTTCTTTAAGAGCAGTAAAATACTCTAAATATGCTAAAAGAAGTACAATAAAAAGAGAAGATGTAGAACTCGCGGCGTCAGAATGAAAATCTTAATTTTATGTATAGATAGGGATGACGATTTAGGTAGAAAGACCAAGTTGAAGGGCCCGATTATTGGTAAAAAAAATGTATTAAATGCAGCAGTAACCCTCGCAACTTCAGACCCAACTGAAACTGATGCTAATGCTATTTTTGCATCCATCAAACTCTATAATGAATTAAGTGAAGAAAAAGAAATTGCCGTTCTAACGGGTTCTCCACGTGTTGGCTATGAAAGTGATATTAAAATTAAAAAACAATTAAAATTTGTAAAAAAGAACTTTGAGGCAGATGGAGTCATAATTGTTGGTGACGGTAAAGAAGATGAACTTGTTGCACCAATAATTGAATCTCTCATTCCTGTTTTGAGTATTCATCGTATTACAGTAAGTAGCGGGGAAGAATTAAAGGGAGCATATTACACCTTAACAAATTTTGTCAAACGCTCTTCAGAAGATTTAAATTTAGCAAAAAATTTATTTGGAATTCCAGCCATTATCCTACTGTTGTATGCACTATTTGGAACTTTTAGTTGGAGAATTCTTGCTGGTGTTTTTAGTATCTCTTTACTCTTAAAGTGGATGTTATTGAACAAAAAAATAAGTAAAACTTGGGAATATGTAAAAAATTCAGTTTTAACACTTAGCCTTTCATTCTTCTTATATCTCATTTCGGGTGTTCTTTTTGTTGTTGCCGCAGTTAAAACCTCATATATACCCTTTACCACAACTATTGAATTTTTTGCACATATTGCAGTAAAAACAGCTCATCTCTTTTTCTATGGACTATTAGCACTCTTATTTGGGCTTGCCATTGACGCCTTATCCGAAAAAAAGAAGGCTTTCGGATTTATTACTGCGGGGGTGGGTTTAGGAGTTGTTATGTTAGTTTCAAGAAGCTTAGGTTCTTGGATTTTAGAACCTACTTATCCGTTGTCATATGTAATTACTACTACACTATTGGGATTAGTTATTGTTACTGTGGTTAAACTATCCTCTAAACTCATTAAATAATAACATCAAAAACATATACTTGAATATATATTTAACAAAATACATAATCTATTAAAACATAGTGAAAAAAGTGTTGCGTGGGAGCCAAAGCATTAGAACGTATGTTTCTCCATGAAAAACCGGCTAAATTACTGGTTAAAATTAGGGAAGGTAATGGTAAAAAATATGCATCAATCCTAGCCAAGGAAGTAGATTGTACATACTCACATTGTATTAGGATACTCCAGGAACTTGAAAAACAGGGACTCGTTAGCTTCGAGAAAGAAGGGAGAACTAAGATGATTATTATGACAAAATCCGGGGAAGATGTTGCCTTCGCATTGGAAAATATTTTCAGACTTTTAGGTCGTTTATTTGACTAAAGCAGACACATAACCCTCAATTCTATCAAGTATTTCTTCTAAAACATATCGTCTAAACACCCTAAAAGCGACGGAAAGGTCATTTTCAGCAAGAAAATATTCCTTTCTCCCATCAACAAGGCGCAATGCCTTTAGGCGCTCTAAATGATATCTAACTGCAGATTCTGTTATTCCAGTCATCTCAGCTAAATCTTCAACTGAAATGGGTTTTTTTTCCACTAAAATATATTTGAAAATGACCTCAAGTGGGCTTTTCTTTGTCCCAGGTCGAATAAGCCCCATAGAAAGTAAAAAAAGACGTAAATTTCTATCAAAATCCTCAGTAGGAAGCTCATATTTCCTTAAAGTTACATCAAAAACCGGTTTATCAGTCATAATAACAATAACTTGTTGGTATTATTAAATATTTCTTGTGAAATTTCGTGAATTCACGAAATACCTTCTTCTCCATCACTTACCCCTCCTTATCTACATTACACTGCATATACTTTCACTGGCATTCATTTGCAAGTTTATGAAAAATCATTAATGAACGCGAAGAATTACATTATTACTGCGAAAAATGGTACCCCATCAGGTACCTAGTGAAATTTCATATAAAATGTGAAAAATTTCGGGTGATAGAAATGATGAAAATTGAAATAAAAGAAGTGCCCCTTTCAGGAATTAAATCGGTTGAACAATTAGCTGCATTCGTACTCTCCTCCTTAGGACTTTCAAATCTAAAAGATACGAGTGATGTTAAACTTCTCCTTTCCTTTGTAAGAAGAAGAGAGGGATTAAAGGTAGATGAACTCAAAAAAATTGCTGGCCTAGGACGGACTGCAACATACTCCCGCATCAAAAAGTTCCTAAACGCCGGAATTATATACAAAACAAAGGGTTCCCTCTATAGACTCCGAGAAAGAAGCTTAAAAGATACTCTAGACTTCAGAGTAAGGCGAGACATTCAACGTGTTTTTGATAGTATAATCGAGGTTAGTGAGGAATTAGAATCTAAACTAAAGTAGGTTTTCACAAAGAAGTTCTTTGTTTTTCTAATATCTTTTGATATTGAAAAACTCAATAGTTGTAGGACAAGCTATATAATTTTAGAAAAAAAGAATTGAAAGGTTAAAAAAGTTTAAACTTAAAAAAGACAACCACCATTAAATTTATGCCCAGATAGCCCTGTGGTGTAGTGGTCAAGCATATGGGACTTTGGATCCTGTGACCCCGGTTCAAATCCGGGCAGGGCTATTTTTTATCTTGATTTTCTCTATAAAACTTCTTGTTAAAACAAATAAGTTTTTTTGATGTTATTGACATCATCTTTTTTAATGTTTTACCTCAATGATGTTACAATGACCTCAATTAAGACTCATTGATGTTAATTCGCATACACTACAACCGCATTTTGAGCTCATTTAAGCTCATTGACCTCAAAAAACGACAAACATCAATCTCAATTAACCTCAAATAATCTCAATTAATCTTAAAAGACCTCATTGACCTCACTGACTTTTAGTGTTTTTGATAAAAAAAGGAGTTGAAAAGGAAAAATAAGAGGAATTTTGATGTTTTTCCCTTAAATGAGAGGAATTGTGAGAAATTTTATACTTCTCAAGAGTGTATGGTTTTCCTTTAAGAAGGGGAGGGGGACAGGGAAACAAAGGGATTAAGAGAAAAATATGAGGAAATACAATGAAAGTGAGGGATTTTTCACTGGAATTAGGGAAAAGGGAGGGGAATTCATCAAAAGTGAGGGATCTTTCACTAAAAGTAAGGAAAAGGGAGGGGGACTTCCTCAAAAGTGAGGTGTTTGTCACTGAAATTCGTACAAAGAGGTTTAGAATAAAGGAATGTGAGAGTAAGATATGAACGGAGAAGGTGTGAAAAGGGGTAAAAACACTAAAATGTGAGGGAAATCCCTTAAAATGTAAGGAAAAGGGGATAAAGTATAAAAAACAATAAATGTGTGTTTAAAATGGGAAAAGGTGAGCTTAAAACCATTTAAAAGTTATGAAAATAAATTAAGTGAATGCTCTTAGTTATATTATAATGTCCTTATTTACCTTAAAATATTTCATTCACTTTTATTTTTAATCATTCACTATTATAAACACCATCTAGACACCATTTAACTCCACATAAAAATTACATTCACTTTTGTTTATCTTTCATTCACTCCTTTCTTTATATTCCTTATATTTTTTATGTCCCCCTTTATCCCTCTTAAATTTTATTCTTTCAGTCTGCCAATCAAATAAATTTAAATTGAAGTACCCCACACAAGTCTTTATTCCATTCTTGAAAAAAGGAATATTAAGCCCCTCTTCCATAAGAAATGAGGAAAAAGGAATAATAATGAAACTCCCCCTTCCCTGGGTAAAAGTTTGTGTTTCGTCTCCAAAAGGTCGTGACACTTGATTTTTACTATAAATAAAAGGAGTTCTGAGTAATTTTAAAGGTTAATTTGTTTTCTAAACACGCCGTATTGTAATTCCTATGTTTTTCTCTATTAAAAAAGGAAAAAAGGTAAGAAAACTCTTTTTTATTTAGTTTTCTTCCATAATATGTAAAATCGCTTCAGCAACATCACCGTGTTCTTTAAGGTACTTTTCTGCTTTGGCTTTATCACAATCCGTCTTTTCCATAATAAGGTTTAAATCTTCTTCAGATGTATCTTTAGAAACCAAATAATCCCCTATTACTTGAAATATTCGATTACCCATCATATTCGCTTCAACAACTTGAGCCTTCTCAAATACCCAATTTTCAGAATCAAATTCAAAAATGACTCGCTTCGGAGAAAGTTGTTTAGTCTTAAGCTGTTTAGCTAACGCTCGCATATCCATAAAAATAAAAAAAAGAAGGAGTTTAAAGGTCTACTGCTTTGAGGGTTTTACGCCCGTTACCAGAAGCTCTTCTAGCTGCCTTTGTTAATTCGCTCTCAACGAGTCTATCCATAGCCCCGTAGAATTGCTCACTTACTCGGAGGTTCTTCCTTTTTGCGAATTCTCTAATCTCAGTTTTTTTCATGTAAGCCATACCTCTAGGTGTCATAGTTGAATATATGCTTTTCCGTTATGTTTTTATACCCTGCACAGAGATTTTCAAGTGGTTAAAACATCTCACCCCTGGAAAAAGGTTAGAGGCCGTAAAAGCAGGTGGAAGTGGCGAAAAAAGAAGATGCGCCGTCTTAAACGACTTAGACGTAAGATGAAGAAGTAATTTTATCCTTTACTATCTCTCGTAATACGGCAGTTGCGTAGCATCCCTTCGGGAGATAAAATCTCAATTTAATTGTTTCTTTTTCTATTTTATATATTAAACTGTCAAGAGGAATGAAATATGCCCGACGCCTACCCTTACCTGGAAATTCTTTTACTTTGAGTTCAAAATCATCTAAAATTTGTTGTTCCATTTCACCTGCCTTCCCCCCAGCAAGTTTAAGTTTTCTCCCAAAAATCGGACCAGCCGGACCATATCTAGAAATCAAATCACCTTCAATAACCTCATTACTGAGGCGTTCACTTAAAAGTTTATTAAAAAGAAACGAAGTGAATGCATCTTCCATTAATCTAAAATATCTTCTTTCAAGAGGAATTCTTAATTCCCTCATTAATTTAATTGCTTCGCTTTTTTTTCCTTTTATTAATAATTCACCAATTATATGATTCTGCCTACCAAATCTTTGACTACCATAGAAATTTGGGATAGTTTTCATCTGTTTTAAACAGTTTTCAATATTTTCAGGTTGTTTTGTATCTAAGGTAATTTTGAACCAATTACCTAAAAGATTCCCTACTCTCAATCTTTGATCTGATTTTTTGATGACTCTGCAGAAAAAATTGTCTCCCGTTTCTGGGATTTCTCCAGAAGAAGAAACCCATTGTAATGTTCTTGCATTTCTGTCTTTGAGCCCAGCATATCCTACATCTCTAAAACCAACTTTCCCATATCTCGCAATTTCTTTTACAACATCAATAGTATTCCTATTCACTTTTTCTACCAGAGCCCAATTATAATTTCCTTCTCCAGTTGGAAAAAAACGAGGAACTTCAAATACTTCAAATTTATTTACCTCAATGTGAGTTCCGGGGCTGTGTGTAAAATAGCCCACAGCACCCTTAAATTCCTTAAGTATCATTATATTTCTTAGAGTAAGTGATATTAAGAGATATTCCCCACACTTCTGTGGAGGACTACTTTGCTGAACTAAAAAAAAGAACAGCTGAACAATATAAAATAGCAATAGAAGCTCGTAAAAAAATGTTAGACCCTTCAAAAGAGGTTGAAATTCTCTTAGCAACTGAACTCGCAGGACGAGTCGAGAGTTTGGTCAGTATAGCCCTCCCTAAATTATCTGGCTCTGGACTTCGAAATAGAATACTTGAACTTGAAAAAGAACTTGGAAAAGGTAATGATGAAGTTGGTTTTGTTATAGCCAGTGAAGTTACAGATGGAAAATTTATTAAATTTGAAAATGATGAAAAAGCAATTGAAGCAGGAATGAGAGTTGGAACTGCATATTGGACTCTTGGTGTAACTACTGCTCCACTTGAAGGTCTTGCTCATGTTAAATTAAAAAAAAGGACGGATGGTGAAAAATACCTTTCACTCTATTTTTCAGGACCAATTAGAAGTGCAGGAGGAACAACTAATGCAATGATAGTTATGTTAGGTGATTTCCTAAGAAAAAAATTTGATATTAAAACATACGACCCCACACCTCAAGAAGTTGAAAGATATTTTTTAGAATTAGAAACTTATCATAATCGTGTTACGCGTCTCCAATATTTCCCAAGTGCTGATGAAGTAAGATTTTTAATAAAACATTTGCCAGTCGAAGTGAATGGCGAAGCAACTGAAGACAAGGAAGTATTAGCATATAAAGATTTACCCCGAGTTGAAACCAATCGTATAAGAGGAGGAATGTGTTTAACTATAAGTATGATGGCGCTGAAAGCCGCCAAAATTTTGAAGCGCGTAAGAAAATATGGAGTTAAATACAAACTTGAAAATTGGTTATGGCTCGAACAACTCTTAGAAACAAAACAAAAGGTTCACAAAAAAGCGACAGCCGCAATTTATATTGCTGAAATTCCAGGCGGGCGTCCTGTTTTTGGTTATCCTAATCGAATTGGTGCATTTAGACTTAGATATGGAAAAACAAGAAATCTAGGCCTAGCTGCCATTGGACTTCATCCCGCAACTATGATTATTCTTGATGAATTTATTGCAGTTGGGACTCAACTTAAAACTGAACTCCCTGGAAAAGCAGGAGCAGTTTCTCCAGTTGACAGTATTGAAGGCCCAATTGTTAGATTAAAGAATGGAAATGTTGTGAAGGTAACAAATGTTGAACAAGCAAAGGAACTAAAAAATAAAGTTGAAAAAATTTTCTATGCTGGAGATGTCCTAATAGGATGGGGTGAATTTTTAACCAACGGGCATAAATTAGAAAAAGGAGCATGGTGTGAAGAATGGTGGCGTGAAGAAGTTCGAGCAAAAAAACCTTTCAATAAACTTCATGTAAGTTTTGATGAAGCTGTAAAAATTAGTAAAGACTTGAATATTCCACTACATCCAGATTATACTTATTTTTGGGAATCTATAAGTGGAGAAGATGTTCTTAAATTAAAAATGAACCTCAATAAGCTCAATGAGGTTAAATCTATTTTAGAAATATTGGGAGTTGAACACACATTTGAAAATGAAAAAGTAGTATTGAGTGAATTAGATACAAAAATACTGCAATTTGTTTTTTCAAAAAAAGGTGAATTGAAAAAAAGTGGGATTGAAACAATAAATACATTCTCCCCAATTACTATCCGACGCAAGGCTGGAAGATATCTTGGGACTAGAATGGGAAGGCCTGAAAAAGCCGAACGCCGATTATTGAAAGGAAAACCACACACCCTCTTTCCTGCGGGAAGAATTGAAAGATTAAGAAATATTCCACAAGCGTTAAAGATGGGACTTAGAGCCGACCTCTCCCTGAGAGTCTGCCCAAAATGTTCCAGAAAAACATATTATTTAATTTGTGATAAATGTGGTGTTGAAGCCATCCAAAAAAGAGTTTGTATTAAGTGTGGCGCTACTGGGTCATTCACTGAACATTGTGGTATGAGAACAAAGGCCTCAATAATGACAAGCGTAAGTGAAAACATTAGTGAAATTGCAAGAAAACTTGAAGTTCCCTTACCTACTCTCGTAAAAGGAGTTCGTGGAATGTCCTCTGACCTTAAAATTCCTGAACGTCTTGAAAAAGGAATACTTCGTTCAAAATATGAATTAAATGTGAATAAAGATGGAACAATACGATTTGATTCAACTGATATGCCTTTAACACATTTCAAACCAAAAGAAATTGGCGTACCAATTGAACGTCTCAAAGAACTTGGGTATCTCCTCGACATGAATGGTAAAAAACTAGAAAATGAAGACCAACTCCTTGAACTAAAAGTTCAAGATATTTTACTTAGTGATAATAAACATTTTTCAAGTTCAAAATATTTAATAAACACATGTAAATTTGTTGATGATTTATTAGTAAAATTTTATGGGCTCTCTCCATTTTACAATGTTAAACGAAGAGAAGATTTAGTTGGTCAACTTATAATTGGACTCGCTCCCCATACATCAGCAGGTATACTCGGTAGAATTATTGGTTTTTCAGAAATTCGTTCAGGTTATGCACACCCAGCATGGCATGCCGCTAAAAAAAGAAATTGCGACGGAGATGAAGACTCTGTAATTATGCTTCTAGACGCCCTTCTTAACTTCTCTAGGGAGTTTTTACCAACTACTCGTGGCGGAAAAACAATGGATGTTCCACTCGTCATTACAACAGAATTGGACTTGGAAGAAGTTGATGATGAGGTTCTTGACATGGATGTAGTTGACACTTATCCCTTGGCTCTATATGAAGCAGCTGAAAAAGAAGAAATGCCATGGAAAGTCCCAATTATAAATCTTGGAAAATGGAAAAAGAGGGAAGGATTAAAATTCACTCATAAAACTTCAGATATTGCTGCAGGCCCAACCTTAACTGCATATAAAACCTTGGGGTCCATGATAAATAAAGTGAAAGGTCAACTCTTAATTGGTGAAAAATTAATTGCTGTTGATGAAGATAATGTAGCTGAAAAAATATTATCCACTCATTTTTTGAAGGACATAAAAGGTAATTTAAGACAATATAGTAATCAACAAGTTAGATGTGTAAAATGTAATACAAAATTTAGGCGCTTCCCCCTCCTTGGAAAATGTGATAGATGTGGTGGAAAAATTATACTAACCGTCCACGAAGGGACCATTAAAAAATATCTTGAAGCTAGTATTAAATTAGCAGAAAAATATAATGTTTCAGCCTACATCAAAAGCCAACTCAACCTTTTAGAAAAAAAGTTAGAACTTGCATTCGGAATAAAAGAAAAACAAGAGGAATTAGATCAATGGTTAAATTAAACTAACTTTTCATATAATTCAAATTTTGCAGTATTACCCTGTTCAAAATGATTTAGCCATGTGTTTGGCATACCTACATCTTCTTGTTTAAAACTCCAAAAAGCATCATAACTCCCTTCTATTTTCTTCAATCCATCTGATTTTTTTAAAGAGTAATGAATTGGAGCTGCCCAAGAATTAATTGGAATTTTTACGAATTTAATTTGTGGATTATCTAAATTTGTAACTTTACCAGCGATAATATGATATTCTGTATTTAAAATTTCTGCCACTTTTTCATCAATTCCTTCAACAATTCTACCTAATAAATATTTATTCTCATCAACTCTAAATAGTCCTTTGAATTCATTTTTGTCGCCATGATACATATAAGACCCTTTTACACTATATGTTTTTAATTTACCTAATTGTTTTTCAAGACTTTCTTCAACGGCATTTCTTGAACATCCCGTCCTGAGCCCACTTGAAATTTCATACACATTATCAAAATTTACCCACTCCATTATAATTTATGTTTAAACTATTAGATAAACATTTTTTACAAAATTTTAAAAAAAAGGAAGTTAATTTTTTGTATGGTTAAATTAAAATTATGGGTAAAAATTTGTGAGAGTGAATCCCCTAAAAAGGTTAAAAAATCCCTATCTAATATACTTCCTGACCTCCCAATTGAGAAAGTTGGTGATTTATTTATAATTAATCCCAATCACCAAGACCTTAAATTTTTGAGAGAATTAATAAGAGTTAGAAAAATAGGAAAAACTGTTTTGGGTCAAATCATACGACATGAAAAAAATAATAAGAGTAAAATTATGTTCAATAAACAAGCCGCATTCATGGGAAAAACAATGTTAGTTGACACTTATGAC
>JAUUZA010000028.1 GCA_030590165.1 Candidatus Altarchaeota archaeon
CCTACATCATAATAATATTACAGGAATACCTGAAAGTTTTAAAAAACTTGTAAATTTAAAATCAGTTTGTCTAAGTGATAATAAAATTACAAAAATTGCTGATATTTTTGAAAATCTCATAAATTTAGAAGATCTTTATTTATACAATAATAAACTTAAAACAATACCAAAGAGTCTTGGGAAACTTATAAACTTAAAGAATTTACTCCTTAGTTCAAATGAATTAAATTATCTCCCAATAGATGTTTGTAAACTTTTTTCGTCAGGAGAGCGTCTCATAGCCTTAGAAGATAATGCATTTTTAAAAGTTGATACTCCTAATGACGGCTTAAACGTTGATTTATTAAATGAAGAATACGTTTATAGAGAAATTTATGACTCAAAAAAACACATTATAAAAATAAATGAAAAAGACAAAAAACAAATTTACAAAAGCGCTATTGAAAAAAATTTCTTAAAAGAAGGATTAAAATTGAGTGAAGAAAATTTAAATGAACTCTACAAAGGACCGAGCAGTTTAAAAAATCTAATCAAAATATATAGTAATTCTTTTGGAGCTACAAGATTTTTTCTAGAACAACAAAACATAATTTTTCCAAACGACTTCAAAGAAATTGAAATTCCAATTAAAAACGGCAACTACTCAATTTTATTGTAATTTATTTCCTATAAGGAGCTACCTCATCAATCACATCAACATGCGATAAAAGCATTCTTCTGCAACAATAACGAGAAATTTTTAGTTCATCCATAATTTTCTTGGCACTTTCACCTTTTTGAACTCTTTTTTTGTACTCCTCATAAAATGCAGAAACAGGCGCTCCACAACTGAAACATCTGATAGGTATAATCATAAAACAAGCCTTCTTCATTCGGTTAAAAGCTTTGCTGTCGACTTAGTATCCTTCTTTTTTGAATTCCACTTAATTTCAAGGCCTTCAGTCTTAGTCTTAGGAATAATATGGAAATGGACATGCATAACCTCTTGACCGGCATCTCGTCCATTATTTTGTAAAATATTGTAATTTCTTACACCCATCTTACCAACAAGTAATTTTGAAACCACATCCAAGGCATCAGAAATATCTTTCCAAGTTTCAATATCCATTTCATGACTTCTTTCAAAATGTTTTTTTGGAATTACTAAAGTATGACCCTCACTTAAAGGTGAAACATCAAGAAAGGCCATGGCCCCTTTATTCTCATAAATCAAATCAGAAGGTATTTCCTTTGAAACTATCTTACAAAAAATGCAGTCATCCATAGAAAACAAAGGAAAAGGAAATATAAATTACCTTTTACTCTTTTGTGCACTTGCACGTGGTTTACTAGACCCTGCTTTCCAAGGTTCATTCTGTCTCATATCTGGAACAATAAGCGTTCTATCATAATTGATAAAGGCCGTTTTAAGTTTGTCCCCAACATGGTCTGCTAATGCTCGCGCAATAGCCGTTCTAACTGCATCTGATTGAGAACTTATTCCACTTGAACGAACAGTCACAGAAATATCAACAGAATTAACAACATCACCTGCAATTTCAAGAGGTTCTTTTATTCTTGCAACTAAATATTTCGGTCCCCATAAATCTAATAATTTTGAATTAATTCTTATTATGCCGGTTCCGGGCCTAATTGTAGCCTTAGCAACAGCTACTTTTCTCTTCCCAATGAAATGAGAGGTCGGTTTAACTTTTTTATTTGACACATTTAGGAGTGAAATATGAGTTTAAAAGTATTTCTGGATAATTCAGACAAAAAAACAAAATCTAAAATATTTATAATCTATTAGAAACAATATGAATATGCCTAACTCTAATAATAATCCTGAATATGACCCTGAATATGACGGTGAAGATGACCTTGAAAACAATCTTGACTATCTTTTTGATTATGCTCCTAAACAAAATCCTGAGTTGGAAGACGCCGAACTCCTAGATATTTTTGAATCAATTCTTGGAAAAAAAAGAGCTTTCTTTGGGCAAGATATTGAATACTTCGAAGACATTCATGAACCAATCGAAGAAATCTTTGAAAAGCTTAATCCTGAAAACTTAATTGAATCAACTATGAATAGATTAATCCTTCGAGATGTAATAAACATAAATCCAAATGAGTTTTCACCATATTCAAAGCGATTAAACCAAATTATAAATTTACAATATCAAGAACCTAAGTGTGAGGCTGTCCTTAAATGCGAGGGTTTCGTTAAGAGTGAAGACAAATATGTGGAAGCATTAAGTTATTTCTCAAATGAAAGCGAACTTGAAGACATTTTAGAAGACAATGAGGAAAAAAAACATAAACACAAAGGAATAATATACTTTAAAGAATAATTGAACAAATTCAAAACATAATAAATTTAGAAATCCAAAACAGAAAACTTACATAAATTGCATCAAACCAAATATACCTTAAGATATTAATCAACCAAACAACAACACCTAAAATTAAACTTAAACCTAAAGTAATTGGATTAAATTTTTTGCGTTTAAAATGGAATCTCCAAAGAGCACTTGCATCCTTATTACTTGGAAAAGCATTAAACCCAGCGGAAAATCCAAGCCAATACCATAGAAATGGAAGCCTTGAATGACCAAGAATAAAAAATAAAATTGCAATAAGTGAATTGAAAATAAGGGGGGAGAGTGAAATCAAAATTTCTTTTGAATATGCTTTCGGTATTTCATGAACTACATATCCACTAGGATTTCCAAATCGAAAAAAACAAACCTTTTTCACTTTTATTCCTGTTAATTTACAAAAAAAATAATGAGAAAACTCATGAAAGATTACTCCTGGAAAAGTAATCAAATTAATAAAAACACGTAAACCCATCATAAGAATAAAATTAGAGTTTAGGAGTCCATCCTAAAAATTTTGCAATTCTTTCAATACGGACAAATTTTGGAGCACTACTCTTTCCAAACGAAGTTTCAGGAACAAGTTCAGCCTTTCCTTTGAATTCTTCAGGAGTTCCAATATAAACTTTAAGACGTTTGAATGCTTCTTGTCCCCTTGGTCTTTTCCAAGGAATCATCCCTCTTATTGTTCGTTTAACTATTAGGTGCGGTTCTTTTGGGAAAAAAGGTCCTTTGTAACGATGACCTCTATCATGCTTCTCTTTGTAATTAGCAAAAATCATTTCCTTACTTCCCGTCACAACTGCCTTCTCGGCATTAACTACTGCTACTTCTTCACCAAGAAGGAGAGTCTTCGCAACATGAGCAGACAACCTTCCTAAAATTGCATTTTCAGCTTCAATAACTTTCATCTAAATCACCATCTTAACCTTTTGTCCCTTGGAATTTTTTTCAAAAAGTTCTTCCAAGGTCAAAACTTTTCCTCCGGCTTTTTCAATTTTTTCAACTGCTGTTTGTGAAAATGAATATGCAGAAACTGTTATTTTATTTAAAACAATTCCCGTTCCCAAAACTTTTCCAGGAACAACCAAAACAAAATCATCTGAAGCTAAACGATCAAGCTTTCCTACATTAACCATGACTCTATTACTTCTTGGGGTACTAAGCCTCTCTGCCACTGATTTCCAAAAATCACTTCCTTTTTTTGAAAATTTTGAAAGAAGACGAACTATTCTAACATCTTCAAAGTTCCGCTTCTTTATTCTTTGCTTGAGTCCCACAGCTAATATTTAAGAAGCCGTTTTTAACCTTTATGCTTTCTACTACACATTTATACTCTTAAAACCAAGAAAGCAATGAAGAACTTCTTAGAAGTAGCGTTGACTGCAATAAAACAAGCGGAAGAAATTATTATGGGGGCTTATCCAAATAAAATTGATTTCACCACTAAAGAAGATAATTCACGCGTCACCCTTCTAGACAAAAAATCCGAACAAACAATGATAAACCACATATCAAGTAATTTTCCAGACCACGGATTTTTCGGAGAAGAATTTGGAAAAAAGAATGAAGACGCAGAATATGTTTGGGTTATGGATCCAATTGATGGCACTCATAATTTTCTTCGTCACATCCCTTTCTTTGGAATTGAACTTGCCCTAACAAAAAACAAGGAAGTTATTCTTGGAATTTCAGATATGCCTGCCTTTGGAGAATTAATGTGGGCAACAAAGGGAGGGGGAACTTATCTCAACAGAAAAAAAGTAGGAGTTTCCAATATTTCAAACATAAATCAATCCTTCTTTGCAACAGGAAAACCCCATATCTTCGAAAAAAAAGGTCACCTAAATGGACTATTAAACCTTTCAAAAAATTGTTATGACTTTAGATCTGATGTTGGAGAACTTACTGGAGGACACTTCGTAGCACAAGGAAAAATTGAAATTAATATTAGACCTGAAATTCTCTTTTGGGATATAGCAGCACTAAAAATTATAATTGAAGAAGCCGGAGGAAAAATGACTGACTTTCTTGGAAATCCCGTAGATGAAAATACAAGAGAAATCATTTCAACAAATGGATTACTTCATAATAAAGTCCTTGAATTTTTCCAATGAAAAGTTTAAATTCTCACACTAAAATAATTTACATGGTGTTAGCTGGAGAAGGACTAAAAAATGAACTCAGGAAATCAATTTCAATTAAACCTTTCCGTAATGGAAATTTATCTGGAGTAAGTTATGACATCACCCTTGATGGGGAATTTTTAAAATTAAAGGGCGAGGAAACGCCATTAATTGATCCTATGAATTTCAATGTAGTTGGAGAACGAACAATGGCAAATGATTTCATACTTCAACCTGGAAGGTTTGTTCTTGGACGAAGTGAGGAATGGTTAGAACTCAATGGAAGCACCATGGCAATGGTGAGTGGGAAGAGTAGTCTTGCTCGATTAGGGCTTCAAATTGAAAGTGCCGCAATACTCCACCCAGGTCACACCGGCTACATAGTACTCGAAATTGCAAATTTTAACAGCGTCCCAATTAGATTAATTAAAGGAATGAAAATTGCTCAATTAGTTTTTTTCAAAACAAGTGATGATGTTGAATTATATGCAAAAGCAAGTAGCTCAACTTTCAAAACTCAAAAAACTATTGAACTCCCAAAAAAAATTTCGCGTAGTGACTAAAATGAAATGTTCATATTGTAAGAATGATTCAATTTACTTTGCTAAATACTTCGGAAAATACTTTTGTAAAAGACATCTCGAAAATTATCTTTTCAAAAAACTGAAACGAAACCTCCACAAGTACCACTTAATACAAAAGGACGATAAACTTCTTCTTGAAAATTTAAAGTCCCCAGTTGGAACTGCCTGCATACATCTTTTTACAAAGGCTATAAAAACATGGCCAGTAAAAATTGTTCAAAAAAACGAAAATAAAAAAATAAATTTTTCAACAATCGAAGATGAAACAAAGAATATAATTGAAAATTTAACTAATAAAAAAATTTATAAAACTTTTTTTCAAGAGGGAAAAGTAATCAAACCGTTCAGAAATTTTTCAAGAGAAGAATTATTTATATTGGGTGTTGCACTAGGAAGTCCAGAAAAAGAAAAAATTAAGAAAACAAATCACCCGACAGATTCTTTGGGAACTGCAACGAAATTGAATTTGATACATCTTTGGGACCGAATCCTGGCATTGAAATAGCACCAACCGAATAATAAGAATAAAGTAAGAGTAAAGAAATCAAAGCCAGAAGTAAAAATCCTGCCTTGAGATTTGAACCTTTAAATTTCTTTGAAAAGTAAAGTGCACCTATAAAAATCCCAAACAAAATCCACGGTGAAATTTCTGATGCCACATATTCATAAATTAAAACAAAAAACCCTTTCTTAATTTCAGGAGTCATTTCTTCAAAAGGATGCACTCCATATAAAACCCCCCTTGAATCTTTAACTGAAATTTTTTCAACAGGCGCTGTCTCACTATATGTTTTTGTTATTGTTTTAAGTTCCCCAGGGGAAACAGAAAAACTTTCTCCAGATAACATACTGATATTTCCCAACGCCGTCCCATTATTATACAGTTTATATGAAACTTCAACATATTTCTGAAGTTCCTTGTTTTCATCAAGATTCCATTTTACTTTTACATCACGACTAATTGAAAGAGATGGAGAAATAAACACGACAGTCATTTCATTTGTTCTTGATTCATTACCCCACGAAATTTCAGCTAAAATTTTCAAATAACCCTTACTTTCAGCTTCACCTAAAATAAATAATTCTTCAATTATTTCCCCAGGACTCAATGAAACTAAATGAGAAATAATTTGGTCATCAAAATTGAGAACTAATGAAGCTTCATCAATTGATTTTGTACCGGGATTTCTTAATGAAACTAAAACTGAAATATTCTCGCCAGGTAAAAGAGTAAGGTCACCATCTAAACTCATTTCAATTCTTGGTTTTCCAATAAAATACTGCCTAAAAAAATCAATTGTTTTCATTCCACCTTCATAAAATAATTTAGGACTACCCATCATCCCATAACCATTCCCCAGAGCAAGAAGGGAATAATCAATAACAATTTGACCTTGCATTTCTTGACCAAAAATACATACAAGTGTATCTTCAGTTTGTTGACAAGAAGAAGGATAATTTTCTGCTATGAAATGTGTCGGAATTACATCTTCAAGTTTTTCTAAATAAACAGCTTCATCCGAACTGATAATTAGAGAAACATCTATATTTTCATTAATATCAATTAATTCAGGTCCTGAAACTGTTTTTGATAAGGATAAGGCCCAAACTTGGGTTAAAAGTAGTAAAATAAAAATAAATCTCTTCACATTAAAAATTGCACCACTGAGATTTATGTGTTTAGTTAGAAAAGGTTATTTACGACTAAAACACAATTTGACATGGTATTAGCATATATTATGGTAAGAGTAGACGCTGGAAAAGAGAGAGAAGTCCTAAAAAAAATCCAGAAATTCGACGAAGTAAAAGATTCCAATATTATCTATGGAGAATGGGATGTTGTAATGAAAATTAAAGTTAAAAATATTGAAGAAATCACAGCTTTTGTAGTTGACAAACTAAGAAAAATAAAGCCAGTTAAACTTACTTCAACAATGATAGTGGCGGATTAATCTCCGCTTTTTTTAATTATATATTGTACCAAGGAGTTTTCGACTCTAATTCTTTTTTCATTGTTAAACCATATTCAACTTTGGAATTTAGCTTATCTAATAAATTAGGAGAAAGTCTTATTTTTTTAGTAAGTTTTGCTGTCTTCGTATAACACTCTACAAAAGAGATTTCCCCACTTTCTAGATATGTAACTTCTGCCGAATGCCAATCTGAAAACTCATCAGTCAATAAGTTGGGTGGCCATTCTTTACCTTTATTTTCTTTAAGCAAGGTTGCATATTCAAAAATTACTTCCTTATTTGTCTCAATTAAACTTTTAAGATATGTTTCTTTTTCTTCTGAAAACTTTTGCGAATTTAAAACTTCTTTCAAGAAATCCGTATCATTCTTCACCTTATAGATAAGGAATCCGTATGCATTAAATCCTGTTTTTAGTCCAACCACATTACTCAATTATCCTACACTTTTCCAATTTAAATAATTACTTAAAAGTAGTTATGTTTCACATATCTTCTTTAAAAAATTCAGACGACCATTTATATTCGCTTTCTTCAGAGAGTCTATAAAAACTTAAATATTTTCCACCACCAAAGGGAAAATCAATCAAATCCCCTTCAATAAAAACTTCATTCTTTAATTTCACAACTGAATCTAGGTATTCTTCTAATTTTTGATAAGTTTTCTTTGGAGGTTCTCCAAGAAAATCCTTTAAATCCGACCTCAAAAAAGTCTTCATTTCTTTAATACGAGAAGGAGGCCCAAATATTTTTATCGACGCAACTTTATAATCTCTAACGAAAAAGACTGAAAGCTCGTTATCAAACAACTCTTTTGCGTGTTCATATGCCTTCATTCGTTTAATAACATATTCTAAAACTTCTTTATCTGAATTGAAGTAGTTTGAAGTATACTCAACATCACCAATTTGAATGTGTTTTGTCTCAATCACAAATCAATAAGTGTCCCAACATTAAAAGTTTATTTTTTTAAACCCCTTTTTCATAAACTAATATGATTTGGTGTAAGACTTATACTCATGAAAACGAAATTGTTCTTGCAATAGCTGACAAAGATTTAATGGACAAAACTTTTGAAGAAGGAGAAAAAATTCTTACAATCGGAAGTTTTTACAAAGGGGAATTAAAAACTAAAGAAGCTCTTATTGAACTCCTTAACAAAGCTACAATAATTAATGCTGTCGGACTAAAATCAACCTCCTTACTTGTGGAACAAAAACTTATTTCACAAGAACACATTCAAAAAATAGGGGGAATTTCCCACATACAACTCCTCATACAATCTAAATAATTAAACAAATAGATAATTACAAAAACTAAATAATTGCAAAATCTAAATCTTTTGGTGTTGTTGTTAAAACTTCTGTTTTCTTTCCAAAATAAATAACATCTTCAATTCTTATCCCAAATCTATCATAAATTCCAGGTTCAATTGTAAACACATTTCCCTCAATTATTTTTGTTTCTTTTGAAAATGTGGGAGCTTCATGAATATTAAGACCAAGACCATGACCAATTGAATGAATAATTTTTCCTAAGTTTTTTTCAGCTGCTTTTTGTAAATCCATTGCAAGGACACCATCATGAACTGCATCAATTGAATTTTGCTGTGATTCAATAACTCTTTCATATTGTTTTGAAAACTCAACATCACTTCCAAGTCTAAAAGTCCTACTAATATCACTAAAATACATCTTAAAACTTGGACCAAAATCAATTAGAACAACATCCCCTTTTCTAATTTTTCGAGTTGATGGGACTGCATGTGGGATTGCACTATTTTTTCCAGAAGCAATTATAGTATTAAATCCACCATATATCCCATATGCGAGAAAAAACG
>JAUUZA010000039.1 GCA_030590165.1 Candidatus Altarchaeota archaeon
TCGTAAAATTTCTTTGAAAGTTTAAGGAGTTTTGTATTCGCATACTTTTCTCTTCGCAACAATCCCATTTCTTCAAGATGGCTCAATTGTTCATAAGCCCTATTACCTCGAGTCCTAACAATATCACTCTGTTTCACTGGGGCATAATATGCAACCATTGCAAGAGTTTTCAATTCACCAGCAGACAATTCACCTTTCCCAAGATACCAAAGATGATTCATATACTCATCTTCAACAGTCATAAAAACAGTGTCAGATGTTTCACGTACAATGATGGGTCCTTTATATTTTTCCTTTAATTTGCGTACGGCCCCCTCAATGTGAATCAAACTAACTTGTAAAATATCTGCCAATTCATCTTTTCTAACCGGCTTTCCCACCATGAACAAGGCCGCTTCCGTCCACTTTACTAATTCGAATTGACCCGTTCCATTCTTCTTGTTCAATTTCAATCACTCCTTTCATAGCAAGATGAAGTAAGGCTAAAAGAGTAACGGAACCAAGTGCCTGTAAAATTACTCTATCAGGTAAACCATCAATTATTTTTTCAATAGCCTTACTCATATCAAATGCATAAAATCTAACTTCGTGGCGGATATTTTTTCCCCCAACTCTTTGTTTTTCTAAATCAAATGCCTCTTTTAAGGCATCAAGTAATTCAAATACTGTAACTTTTCGTGTAACTTTTCGAGATAAAGGAATTATTTCAATATCTGGAACTGCCAATTCCGGCTTCAATAAGAGTTCTGATCCCGACTTTTCATCAAAAATCTGACTCTTGAAACGCAAAAGAACTGCCGCAGTTAAAAGAGCATTTCCTGAAATCCTCAAATCAACTTTTGACTTAATTGCATGCATATACCTGTCACAAAGTGTAATAAGATTAATATCCCAAGGATCTATATCCCCTTTATCAATTAACTTGAAAATACGTGGCTCTACTCTATTTAAATCCATCATTGCCAAGTTTAAAGGGTCCACATTCCATTTGGACAAATCAAATATTAAAGCTAAACGCATAAACTATACTTTATTCTTTTTTGTAAACGCTTGACATAGTAATAAAGAAGGTTGCAATAAGGGGACCAATTATTACTCCTGAAAATCCAAAATGATAAATCCCTGCCATCATACTCCCTAAAAGAACAACTGGATGTAAGGTTCCATGATATTTTGCTTTAATAACATAATCAATTACAATCCACCATAAAAATTGGAAACTAACTAAAATTATTGCACTGATGTAACTTCCTTCAATAAGTTTCAAATAAATTAAATAAGCGTAAATCATTGGAGCTCCAAGAACGGGAAGAAGTCCAAAAAGTCCAGCAACAATAGAATAAATAAGAGGAGACGGACATTTTGTAAAATATAAAACTCCCGTACTCAGAAAAATATAAAGAAAATTATTCATGAATACTCCTTTCACAACTGCATTGAGATTTACCAAACCTTCATTCACTAATATCTTTGCCTTATCTTTTTTCATAATCTTTTCCAGAAAACCTTTAATTTTATGTCCATCAACAAGAAAACAAAAAGAAAAAATTATAAAAAATAAGAAATTAATTCCTACACGTGGAAGTAATTTCACTATGTCTAAAACAAAATCTACTACTTTGAAATCTGAACCAATTTTAACTAAACGAACTTGAGTTTCAGGAGCTAATTCGTAATAAAGCTGTGAAATTGTTTCAATTTGATCAAAAACCGTTATAGACATTAAATAAAACATGTAAAAAAGAATGGAAACTGAAATAAAAATCAAAATAAATGCAAACCACTTACTCTTCTTAATTTTGTAAATTGGATAAAGTGCAACAGCAAGGACAGCTCCATATGCAAGCGGACCCAATAAAGGTTTCATAAACAAGAGAAAAACACCCAAAAGAAGCACTTCTTTTAACACTCTTATCTAATTCCTAGACATATTAAAATGTTAGTCTAAAAAATCCAATTATTTTCTCCCACAAGTTACAATCTTTTGTAACATTACGCTCAACTTCACTAATTACTCTTCCATAACTCGCAATCAAATTAAATGAGTTTTCACCACATCGCAAATTATAACATTCTTTATTTAAATTCCAATTTGATTCAAAACAAGCTTCCCATTTATCTATACTTTCATTCACTATCAATTCGGGTGGTCTTCGTATCACAATCTCTTTTTTTACCCCATCAACAAAAATTATATTCACTCCTTCAATTAAATTAAAACTCAATTTATTATAAACATCTACATAACCTTTTGTTAAATTTTTATTTACTTCAATTTCATAATTTCCTTCACCAATAATTTCAATAGTAAGATTACATTCATCTTCACAAAAACTTGGATAATCATATGAATAAATTCTGGACATAGGCGGAGTCACTTCATAAAAACACCCATTACAAAAGAATTTTCCATTAGAAGCAACACCTTCAAATGAAGAATTTTCCAAATCAACACAATCTAAAACATCATAGTAATAGGGTTTAATTTCATTGAGACCCCCCTTACAAATCATATTATCTTCAACAGTGAAATTAGTTGAAATCATTTCACCACCAACATAAGTGACAACAGGAATAGTGTAAATATAATTTGCTTGTATTTCAGGAAGAGAAAGAACGGCATACTGTTTTGTTTTTCCCGGTGGTGCTATTATAAAACTTTGTGGATAAACTACTTGTGAATCAAAATTCAAGGGAGAAATAAGTTTTGGAAAAAAAACTAAGGGTTCCGAGAATGGATTGAAAATATCAAAATCAATAAGAGTGAAGGAATCCCCCTTACCGTCAAGTGAATTAACTTTCGAAAGTAACGGAATTTCTTTTGTGGATATTGTATCAATAGTGAATGAATGTTCAATTAAATTTCCCGAAGGATAATATAAAAAGTTATTACTTCCATCTGCTCCTTTGTAAACAGTAATATGACGTCCATCAATATATCCAAATTCATGAAAGGCTACATCAATCGGTGTCCATCCATAATCCGTCAGAACCTCTGCCCAAGCATGGGGAAGCCATTCATCTCCATCATAAGCATATCCTGAAACATATCTTGCTTCTAAATTGACAGATGATGCAAGAGAAATAAAGAGATGAGAAAGTTCATCACATGTTCCAACTTTATTTTCAAATGTCCACTTGGCAGTTTCCTGTGTTTTTCCGACACCTAAATCATATTCTATATTTTCAACTACCCAAGATGCAATTGCCATGGCCTTATCAAACTTAGAAACTTTTCCGCGAATTGCCGTTCCAGCAACATGAATCATTTCACTTGAATAAGCAGTTAAGTCAGTAATGTCATATTCCTCATAAACAGTATCAATCTTAGGAAAAGTTCGCACATCGCAATTTATTGAAAGTTCATATGGTGGAAAATTTAGTTTACTCTCAGTACAACTACCTTCTTGTCCTGAAAAATCTTCAGGAAGTTCAATAACACTTATCTCACCACTTCCTCCCCCTTCAACAATAAAATCAAATTGAATCTGAAAAGTTCCCTCTGTCACTAAAGCAAACGAAGTCATCAATAAAATAAAAAGTACTAAGAGATTTCTCACAAATCAAAAATACAAGGGCAGTTATTATTCATTTTGGTTATAAAATAAAAACAAAACTCCACTTGGTGGAGAATCCACCAAAATGGAAAAAATCGAATATATCTATCGTCGTTTACGCTTGGTCTTTTTTTTAGCTACTTTCTTAGTTGTTGTTTGTTTTTTTGCAACTCGTTTTGTTTTTACTTTTTTAATATTACCTCTAAAGTAAATTCCAACAGTATCAGCGACAAGGTCCTTTGTACCAAGACCTATTGCAATTGCAGCACCAACCCCAATTCCAACACCAGCCGAAGCAACCACAACAAGCAAAAGATAATTCATCAACATTGCTGCTTGTGGATAAACAACTGTTAAAGACATTATTGCAGTTAAGTACAACAGAAAATAATATGTAATTGCACTAATCAAAGGATACTTTGAATAAAGTTCAAGATTTCGTTTTACATAACTTGCAATCTGCAGTCCCAGATATGTTACAATTATAGCTTCAACAATCAATAAACTGAAAGTTTTGATTTCTTCAATAAATGTAGCTAATGAAGGTACATTCAAAGCAACAAGAGCTGCTAAGAGAAAATACAAATATGTATACCACTCTGCAAAGATTCTTGTTAATTCAACCAAGTCAATACCGAGAAATGTCGCTTCCACGCCAATATTCTCAATGCCTTCTCGAATTTTAAGAGCCTCAAGAAATCTCTTGATAAACATACCTACAATTTTACCAGCAAGTATACCCGCCAAGAGAAGCACAAGAGCGCTCACGAGATTAGCTCCTAAACTGAAAAACAGATTTTGGAGCACTTCGTACACCATAAAGGCTTAATGGCAAGGTACTATTTATTGATTTAAACTCCTTCATTTACATTTTAATGTGCTTAGAACGACCCCTAGACTTTATCAGGAAAAAATACTTTCAACTGCAAATAAAGAAAATACCTTGGTAGTTTTACCAACAGGAATGGGAAAAACGCTCATTGCACTTCTACTGGGTTTAATACGACAAAAAAAAGGAAAAATCTTGTTTATGTCACCAACTAAACCATTAGTTGAACAACACGCTAAAACAATTTATGATGAAACAGGAATAATGCCTGAAATTCTTCATGGTTCAATTCCTTTTAAAAAACGAAAAAAACTTTGGGACTCTGCTTGGATTGTAGCAACCCCTCAAACAGTTCAAAGAGATTCATTACGAGGAATTTCTCTTAAAGATTTTTCACTCCTTATTTTTGATGAAGCACATCGTGTCATTGGTAAATATGCTTACACCTATGTCGCAAAAAAATATCTTGAAACTGCAAAAGATTCACTTATACTTGGTCTGACTGCGTCTCCAGGAACTGACAGAGAAAAAATTTCAGAAATTGTAACACATCTTGCAATAAAACAAATTGAAATCAGGTCGGAAACTGACGACGATGTTAAACCCTACATCAAAGAAAAATTCATAACTTGGGCTACAGTAGCACTTCCAAAAGAATACATATCAAAAGTGAATGAAGTAAAAGAACTACTACGAACTTTTCTTCAAACATTAAAAGAAATGAATTATCTAAAAAGTGCTGACTTGAGTCGAATCAGAAAGACAACCTTAATCAGAATGCAAAATGAATTACTTGGAGATTTTAACGCAACAAGCACTTTAGCAGCTGCTTTAAAGCTACTTCATGCACTTGAAATGATTGAAACACAAGGACCTAAGGCGTATAATGATTATTTAATAAAATTAAAAGGAGACCAAACTAAAGCAGCTAAATCTATTTTACCTTCATTGCCCTCTGCCCCAAAAGGCGAGCATCCAAAAATTGAAAAATTAATAACCCTCTTAAAAAAAAATAAACTTCCAGCAATTGTATTCACAAATTATAGAAGTCAAATTGATTTAATTATAAAAAAATTAAAAGAATCAAAAATAAAAGCAGCTAAATTCGTTGGTCAAAAAAAGGGAATGACACAAA
>JAUUZA010000004.1 GCA_030590165.1 Candidatus Altarchaeota archaeon
ACCACTAAAAAAACACATATCCCCATAACAAACATAAGGGTCATTAATCGTATATGAAAGTGAAAGTATTGCTTCATTAATAAATTCACCTTCACACCGCACTTCATATTTTCCATCATAAGAAATAAATGCATCACCATTACAATTTACTGAAGTTATTTCTATGTTTTCAAAAGGAAGTTTTCTGAAAATATCTTCGTTTCCAAAAACTGGGATAATCCAAGTTTCAGTAACATTGACATAATCTCGCCCAAAATAGGCATCAATGAAAACTGAATTACTCGGTGAGTTACCACCAATAAAAGTCATCATAACAAAAACGAACAAAATAAGAAAAGGAATTGTAAATAATTTCATTATTTGTTTGGAAACATCCACAAGTTTATTTTGTTCTGAAATTTAAAAATCAATCTCAATTAATTTCTTGCTAGATGTATGACCTGTAAGTATTCTTATTCTTGACTTAGGTACTACAAAATGCTTTGATAGAAGGTCTAAAACCTTCTGATTTGCCTTTCCCTTATCTGGTTTTGCCATCACCCAAACTTCATATGGCGGACCCATAATCTTTTCTTGTTTTGAACTTGGATGAACCTTTATCTGTAATTTCATAATATCTTCGTCCTAATGACTGATAAATCCAAAGAATCCACAACCATAAGTTCACCATTTTCCAATTCTTCCCATCCGTGTTCAATAGGTTTTGAACTAAACATAACATACTTATTGAAACCGCCCTTTTTTTTGAAATATAAATTATTCTTCCCCTTATAATTTCGTTTATAGGCATAAAGATAACGACCATCAGTCATAAGAAAATTAATTGAAGTAACCTTCCTTTCTTTTGCTACCTTACTTATTTCTTTTGTAGCCTTTCTCAAACCCATGAAGTGTCCCCACTTTTCCATATTTTGAACTATGAAATGAAATAATACTTCGGAATCTGTTGTTCCTTTAATTCGTTTGTAAGTCCCTTTAAGATACTCAACTAAGGGCCTTACATCAACCGAACCATTGTGAGCAAAAACATATTTGTCGAGAGTAAAAGGGTGCGTATTAACTTCCCTAATATTCCCAACTGTCATTTTTCTAAGGTGCGCAATTATTAATTTTGATTTAACCTCCCTAAGAGTTGCTAAATATTTAACATCCCACCAAGCACTCTTAATACTCTTTACTAAATGAAGTTTTCTTTTTGTATACCAAGCAATACCCCATCCATCAGGATTCTGAAGTGCTTGATATCTAAATTTTTCCAAAGTATTAGGACACCCTTCTTGACTCAAGACTGCACCAAATAATTTACACACAAACTTTAGGGACGTATTAATTATTAATTCATTACGGCAAGTTTATCAAAAGCTGTTTTAAATTATACCTTATATTTTTCTGTGGGTACCTTTCTTTCTAAAAAAATAAAAACAGAGGGGAAATATTGTTTAATCAACTTTGGGCTTAGTGTTATAAGTTTTTTTTATCTCAAAACATTAACTTCTGAAATTTGGAAAATTCTTCCAATACCTATTTTATTCCTTGTAAATGGACTAAAACACTTAGGTCAATTTAGACGCACTTTTAGGGGAGCAATGGGTGAAGAAGAAGCATATTACTTACTGAAAAAAAAATTTAAAAAACACATTATACTTAGGAATATTCATTCAGGTAGAGGAGATATTGATTTCTTACTTATTGGTTCGACAGGAATAATAATTATTGAAGTAAAAAATCTAAAATATCCCCTGCATATATCCAAGAAAAAAATTAGATATGGAAAATCAGATTTTTTATTTCAACTTGAGTATAATGAAAACTTTGTAAAACGAAAATTAAAACACAACAGAATAAAAGTCCCAGTAAAAAGTTTCATTTGGGTTTTAGGAAAAGTGAGAGGAACAAATCCTAAAGTTGTAACTAATATTAGTGAATTAAAACGAAAAACTTTTGGGCTCCTAAGGATTAAAAGAAAAAAAATCTCATCCATTGAAACTCTTTTTAATTAAACAGTAACTTGACGAGCCGAGTTATTTGATTCTACTTTAACTTTCAAATCAAAATAACATCCTGAAGAAACATCTCTTAAAATTTTACCTTTTAAATCAATAAAAAGTGAAGCATTCATTGATTTAAAAACAGGAAAATCAGGAACTGAAAAAATAAATGCTTCTTTTAAATTAAAATAATCATCTTTAATTATGCTAGCAAAATACCCCCCTTTAAAAGAATATAACTTATCCTTCACATAAACAGGGTTCTTTACTTTTTCACTTAATTTATGTGCCAAATGATTCCGTGAATAAACAAATTGATTTAATACTACATTTTCAACATCAAGAAGATAAGACTTTGTGTTTTTATCATTTAAACATTTAACATCAAAGATTCCATCGTGAATCTTTACTTTCACTTTATTTTTATTTCTTTTTGGAAAGAATAAATAAGTTTTATTAAAAAATTCATTTGAAGGCGTACTCACACTTGTTTTTTTAAAGTTATCTCCTTTTTTTAAAGTTTCCAAAAAATTAGAAAACCCAAAAAAATTATTATTTACTTCAACTTCATTAGTTCCAGGTGCTCCATCGACCCGCTTATATTTCATATAAGGATTACAACTCTATAATTAAAAAAGTTATAGTTTTTCATACCATTGTCCCTTACTCTTTTGTTCCTTGTCCTTTTGGGATTCTGACTTATTAACTCTAGGTCTTTTACTATGAGGGTCTCGCCTTAATGTAATATCGACAGATTTTAAGAAATGATTCATTCCTTCTTTTACATCCATAGGCCCAAGTGTTTCTCCATGTTTTCCAGGTTCACCAATAAAAACAATTAAGCGGTCACTCAAATAATCAAGAAACATCAAATCGTGTTCTACAACAATTGCAGACTTTCCAGAATTTTGCATTAGTCTCTTAATTAATTTGGCAACATTGAGTCTTTGTTCACTATCTAAAAATGCAGAGGGTTCATCTAACAAATATAAATCTGCATCTTGAGCAAGACAAAGTCCTATTGCAACCCTTTGAAGTTCACCACCACTTAAACTAGTGGCCTCATGATCAAGCAGATAAATTAGGTCAAGTGGAGTGTATATATCTCGATTAAGACTGATGTCTTTTCCTAAAGGAATAGAATGAAATAATTCACTAACTTCTTTTTTTGGTGCTTCAAAATATTGAGGTTTATAACTTACTCGAATTTCCTTTGAAACTTTTCCTGATTTTGTTTTTATTTGTCCTGCTAAAACTTTTATGAAGGTTGTTTTACCTAAAGCATTTTTTCCAACAATCCCAATAATTTCTTGACTAGAAATATCACCTGCATTTACCTTCATTTTGAAATCACCCAAATCAACTTCCAAATCTGTAAATGATACAAGTTTTTGAGGACTGACCCCTGAAAGTGATGAGCGTGAAAACCTAAGTGGTTCTGAACGCATTCTAATATTTTCTGCTTTTAGAAATCCATCTAAGAACTCATTTATCCCAACTCTAACTCCCTTTCTCATGGAAACTGCACCATAAGACCCAGGTTTCCCATAAGTAACATGAACACTATCAACAAGATAATCAAGCATAACAAGGTCATGCTCAACAACGAAAACTTGTTTTGTATATTCTTTAATCACTCTTGAAACTCTGAGGCGTTCAAAAATATCAATGAAGCTCCCAGGTTCATCAAAAAAGTAGAGGTCTGCTTTTTTTAATAAGGTCGCAGCAATTGCAACCCTCTGAAGTTCACCACCACTCAACTGCTTTAATTTTCTTTCAAGCATATGATTCAACCCTAATTTAATTACGAGTTCAGCTAAAATTCCCCTTTCATCAACTTTATTGAGAAGTGTTTTCACTTTTTTATTATGTATTTTTGATAGCCCAGTAATATTTTGAGGTTTATAACTGACTTTCATTTCTCCCCTTGCAATTTTCTGTAAATATCCACCAATTTCTGAACCTGAAAATTTTTTTATTACAGTTTCCCAATCATTCACTCCTTCAGCTAAATTTGGAAGAAGTTTTCCTGCAAAAATATTAAGTATAGTTGTTTTTCCAGTTCCATTTGGACCAAGAATTCCAACAGAGTCTCCCGGAATTGGAAGGCCAAATAAAGCAAACCTATTTTCACCATATCGATGAACAGGAGTTCCAACTGCCTCAGGTAAATTTATTACTGCAATTGCCTTGAATGGACAAACTTTTGAACAAATTCCACATCCAATACACATTTCCTCATCAATTCTCGATTTCTCACCAATTTCAATAATCTCCGGTTTTCCAGATTTCACAATAGGACAATACTTGAAACATTCGTGACCACATTTTTCTGGTCGACACTTTTTTGGGTCAACAGTAACTATCCTCATACCTAAGTCACTAAGTTTAGGATTTTAAGGGTTTTGAATAAATAAGCATAAAACAAATTAATCTATGAAAAAAATAGTTGAATATCTCTTTGAATTAAATCATCTAAAAAACATAAAACATGAAGGATGGAGACTTGCTGGTGTTTCTAATCCAGATTCTGTTGCAGAACATTGTCTTGGTGCAACTCAAATTGCGTTTATTCTAGCTAAACTTGAAAACCACCCAAATCCACACTTTGTGGCAACTATGTGTGCGTTTCATGATATTGCTGAGACTCGAATTGGGGACGTTCATAAATTAGGAATTAAATATATTTCACGAGATGAAAGCGCTGTAACTAATGACCAACTTAAACCACTCAATGAAATTGGAAGTGAAATAAAAGTAATGTGGGAAGAATTTGAAAGCAGAAAAACACCAGCAGCTCAAATTGTAAAAGATGCAGACAGACTTGAACAAGCAGTCCAAGCAAGAATTTACATACTTCAAGGTCACAAAGAAGCTCAAGACTGGATTAATAATATTAGAAAATCTCTTTTGACAAAGAGCGGAAAAAAACTTCTTGAAGTCATCAATAAATCCGACCCATATAAGTGGTGGAAAGGAAAAAAACTAATTGGGAAAGACTATTGAGTATTCCCTTTTTTTCAGTTTCTAATCTTTTTCCCGACCTTTAAGTCTATTGTAAGACTTATTATAAAAAAGATTTAAGTATTCTAAACTTTCAGGACTTAACTCGTCAAAGTTAACAAGATTCATTTTGTTGCTGAAATCTTTTATTTCAATTGAACTTTTTTTGTAAACAAGGTGTGTCCCATCTTTCTTAATTAAAATTAACAAATCTTTTCCAAAATATGCTCCAAAATTACGTACAAGTTGAGAGAAAGTTTCAAGTTTACCATTACCCCTCTGTTGATATTCTTTCCAAAATTCATCTGGTTTTTCTAAAATACTTTCAAAAGAACTTCCTTTTCTTCCCTCAAACATTTCATCAAAATATAATTTATCTTTAGAATAATTTCCCTTTGCTCTTGCCAAAAAATAACTCTCATCCTTTCGCACTGCTTTTGGAGTTTTTTCTTGTTTTCGCTTATTAAAACGTTTCATACTGTTGTTGGAACCATAACTTAAAATAACTAGTTATTCTTCAATAAAGGTAATAAAATGCTTACTCCATAATTTGGATTTCGATATGAACACTGTCAGGCACTCTTAATCTCATAATTTGACGCATTACTCTTTCATCTAATGTTACGTCCACAAGTCTCTTGTGTATACGTTTTTCCCACTTTTCCCATCTTTGGGTTCCTTCTCCATCTGGGGAAGTAAGAGTTGTTATTTTCAATTTTTTGGTTGGCAAAGGTACTGGTCCGCTGACTTTAACGCCGGCTTTTTCACCCATTTTACGGATATCCCAAGCGAGATTATCAACTACTTCCGAGTTTATCCCACTTAATTTTACCCTTGCTTTCCTCATAAATAGTTCTCGATTTTATGGTTTAAAAAGCTATCCCGCTATTCAAAATAAAATTAACATTAATATTAAATAAAAAATATTAAAAATAAAAAATAAAAAGTAACGCCCCGTTTTACCGGGGCATATTGTGATTATCTCTTTTCGAGGATATCCATAACCATTCCAACAGCAACAGTCATACCCATATCTCTAATTGCAAATCTTCCCATTGGTGGAATTTCTTTGAAACTCTCAATTACCATTGGTTTTGAAGGTTCACATTCAACGAGAGCAGCATCTCCAGCCTTAATGAAATCTGGATTTTCTGCAACTACCTGTCCTGTCTTAGGGTCAATCTTTTTCAAGATTTTTGTAATTCTACAAGCAACCTGAGTTGTATGTGCATGGAATACTGGTGCATATCCAGGAGCAATTACTGAAGGATGATTCATTACAATAATTTGTGCAACAAATTTCTTAGCAACTGTTGGTGCCTTACCTACATGACCAACAACATCTCCTCTCCTTACTGCGCCCTTATCCAAACCACGAACATTGAAACCAACATTGTCTCCAGGTTTTGCTTCCTTAAGATTTTCGTGATGCATTTCAATAGTCTTAACTTCACCAGTAACTCCTGCAGGTTCAAAAATAACTTTGTCTCCAGGTTTCATGGAACCAGTTTCAACACGTCCAACAGGAACAGTTCCTATACCAGTTATAGTATAAGAATCTTGTAGAGGCAACCTTAGAGGCAACTTCATTAATTTTTCCAAACTTGGAGGTGTAAAGTATTTATCAAATGCTTCAACAATGGTAGGTCCTTTATACCAAGGCATATTTTCACTTTTCTTCGCTAAGTTGTCACCTTTGTAACCACTTGTTGGAATGAAAGGAATATCTGCAGGTTTGTAACCAACCATCTGAAGGAACTTACTAACTTGAGCCTTAGTTTCTTCAAATCTTTTTTGATCGTAATTAACTTCATCCATTTTATTGATTGAAATAATCATCTGACTAATACCTAAAGTCTTAGACAAAGTGATATGCTCTTTTGTCTGTTCCTGAACACCGTCTTTACAAGATACAACTAAAACTGCACCATCAGACTGGCTTGCACCAGTAATCATATTTTTGATGAAGTCTTTATGCCCAGGGGCATCAATAATTGTAATATTATATTTTGGAGTACTGAACTTATTATGAGCCAAGTCAATAGTCAATCCACGTTCTCTTTCTTCTTTTAATCTGTCCATAACGAAGGCAAATTCCCAAGTAGCCTTACCAGCCTTCTTAGCTTCTTCTTCGTATTTCCGCATAACATTCTCAGGAACATAACCTGTATCATAGAGTAACCTACCAATAGAGGTACTCTTTCCATGGTCTACATGTCCTATGAACACTATATTCAAATGAGGTTTTTCCGCCATATTTTTCACCTATATACTTAATTGCTTCGATTAGGTTTTTTTAAACATTTGCTTAATTAAAATGCGAAAAACGCCACTTAGAAAAGAAAAATAAATTTAAACTCATAAAGTTCAACTTTTCATGGATAATTATGAAAAAATGCTTACTAATGCTTATGACAAGATGCCACCAATAGTCTTTGAAACTCAAAGATTTGAAGTTCCAAAACTCAAGGTAACAATAGAAGGCAATAAGAGTGTTATGACTAATTTTAAAGAGGTTGTGGCTTATCTTAGATGTGATTCAGACCATCTCCTTAAATTCATAGGAAAAGATATGGGGGCTGCATGGAGAAAGGAAGGAACTCGTACAATCTTTGTTGGAAAATTCGGCTCAATTATAATTAATAAAAAATTGGAAAAATATGTCAAGCGTTTCATTATTTGCCCAGTTTGTAAAAAACCAGATACCAAACTCAAAAAAGTTGATAGAATTTCAATTATGAAATGTTCCGCGTGTGGAGCTACGAGTCCGGTGCCTCAACAATGATTGCCGCTAAATTTAGTGAAGTTTTTTCAGGAAAGGGCACTAAAAGAAGAGAAGCAATAAATATATTAAAAACAAAATTTCCGGATGCAAAATGGTTTGGCTCAACTGCTCTTCTTAATATAAGTGAAGACGAAGCAAAAATTATGCCAGGAATTTGTGAATTTGGGGAAGTAACTGTAACAAAAGTGAATCTTAATGAAATCAAAACATCTTCACTAAAATACGCCGACAAATTATTTTGGATAAATGTTAGTCGTAAAGGCCAACACGATTTTACAAGTTTAGATATTGCAAAAGATGTTGGAACTTTTCTTGAAAAAAAAGGATTTAAAGCCAGTAGTAAAGGGACAATAATCAATATTTTAATTTATAATGATACTGCCTTAATTTATAAAAAAAATGAAGGTCCCGGTGGTTTACCAAGTGGCTTGCTTGGAAAAGTCTTAGTAATATGGGAAAATAATTATCAAAGTCAAATGAGTTTACTAAAGGTTGCATCGCGTGGTTTCACACCAATAGTTCTTTGCCCAAAGGGAACAAATCCATGTTGTGGGGAAAAAATAGAATATGATTTTAAAACAGTATTCAACACAGCTGGATTCGCTTTGAAAGATATGCGTGGGCCTCTTTTGAAACTTTTTGTATACAAATTAGCAAAAAAAATAAAAGCAAATTTAGGTGTTTGGTTTGTTGTTAGTTCAGAAATTTTTGGTTCCGGATTAAGTGGAGACATAAAATTACTGAAAAAAATTGAAGACCTTTCAGACCTGAAACCACTAAGACCAATTGCATTTGAGAATAAAGTAAATGTTTTACGCCTCGCAAATAAATTTGGATTTAATACTTCGACTTCAATAAGTGAATGGCGTCGCTTTAGAAGTAGTGAATTAAATCAAGAATGGATAACTCTAGAACTAGATAAACCACTAAAAGACTTCTCTAAAAAGATTAAAGAATTTCTCACAGCAGGAAAATAAATTTCCATTCAAGGAAACTCTCCCTCTGGAGAAAACTAAAGCCTTATTTCTTCTTTGCTGGTTCAGCTTCAACCTTAACTTCGGGCATCTTTACAGGAAGAGGTAATCTCAATTCTTTTGCTAAACCAATTGCAGTTACCATAGGTTCAAGGAAGATTCTTTGATATGCTTGTCTAATCAATTCAACATCTTTTAATTTTCCTTTTTCCATTACTTTTTTTGGATCAACATTTATGAAATAAATTGACCCTCCAATTTCAATCTTCCCAACATCAGGAGAATACTTAGCAACTAATTTATAATCAGTTCTCACTAATTTTGTTTTTCCTGCGTCTTCTATTTCTGCTTTAATAAGTGAAGGTTTCACTTCCACAGTTATTCCTTTTAGAACTTTTGGTGCTCTTTCTCCTTTAATACTATCAATTGTTACTCTCCAAATCGGCATACTTTGAGTAAAAACACATAGTATAAATTGTTTTGTACCAAAAAAAATAATTCAATATAATTCAAAAAAAAATTATAATTCATCTCTAGACCCAAAAAATACTCTCAAAAATGGTTTTAAGTATCCTCGACACAGAAGTAATGTGTGTGGTATATTTGGATACGCTGGTAATGGCGATGTTTGTAAAATTTTATATCAAGGACTAAAAAGTCTTGAATATAGGGGATATGATTCTGCTGGGATGGCAGTAGTCGGGGATAAATTAAATTTTATTAAAGATTCCGGAACTGTTGACGATGTTTTAACTAATATTACTTTTCCTGTTAATTCAGTTGGAATTGCTCATACTCGTTGGGCAACTCACGGTAAACCAAATAAAATAAATGCACATCCTCATCTTGATGAAAAAAATAAAGTTGCAGTTGTTCATAATGGAATAATTGAAAATTATAAACAATTAAAAAATCAACTCATAAAAAAAGGTCATATTTTCAAAAGCAAAACTGACACTGAAGTAATTCCACATTTAATTGAAGAAAATCTTAGTCTCGGAAATTTTGAAGCATTCAAAAAAGCAGTGGCTCAATTAAAAGGAAGTTATGCAATTGCTTGTGTCATTGAAGGTTCAAATAAAATTTATTTTGCAAAAAGATTTAGTCCCCTTGTTCTCGGAGTGAATGGCGATTATTTTCTGGCCTCTGACATAGTCTCTTTTCTTCGTTGGACAAAACAAGTAATATTCATTGAAGAAAATGACATTGGATATTTGGAAAAAGGTAATTTGTATATCGAAAACAATGGAAAACAAGTGAACCGACGTCCAAATGAAATTAGATGGAATTTTGAAGAAGCTGCAAAAGAAGGATACGAACACTTTATGCTAAAAGAAATATTTGAACAACCTCAAGCCATTGCACAAACCTTGGCAGATAAAAGATTAATTTCATTCTCAAAACATATGTCTGAACTTGACAAACTAGTAATTACTTCGGCAGGCACATCTTTCCATGCCGGTCTTGCACTAAAATATGTGTCTAGCCTCCCTCTAGAAGTAATTATAGCTTCAGAATTCAGCGAATTATATCGGGGCGGGGAAGTGCTTTCAATTAGCCAAAGTGGTGAGACTGCTGACACCTTACGTGCAGTACGTCTAGCCAAATCCCTTGACCACAAAATAAATGCTCTTGTAAATGTAGTTGGCTCAACACTAACTCGACTTGCAGATAAGGTAATTTACACTCACGCAGGACCTGAAATAGGAGTTGCATCAACTAAAACATTCACTTCCCAACTGGCAGCACTATTCCAACTTAATGCTTTAATGGAAGGAAAAACTCTACCAGAAATAAATGTAAATCCCATATTAAAAAAAGCAGATGAAATTCACTCCATTTCAAAAACATTATCAAAATCAAACGACATTTTTTATTTAGGACGCGGAGTAAATACTGTTACTGCAATGGAAGGTGCCCTCAAAATGAAGGAACTTGCATATCTTCATGCTGAAGCATATCCGGGTGGTGAATTAAAACATGGTCCACTTGCTTTAATTGAAGAAAGCCTTCCAGTTGTTGCAATTTGTCCAAGTGACCAAAATAGAGATAAAATGCTTGGAAATATTGAAGAAGTGAAGAGTCGTGGTGCATTCATAATTGGGCTTGGATACGAAAAAGATGAGGAACTTATAGAACTTTCAGATAAATTTGTTGCAATGCCTGCAGTTGATTCATCTTTAACTCCTTTATATTACAGCATTCCCCTCCAAATGCTATCCTACTATACTGCAATTGAATTGAAACGAAATCCAGATAAACCAAGAAATTTAGCTAAAAGCGTGACTGTTGAATAGCCTCGACTAGGGGCAGACCTTCAAGAGAAAGACACATTATTTTAGTTATGATGTTAAGTCTATCTGGAACAGTACTAACTTTATTATTTAATTCCAATCTAACGCCCTCTAAATTATAAGCAAGTTCTTTTGTTCTCATCCTATTACTCTTATCAACTATCCCACCTAAAATATAAACTTTATTTTGTTCAAACTTCTTTAAAATTGTTTCACCATGCGGGTCAAGAACAACGGCATCTCCAATAAATTTATCAGTTAATATGTCTCCAAAAAAATCCCATTCTCTAATGTATTCACTAATTTCCTTAGGACAACTTGCCAACACTAAATTTCTGTCCCATAAATGTTCACGAATAGTTTGAAGTGTAAGAAGTGTTTGTTTCTTTAATAACCATTTTTCATGGTCAGTGTGATAATCCCATAAACCATAATCAATAATAAGTTTTGGGTATTCTAATTTTATTTTGAGGTCAATTTTCTTTCCTTCTTTTCCTACATAAAAAGATGTTTTTTCACGCCCTTCACTTCCAATAAGTTTTACTCCTTTGTATTCTTCAACAAGTTTACCTTCAAAATCATCTTCCTTAAGTTTTAATTTTCCCATCTGAAGTTTGATTGCTAATTTATTGAGATTTTTTTCTCTTGATTTAATAGTATCTATCCCATTAGATTTAAGAAACTCAACCAAAAAATCTTTCGGAACTTTCACAAAAAACCTACCAATTGACCTTTAAAGTATAAGTGTCTAAAGACATTATGGCAATCCCAAAAGGTATGCGTGATTTCCCTCCTGAAATTGCAATA
This sequence comes from Candidatus Altarchaeota archaeon, assembly GCA_030590165.1. Lineage (GTDB taxonomy): Archaea > SpSt-1190 > SpSt-1190 > SpSt-1190 > SpSt-1190 > JAUUZA01. Next base: position 11,852 of record JAUUZA010000004.1, read on the forward strand.
ATACGAAAACAAGTTTTTTCTAAACTTGAAAAAGTTTTTATGCGCTTTGGGTTTGACCCCTTAGAAACACCAATCCTTGAACTTTGGGATACATTGAAGGGAAAATATGGACCTGAAGCTGAAAATAAAATGATTTACAAATTTAAAGATGAATGGAGTGGAAAAGAACTAGCTCTTCGATATGACTTAACGGTTCCACTTGCTAGATTTGTATCTGAAAATCCAACAACTCCCCTCCCATTTAAGAGATATGCAATTGGAAAAGTGTATCGTCACGAACAACCACAAAGAGGAAGATATCGTGAATTTTATCAATGTGATGCAGATATTATTGGAAGTGAACGTCCAGAAGCTGATGCAGAAATTTTGAATTTAATTGGGTCAGTTATGCGAGAATTTAATCTCCCAGGTTACACAGTTAAAATTAATGACCGTAGATTACTCAAAGGGATATTCGAAAAGGGTCTTGGAATTACTACTAATATTTTAGAAGTATATCGTCAAATTGATAAACTCGACAAAATCGGATGGGTAAAGGTAAGTGAATCATTAAAACAAATTCTTCCAATTAACATAATTAAAAAAATAAAAGATGTAATTGACATACGAGGAAGTGCAAGTGAAACTCTTAATGAGATTGAAAATATGTTTGGAAAAATTCCTGAAGTAACAAAAGCATCAGAACACCTTCAGCAAATGTTGTCATTAGCAAAAAAGACTTCATTCAAATTAGATTTAAGTATGGTTCGTGGTCTTGATTATTACACCGGACCAATCTTTGAAACCATAGTAAAAGAACCAAAAATTGGGAGTATAACTGGTGGAGGCCGATACGACCAATTATTAGGAGTTTATGGTAAATCATTTCCAGCCACAGGAACCACCATAGGTGTTGAAAGATTAATTGATGTAGGAATTGAATTAGGATTATTCAAAGGAATTAAAAAAACTGTTGCAGATGTATATGTTGTGAATCTACAAGTACAAGAATATGCATGGAGAGTTGCAAATGTTTTAAGAAATGAAGACATCAATACGCGCGTTGACATTATGGGGAGAACATATAAGAAACAATTAGAAAAAGCAAATAAACTTGAAACTCGTTTCATTGTACTTGTTGGAATAAAAGAAAAGAGTAAGGGAACAGTAACTTTAATTGATAAAAAAACCGGAAAGAAAACAATTGAAAAAATTTTAGATGCAAAAAAGAAAATTAAAACCCTCTTAACAATTTAATAACTTCATAAATTATTATTGGAGCTGCGGTATCTGATTTCACACTTCGTTTTAGTGATATTGGTTCACCAAGTTTTTTTCCAAAGAAAAGCATAATCACAAAATCTTGTTTCAATTTTACTGCCAACTCTTCAGGAGTTTTTCCTGTTGAGGCATAATGAAATGCAAATTCTGGTGCAAAAAATAATTTAGCTTCATCAGCTCCCATAAAGAGAACACTCCTATTCCTTTCATCTGCTAATTGCCTAATCTCATCAGTCCGTTTAGACAAAACAGGTAATACTTGAGGAAATTCAAAAACACCTTTTAAAAAATGAATCGGGTCAGGCCCATCATAAAATACAATTAGTTGACCTGACATAATTTTAAATGGACTCATAGGTATATAATGATTACACCTTCACAAAATCTCCAATAGTTTTCGGAGTTTCACCAATCTCAATATCTAAGTCATCAAACATTGCCTTAATCCATTTTAAAAATCTTTTAAGTTTTTCCTTATCTAGTGATGACCATTTTGCTGTAACCCTCGCAATTATTATATTTTCATCATCATAAATTTCAGCCATTCGTTTCCAATCAACCTCTCTTAATTTTGTAGCTAAATATGGTTCATAAGGTAAAATTCCTTGGAGCATCAAAAAAGCAACTACTGGAAATCCTGCCCTTCCACTCTTAGTTAATTTATCATTACATGCCACTTTATTATTTGCCCAATCCCAATAAACACTATAACTTTCGTGGGCATCACTGACCGTGCCTCTATTTGAATCTTCTATTTTTACACTGCTATTAGAAATAATAGTAATCGCCCGTAAAACCTCCAAATTTGGAGGAGAGCGCAACTTCATAAATATATATGTTCTATACATTTTTAAATATGTCTTTGTACCAAGAATGTGTTCGAATTTCTTATAGATAAGCTTTGGACCCCAATGTTCACGCGAGAAGGTTACAATCCCTTTAGTACTATATTACTGGCTTTTTTACTAATAAGTTTTGTTGAATTCTATTGGAAATTCTTTGCAAAAAAACACAATCAAAAAGAACTGCGGTTTGCAGTAATTCCTTTTATTTTATTTGGAGGCATACTCCGTTTTCTTGATTCACGTGCACTATCACCTAATCTTTTAACAATTACTCCTGGAATTTATTTTTTACTTGCCGCAATATTCACTTTATGTATTCACTTTTTTAGTTATAGTAAAACTAGAAAGATTGGAATAACGCTCAGCATAATTGCCCTTTTATTTAGTTTTTCTTATCTTAATTTCTCAAAAACTTTTTTTGCTTTGGCAGTTTTTCCCTTCTACTATTTATTTACAAAAATATATAATAAATTTCCACTCATGAAAGACTCATTTGCATGGAAACCTCATATCTTTGAGGCATGGGTAACAAGTTTTGGAGTCATGGCAGGACTAATGGAAGAACATGTTTTAGCAGGTGCTTTAATGAATATTCATCCACTTCTATTCGGACTATTAAAATCATTATTAATTCCTTTAATCATATATTTAGTAAAAGACACAAAGGGTGAACAAAAAATTTATATTGGAACTATAATCGGATTAATTGGTTTGGGCCCAGGACTACGTGATCTTTTGGAGTTGTTTAGTTTATGACATCTATTGTTTTTGATACGAGTTTTTTAGTGAATGCAATAAAATCAAAAGTTGATTTCTTTAAAGACATAAAAATGAAAATAGGTAACTTTCAAACAATAATACCTTCTCCTGTAATGAGTGAATTAAAATTCCTTGCACAAAAAAATTCAAATGCTAATGTAGCAATACAACTCATAGAAAAACAAGGATATACATTAGTAGAAAGTGATTTACCTGCCGACCTTTCTATAACAAAAATTGCAGAGGAAACTCAATCATATGTAGCAAGTACTGATTGGGCCGTTCGTCGCAGGTCATTAAAAAAGGGCTTAAAATTGATTACTTTGCGTGGTGGAAACCACATTGAGTTGTAACTACTTTTTTAGACATCAAAATATTTAATTAACCAGTAAGTAAACCAATTGAATGCAGGATTGGAGAGATGGATTCAGAGTATTACTCACTCTTTCAAAGGCATTTTTTCCTGCATTCTTAACTAAAACTCCAATAATTATTGTAGCACTACTACCAATTGCAATAGTAAGCATACTCATGGACATAAAATCAATGCGTGAATTTGCCATTTTAAAACTTGATGATGAGGGCGACATACTCATTCCAGTCAAACCGAGAATTGAAAGAATTATAGGATATTCACTTATGTTTGATTTCTTAATGCTCGCTGTTCTTGCTCAATTTCTTTCGGGATACGATTCTGTCGTTCTTACAAATAATACAATAATTTATGGACTTTATCTCATGGAAACAAGTGGAGCAAAGGGAGCAGTAGAAGCATTTAGACCTGAACTGGAAAAACCTCAAGAAATTTTTATAGATAAACGACATTCACTTTAGAAGCGTAGCACTTTCTCCACCGTGCCAACTGACACGCGGTCTAATTCTTATTTGATACACTTTTTCTGCATTATCATCAAGAATAACTGCTGCACCTTTGAATCTTGGTAAACTACTAATATATTTTTCTAATGGAAATTGCATATAATTTCCCATAATACTATTCAATGCTGAAATATCTAATTCTGATGTTACTCTATGACTCAAAACTATATCAGCTTGCGTCATAACATCACTATGAATTTTACCAGGTTGTTGAGTTGCAAGAACTAAGGTTATCCCAGGCTGTCTTCCCTCCCTAATTACTTGGATTAGAGCCCTTGCAGAGGGTGTTTCTAACTTTGGCGGTAAATATTCATGAGCCTCATCAATCAGAATCCAAGGCATTGGGAGTCGTGAAGTTAAACTTCTACCGATATCAATATGCTTAGTTATCTCTGCTTTTTCTTCGGCCTTTCTTGCAACAACTCTGGCTTCAAAAATTTTTATACTAATTAATCCAATGAGTAAACTTTTCACTCTTGCACCCAACAGACTCAAATCAAGAACATTCACTACACCCGGAGCAAGTAATTCTTGTATGCGCGTTCCCTTTTCACTAAATATTCCCCAAGAATCTGCAGCATTAAGTCTATTCACTAATGCATCCTTAGTATGCATTTCAACACGTTCATCTTTTTGAGCAAGAGCCACCATTTCTTTCATACTCTTCGGTTTTTTTCTCAAAATTCTTTCGAGTAAAATTCCAATTGGACTGAAGAGTTCAATATCAAAAGTATTTACCCAATCTTCAACTGAAAGGTCTTGTGGATTAATTGCAAGAACACCATCGACTGAAATACCTGATTCTTCATATTGTTTTATCCATCCTTTTGGTACAAGTACTCTTGTCGGGATTGGTTTAGGTTCCAACTCCCAACTTTTCAAATCTTTTTCTTGTCTTGCGTTTGGAAATTTCATAGTCCAATAAATTCCCATAGTATCAAAAATTACCACAGTTAATTTTTCTCTGAGCCTGCGTGGTAAAAATATAATTTCTTCAGCAATTACACCAAGAGTATAACTTTTTCCTTGACCTCTTTTTCCAGAAACCAAAATTACATGTGGTCTAGCTAAGTCCAATAAAACTTCATTCGCAAGATTCACTTTATCTCCAGTTCGCACATAATGCTTACCAAGAGCGGCAAGACCATCTTCTCCAAACTTCTTTAGGTCTTCCTCATCACGACCAATAATTATTGAACGCACATGAGCATCAAGCAAGGAAACATTTAAAGCTTGGGCTTAGGTGCCCTCTCAGACCTAACAGGTCCGCGTTTCGGCCTAAAACCTTGTTTTATTCTTCGTTTTGCCTCATGAACCCCAATTCCTCTATGTTTAGCACAAGCAATGCAGTAGTAAAATTTTCTACTCTCACCAAATACTCGCTTAAACACTGGTGCAGCCTTATAACGTGGAACAGTTCTTCCACAACTTTCACACCTAACCTTAGTTTCTCTCATTTCTTTCCACCTAAATCTTTGAGTGTAAATACAGTAACTCCTGAAACCCCACTTTCCAAGGCTTTTCCAATTATCATATTTATTCCGTGGTTTCTACAAATTCCAGCAATTCTTCTGTCTACTTTTCCATCCATAACAACAGTATCTGCCTTAAGAATTTCTAAATATCTTCCCAATTCAACTATTGGAACCTTACCAAGAATTTCAGCTTCTCTTAACAAATACGCTCCTCTCGTTCCAACTAAATCATCTAGAAGTTTTAGGAAAAGCTCTTTTTTTTCTTTTGAAAGTTTTTCAACCTTAGTTGGTTTTTTTTGAAATTCAGCTACTGGTTTTCCAATTCGTTTAGTGACTTTCTTTTTGGGATTTTCAAAACTAAGATTTACATCTTTTTCCTTAACAACCCCTAACTCAGCTCTCACTCTTACTGCGTCATGCTTTCCTCTCAAAGCCTTATGAATTTCTTTCTTTGTAAGCTCTTCAACTTCCTTTCCATCCGGAGCATGAGCAACCGCATCAAGGTCGGACAACATTAAAAATTCTTTAATAATTAAATCCCCACCCCTATCTCCATCAACAAAAAGAAGAGCATCCTTTGTCTTAGTTAAATCAATAAGAGTTCTAGTTATTTTATTTCCACCAATGGCAATGACATTTTTGAATCCACACTTCAGAAGATTTAAAACATCTGCACGTCCTTCAACAATAATTATTTCATCACTTATATCAATAGCAGGTCCCGCGGGGAGTTTATCTCGACCGTATTTAATAATCTCTGCTTGTCTTACAGCTTCAGTTACTTCACCTAAAATTTCTTGACTATCCGGTCCCTTCATTAAAATTTCAGATAAGAGTTTCTTTGCCCTATCAATTATGAATTTTCTTTTTCGTTCTCTGACATCTTCAACTGACAAAGTTTTAACCTTAGCTTCGCAAGGCCCTATTCTGTCAATGGTTTCCAACGCAGCTGCTACTATTGCAGTTTCAGCCTTATCCATACTAGAAGGTAATTCAATTATTCCCTTTGTTTTACCTCCTCTTGTTTCCATTCTAACTTCAATTCGACCTATTCTTCCACTCTTTTGAAGTTCTCTTAATTCTAAATCGGCGCCTAAAAGGCCTTCGGTCTGACCAAAGACAGCTCCAATTATGTCGGGTTTTTCCACGACTCCTGTGGCGAATATTTCCGCCTTAACTATGTATTTTGCCACTACTGGACTAATTTTACCCATGATATCACCTATATAGTATTGAAAAATGATGTAAGCGTTTAAAAGGTTGTGGAGTTCATTGAAACATGGCAAAACTCCCTTCAAAAGAAAAACCAACATTCGCGGACGAAGTTATGGTTAGCTTTGTTATCAAAAGAACTAAAGATAATTCAGAAAGAGACGCAGTTGTGCGACTAAGTTTTGTTGATTCAATGCGCAAGGAAATAGTTTCAGACATAGTTGTTAGTCCGATTACAGCAAAATCAATGATAGTCATTTTACAAAAAACTGCTGAAAAACTTGAATCTGTCCTAGCCGGAAAAATTGAAAAACGACAAAGAAATGATGAAACAACTTATATTGGTTAAACGTCTTTAGGATGAAAAGGGACTAATTTATTGAAGTCTATCATAAGAGTGCTGCAGGTTTCCTTAATGTCTTTAACAGCTCCCTCAATTTCCAAATATGGTTCTAAACTTTCCCTAAATACTAAATCACACTTAGTTTTACCTACTTTAAATTTTTTAACTCGTTTTTCACGAATTTTTGGATTTGAAACATTAACCCCTAAAATTAAAAGTATTTTTTGAGCCTTCCAAGGGTCACTAATTTCAAATTCAATTTCTTCCCTACTTTTTAATCCACCTAAAAATTTAACGGGTCCCTTATATGTCAAAAAATATCTACCGTCCTCATCTCTAAGCCTAAAAAGAGAGGCACCAAACACAAAAATTTTGTCTTTCTGTTCTACTTGATGATGATTGATTTTCAAAACATCTAATTTCTTAAGAAACGAAGACGCATTAATATTCAATAATTTGCCCTCAATTTCATCCACATTATACTATAATCACCAGCCTAAAAAAGATAACGAACTGATTCAAAAATGCAATTTCATATAGTAGCCTTAATAAAAAGAAAAACCAAAGTATAATGACGGGCTTATAGTCTAGCTTGGACAGGACAGGAGGTTGCGGACCTTCTAGCTCGGGTTCAAATCCCGATAGGCCCACTCACTCTTTTTTGTATTTTTCAACAATCCCACATGAATTTCTTTCAGGACAAACTCCTGTTTTACATTTAGGCCCCATTAATCCATCACTTAATTCAGGTATTTTTTCTTCAACTTCTTGTCTTAATTTTGTTGCAAGCTCTCTTACTTCATAATCTGCAGTAGAACATTCCCTAACTCCAAAGAATCCAAAGGGGTCAACTAAATGAAAACCATTTAGTGTTACATTAAAATTCAAGTTTACACAATGTGGAACAACATAAATTGCATCTCGAGGTTTCACTCCTCTATCTTTAAGATTTTCATATTCTTGTAAAGCTCCGTGAACGGCGTCAATGTATTCTTGTCCAGCTCCTGAAGTAATATGAATCCCTTCTGGTTTTTCACCAGTTTTTAATGAATTAAGTTCGTCATATGCTCTATCTGTTGCCGAATAAACTGACTCTGCTGTTTGAAGTATTGTTCTATGTCGTTTCACTTCATTCCAAACTGCTATTGAACCTTTCAAAGTCTTTTGAACAAAAAGTGAATCTTTAAGCTCAAATGCAAAATTTTTCCAATCAATTTTTGTATCCGAAGTGAATTCATCTACTATTTCATCAAAGTTTTGACCTTTCCAATAATCCATGTTTTTTATTGGTCTAAATTTTTTATTATTAAAGATATTTGGATGCCCATACGATAAAGAAATATTCCTTTCTTTTGCGGCATTAAAAAGTAAGGGCGCTTTTTTCTCAAAATAATTTGCCATTTCATTCGCAATTAAACCAATTTCATAAGGAGAAGCCTCATTTTCGGCATCATTTAGTATATCTAAAATGTCTTCGGCACAAAACTTCATTATTCCCCTAGAATAAAATCCCAAAGGTAGGATTTTTCTGGCTTTATCCTTTACGCCATCGTCCCACATTTCTTTATAAATTTTCAACAAGGGTTTATAACTTTCCCAAGAACTTTCAGGAAGATTTTTTGGTCGAATTAAACGATCAGGGGTAACCTCAATTCTTCTCGAACTAAACATTATAAAACTCCCAAAAGGAAAAGTTGAACCATATAAATCTAAAACTCTACTTCCCTCACACTCAAAGAAAAATTGAGGTGTTGTAGTTAATGAAGCGTGTCCCCTTTTTGTTGACTCACTGTGAATAACTTTCACTCGTTTTTCATCCATTGGATTATCAATAAAATAATCTAAATTCTCATTCTTAAACGTTAATAATCCACCAGCTGCAATAACATTATCAATCTTAATAATTTTTTTATATTCTGGCCCACTACTCATGGGAGTTATTTTAACAACTTCACTCACTTCTTTCATTTTTTCATCTCCCACGTAAAGTGAATCTTTTGAAATTCCTTTCTGAAATTATTCACATCTTTCTTCACTTTTGTTGGTTCTTCTTTACTAATTAAAACTCGTTTGAAAAATACTGCGATGTCTTTCATCTCACCTTCTTTCATCCCATATCTTGTCATTTCAGGAACTCCAATTCTGATTCCACTTGGATTTGTAAGATTTGCTAAATTAAGTTTATCCCAAGGTAAAAGATTTTTGTTTATTATTATATCTGCCTTTTCCATGGCTTCTGCGGCTGGTTTTCCTCCACCCAACTTTCTAACATCAACTGCTACTTGGTGACTCTCAGTGTAACCCCGACTTTCAGCACAAACACCGAAGCCCTCTTCAGCCATTGCTTCAGCCAAAGCCTTAGCATTCTTTAAAATTTGAAGTGAATAAACTTTACCAAACTCTTCCATTTCATAACCTGCAAGGAGAAGAGCAGGAATTCTATGAAGATGATGATTACTTAAAATTTTAGGGAATATTCCTCTCTGAACTTGTGGCCATTCACTTTCTTCATTCACATTTCCAGCAATGAGTCCACCTTGTGGACCGGGAAAAGTTTTGTGAGTTGACGTACTAAGTAAATCCGCACCTTCCTTAAATGGGTCTTGAAATTTTCCTGAAAAAATTAAACCAAAAACATGAGCAGCATCATAAATGATTTTACACTTAACATCATCACAAGCATCTCTAAGTCCTTTAATGTCCAATGGGAATAAAATTAAGGAAGCACCAACTATTGCCAATTTTGGTCTAGCATGTCTAATTATTTTTGATGATAAGTCTGTGTCAATTTCAAAAGTTTCATTATTGAAAGCTAATTTAACCTGATTTAACCCTAAAAGACCAGCAACGCCCCCCTTTGAATGACTTGAGTGTGCACCAGCAGGAACTGAAAGACTTGTAATAATATCCCCAGGTTGAGTGAATGCACGCATTACTGCCATATTAGCAATTGCACCCGCAATAGGTCTAACATCTGCAAAAGTTGATCCTAATTTTTTTGCAAAAAACTTATTTGCTTTTTCTTCTAATTCATCAATAATTTTTGTTCCTCTGTAATATCGATGATAAGGAGTGCCTTCAGCATATCTATGCATAAAATCTGTTAAGTATGCCTTTTCAACCCAATTTGATGTGGCATTTTCACTTGCTATCATATTTATACAGCTTTTTCTCCACTTTTCTTGCTCATTAATTTTATTGAAAACAAAATCTCGATTACTCATAATATTTCATTTCTTCCTAATTTTTAAGGCTACTCTGCCAGAAACTTTTAAAAATAAAGTTTAGAAGTATATCTATTGAAGGGTTCATAGCTCAGCTGGTAGAGCGCTTGGCTCTTAACCAAGTGGTCGGGGGTTCGATTCCCCCTGGACCCAAACTTTTTCAAAAATATTTATTCTTATAAATAGATAAATCGCTAAGCTTAGTATTGGGCTGGTGGTCTAGTGGTATGACTCCGGCTTTGCATGCCGGCAGTCGGGGGTTCGAATCCCTCCCAGTCCATCCCACTTTGCATAATAAAAATTTGCCCCGATAGCCTAGCTCGGGAGGGCGGCGGACTTGTAATCCGCAGGTCGCGAGTTCAAATCTCGCTCGGGGCTAATATTATATTCATGCCCTTGTTTTGTTCTTGTGAATGTGCTAAAAATAATTTATGAGAAAGACTTATTTCCAAACAGGGAGGTTACGGGTCAAGAAACAGCAGTAAGACGCACAGCACGAGCAGTTCTCTTCAATTCCGAAAGAAATCTTGCACTTCAATGGCTCCCTGACTTCAAAGTTCATATTTTACCTGGGGGAGGCGTAAAATTCAAAGAAAATATAGCAATGGCTTTGGATAGGGAAATAAATGAAGAAACAGGATGGAATTTGCAAGTTTATGATGAATTAGGTGAGGTAATTGAACATCGCACAAAAGAAGGTAAAATGGAGCATTCTTTCTGTTTTCTTGCAAACACCATTGGAATTCAAAAGAAGAAACGTCTTACAAAGAAAGAAAAAAAATTGAAAGTTGAAATAAAATGGATGAGTATAACTGATGCTCTTAAACTCATAAACAGTGAAAAACCGAGAAATTACAAAGGAAAATTTTTACATGAAAGAACCCTTGTATTTCTAAATGAAGCAAAAAAGAAAGTTTTACTCTAAATTTTGATATTTATAAACTTCGCAAACTCTTATTTCTATGATTAAACGACTTAACTTTGAAGTTCCCTGTGAATATGTATCGGACAGTTTATGCTTATTGGAAGACCACAATCAAAATCTTCCAGAAGATGCTGAAATAAGATATTATAATAAAAAAGGAGACAGTTTTGATGAATATCTCATGATAGATGGAAGACTTGATGTTAATCACGAAGTCAACGGCGACTTCATGTATGATTCTTTTTTTAGAATAACAGGTTATCAAATTGATTTTAAACAACTTGAAAAAATTGCAGAAAAAGTCAAAGAGGAAATTGAAATATTGACTGAATACAAATGATTTTTATTAGAGTGCTTTGAAGAAAAGTATGAAAGTTAAAGCACGCCATATTTTAGTTGGAAGCAAGGAAAAAGCAGAAGAAATTGCACAAAAAATTGAATCTGGAGACAAGTTTGAAACTCTAGCTCAAAAATTTTCTAAATGTCCTTCAAAGGGAAAAGGTGGAGATTTAGGCTGGTTTACTCGCGGAAAAATGGTTCCTGAATTTGATAGATTTTGTTTTTCTCATAAAAGAGGAGAAAGTGGCGTAATTAAAACCCAATTTGGGTGGCATGTTATTGAAGTTACAGATGTGAAGAAGTGAAAATTCTTTGTCAATCAAAGGCTAAAGAACCATATGCATCAGTTATTAATGAATTATCCAAGAGGACGAGAGTGAATGTTGAATTTGTTAAAATTATTCCTGAAGGTGAATATATTGTTCTTGATGAACACGGCGAATTAATAAATCTTGAGATGTTAAAAAAAATCATAAAACCAAATTCTGTTTTTGTTGTTGGAGGTCCTGATGGTACAAGTACTAAGGGAAATAAAATATCGCTGGGACCTTATACTTTGAATCATCAAATTGCAATTATTGTTTTACTTGAACTCTTATTTCGGATAATGAATCCAACTCATCCTTATAATAAACATTAATTAAACTCATCCTCTTCTTCTAAGTCTTTAGGTAAACCAAAAGTTTTTTCAGAATCTTGTTGTTTTAAAGTTTCTAATTCTTTTATCTTCCCTGAATCTTGTTGATTTGAAGTTTCTAAAGCCTTTATTTTCTCAAACTCTTGTTTATTTAAAAGTTCTAACTTCTTTATCTTTTCTAAATCTTGTTGGCTTAGAATTTCTTCATCAGTTTTAGGTTTCATTATCTTTACCCCAAGTATTTCTTCCATAATTATCCTATGCCCCGATTTTTCACTTTCTTTTTTAATTAAATGTGGTTTGTTTTTTATAAATAAAATAGTGAATGTTGTTGCTAAACTAAAAATACCAATCCAACCAAACAACATAGACAAATCTCTGTCTCTTTTATTAGCAATCACTACTCCTCATAATTTTTCAACAGATAAACTTGAATATCTTTTCACAAATTCAAGTTCTAATTTAACAGATTCAAGATCATCAATACTAAAATATTGTTTAGCATCACCTAATTTTTGAGTAGCTTGACCTAATAAAGAAAAAATTTCACTTACATTTTTACCTTCATTTTCAGAACGCTGTGTTTCATTGAGTAAAATTTTTATTAAATTTTCCATTTCGCTAATAGTTTGATTAAGACTTATTCTCAATAAATCAGTATCAATAGGAAGAAAAATCAAACTAAAAGTTGTTGAATCGGAAATTCCTTCACCACTTGCAGTTACCATATAATTATATTTTTTATCCTCAGCGTTTTCAGGAACTTTTATACTAACTATAAATGCTTTAGTCGTATTAAATGGAAGTTCTGTACTTTTTGGAGATACACTTATTTCAAAATCACCTGAAACACTTAAAGAAACCTCTTCGAGACCAACATTTCCGTCATTTTCTACTCCAATAAAAATTAGTTCAGTTTCACCCCTTACTATTTCTACTTCTTCAGGACAGATAGATATTTTAAAACTCTTAACAACCGGAATTGGTATCGGTGCAAATCCCCTTCCCCCTGAAGGACTTGAAGGTGTTGTTGGTTGTTCACTTACATCTAAAAAAGTTGTAATATTTTTATTTCCACCATTAACACTTTCAACAATAATCTTTCCTGAATAAGAACCTACACTAGACCTTGGACCAATATATGCATAAACAAATTTATTATCACTTGGGATTATACTACTAAAAAAAGTTTCACTAAAACTTATCCAACTCACATCAGAACGAAGAGTTACATTCACTAAGGAAAGGTCACCTATATTACTAATTACTAAGGTTCTCGTTGAAATTGCACCAACATAGACAGACTCTGATATTGAACTTGGAGAAACATCTAAAATAGGGGCACCAGTTGGCTCCAATATTATTGAAATATTTGACATATTTAAATTCCCAAATACTGTAACTGGTTCAGATCCCATATCAAACAAGGCTTTAGATGCTTCAACAAAATACTCACCCGGAACTAACCATTCAGAAATGTAGGTACCATTTTCATCAGTATTTCCAGTGTCTTTTAAAATAACACCAGCGGTCCAAATTAAAACACTTGCTCCCGATAAACGGCCGCCTAAACTATCAAAAACCGTCGTATTAATTCTCCCAACATTATCCGTAACATTAACAGTTATATTAATTTTTTCAAACTGACCATCACTTGTATTTACTGAAATATTTGCATAATAAAGTTCACTGCTTGTGAAAGGCGGTACAGAAACAGTAAAATTAATTTTATTTGTTTCACCAGGAGCAATGAAAACTTCCAAATAAGAACTTCCATTAAAACTTATCCAATCCGAAACATTACCACCCTTGAAAACAGTAGTATTCAAACCCATATTCCCGGGATACTCAGCTTCAATATCAAAATTTTCAATAACTTCCCCATTAGGTGGAACAAAAACTGTTATGTTTGTGTGTGATAAACTTAAAGTATTATTAAATTCCGTTATAGTTGTATTACTAATAGGTGAAATAATATTTGTTGAATCTCCAAATGAAGTTAAACTAAATAATAAAATTAAAATCCCAAAACAAAGGAAAAATTTCCTAATCATTATCATCATTCACTTTTTCATTAGTTTTTTTACATTACTAGCCTAATATTGTTTACTCATATATTTCCCAATAATTTTAATGAGTTCAAAATTCTCTTCAGAAAAATCAACCACCTTCCCAAAAACAAGTTCGTGAAAAAGATATTGAGCATTATCATTGTGATAAAAACTTTTTTTAAACATATTTTTTACATAGTTTATGCGCTCATTAATATTTGAATATTCAGAAATATGACAGGAAATCCCTTTAATTTTTGCAAAATCATTAGCTAGAGTGACTAAATATTTGTCAAGCTTATCCACTCCTAATCAACAAGCAAAACTTAAAAAGAATTTTTAACAATCAATTCTTTTGCTTTTTTCAGAAATTCAGTAAATTGATATTTATTAATAATATTTAGGCAAGTTTCATAATTTTCAAACTGTGTTTCAGCAAGCTTAATTAATTCAGGTTCATCTATTGCGCGTCCAAGAACTATTTCATACATGTCAATTCTTTGATAAATATCATCCTTATTAAAATTTCGATATATACGCCCAACAAAATCTAATCTCTCTTGCTCATCCTCCCAGTCAGAAATGGGAGAAACCTCAAATTTATGGGCATATTCTTCCATTTTTTGAACAATTACTTTATCAAGCACTCCAAATTAAAAATTATAAAATTAAAAGGGTGTTCCTTTTTCTTTACTCAAGCTTTTTGAGCGAATCCCGCCTCAGCGGGAGTAGCGAGAAAAGCTTGTCTTGCATAAGAGGGATTTGCAGAAGGAAATTTTGCTCAAGCTTTTCGAGCGAGAGGACAAGCGACTGAAAGGAGCGAGTCCGAAGCGAAAAAAGCTTGCGGGGGATGAGATTTGAACTCACGAACCAACTTTGGACAGGAACCTCAATCCTGCGCATTTGACCATACTCTGCCACCCCCGCATCTCAATCGTACTTTACTCAAGCTTTTCGAACGGAGCCCGAAGGGCGTAGTTGAGAAAAGCTTGGGGCCAGCGAGATTTGAACTCGCGACAACTCGGTCTTCAGCCGAGCGCTCTCCCAAGCTGAGCTATGGCCCCAGTAAGAAACAATCATCAATTAATATTTATAATATTACTGAGAGAATTTAAACTGTCTTGAACCCTTTCATGAAAATTTGAAAAACATTTCCACTCCCCTTCTACATCCATACAAAGGTCTTCTGAGGACATAAAAAGCATCCAATAATTAAAATATCCCCTAAAATTAGTACTGCCAATTGAATTTCCATCAACATAAATTACCTCTGCATAATTCTGAGGTTCAACTAAAATACATTGACTCATAATTGTGTCAATATTTTCTCCTTGTTTTATTTCTTCTACTAAATCATTATCACAAAATGCGTTGATACAATGTCCTGTTGGACCCGCCGAATAACATACAACATAAACTTTCGTTTTAGGAATTTCTACATACCTTGCTTCCTGCAAATACAAATCACCTACAACATGATATTTTCCATCTGAGGCTTGTTTCCATCCTTCAAAAAAACGACCATACTTTTGATAAAGATAATTTGCTTCAGCCATAAAAAGAGTTGCAAGGTCTTCACAATCACCACCCTCCCTATCTATAGTAAATGAAATGTTTTGTATGAAATCCGCCTTTCCAAGCTCAATATCATTTAAATATTCAATATCAAAAACGCGCTCATTACGAAACCAAAGACAAGGAAGCCTAATACGTCCATCAACACAATCTTCAATTGTTGCTAATTCTTTATCTAAAGGAGGAGAAAGTATGGAATTATCTTCAAACCAATCAAAATAAGATTCAAGTTGGGTTTCTAATCCAGAAAATTCTTCAGTTAAAACTTCAAGTTCTTCCTTTTGTTGTTTTATTGTTGAACTAAATTCAGTTTCAAGAAGAGAGGTCCTATTTTCAATATCAAATGCAAAATCGGTAAGTAAATTTATTATTTCTTCAACCTCTAAATCTTTACTTGTCAAATTATTAACATTAATTAAAAGTTCATTCAATACAAACTTATGTTCATTCACTTTTTTATTTAAAAAATATAATGAAAAACTTGTAAAAATTAAAAAAATCATAAAACTTGCCACAAATAATTTACTGAAGTTTTTTGACTTTTTAACCATCAATAAAAATAAATCGTGAGGATTATAAAACTTGAAGAGTAAGAAAAAGATGAAGCATGTCATGCTTATCCTTTTAGTTTTATTAGCGGGTTGCACAACAAGATATTCTTTAACGACTGATGACGGTGAAAAAATTACTTATGAATATATTGAAGGAGGGTCCAAAGGTATTATTTTCTTACATGGATTGGGTGGAAGTATAAATGATTGGAAACCACTAAAAGAAGCCTTAAAAGAAGATAAATTTTCAATGATTTTAATTGATTTTAGAGGTCACGGTCAAAATAAAGGAAAATGGGAAGACTTCGAAACTGAAGATTTTCAAGACATGATTTATGACGCAAGAATCGCCGAAAAAATGTTAAGGAGTGAAGGAGTTATTCCAACTATTATAATTGGTGCAGACCTTGGAGCTAACCTTGGTCTAAAATTAGCTATTGAAAAAGATATTGGAAAGGTAATTCTTCTATCACCAGGATCTAATTATAAAGGAATTACCATTTCTAAAGAAATTTCAAATTATACTGGTCAATCCCTTATTTTTTCAGGAAAAGCGGATTCAGCATCATACACTACGAGTCAAGTCATGAAAAGAAACATAAATACAACTGCCATTGTTGTAAGCGGCGACAAGCGAGGAACTGAAATGTTACCAGATATCAATCCACATATTCTTCAATTCTTAAGGCCAACTTTAACTTCTACTTAAAAGTGAAATAAACATAAATAACAGAAGTACATTCTTAAGTTATGGCAATAAAATTCGATTCACGAATAATAATGGGGATTTGTATAATCCTCGCGTTTTTTGGTGGAATTGCATTGGCGGCACCTAAGACTGGTGGCGGTAGAGGCTTTGACGACTACGGATACAACGATGATGGTACCGTTTTTATGAACTGTAAGGCAAATTATGTTAATTGGAAAAATGGAGCTCCAGCAACAATTTGTTCTGAAACTGATATGGAAGTTCATATTAAATGGAAATTTGATAAGGACGGAAACTTAGATTGGTTTCTAAACTTATTATACAGTCCAGTAAGTGAGTCCCACGTTATGAAGAAATTTGTAACAATAAGCCAAGAAGAATGTTCCGCAGTTGGGGGTGCTTTTATGACTCCAGGACTAGTAGTGAAACAAACAGGAGAAATAGTTCCAGTTTGTCAAATAATGCAAGCTACTTCAGGAGAGGGCGCAACTTTAATTGCAACACCAGTCGGCTTTGGAGTATACCAAGGTAACTAAATATCTCGCTTTGCGAGATTCTTTTTTTATTTTTTTAATAAACTTAAAGTAAGTTTCTTCAACTACATAAAAATATAACTTCCTAATTACCCGAAGAAACAATCTGGGTCTCCAGGGTCTTCAGGTGGACAATATCCATCCTCAACAATCCATTCCCCATCATAAGCATTCCCTTGAACATCTTGAAGATTCTCACAAAAAACTGGAATTTCCGTATCATCAAGAGCCCGAACAAATAAATAAACTTCATCAATAGCCCCATGGAAATAATCCCCAGAACTATTTCCAATAAACAAATCACCCATACTCGGTGAATAAGAGGAATCAACCGAACTTAATAGTGAACAATTTCTATAAACTTTCAAAGAAGTCCCATCATATTTCATAACAAAGTGAGTCCATACATCATTAGTAAGTGATTCACTAATTGACTCTCCACCATCAAGACTAAATGAAACAGTTCCATCAGATTGACTCGCGACATGGAAGGAATCGCCATCAATAATTCCTTCACTATTATTAACATTAGTTTCTCTTAAAGTCCAAAAAGCAAGAGTAAATTGTTCAGAATTAAAACCTGTATTTGCATTAACTTTAGCATATCCCCACCCACCATTAAACCTAAGTGCATAATCAGAAGTCCCATTTATCCAAGTGGCATTTGTAACAGCATCATTCCCATTCAAACTCACATCACTTGAAGTAGTTCCACTACCTTCCCTAAATGGTAAATACATTAAAAGTCCGTAATCTTGACGCGCTCTGCACTTTTCAATTATAGTCCAATATTTAGATTTAATTGTTACAGTATAATCACTATTCTCAACCATTGAAGCATTAAAATAAATATTTCCTGTTTTATCAATTTCAATTTTAGTAAAACCAGATCCAATTTTATCCAATCCGTCTTTTACTTCATAATAAAGAGACCCAGACAAAAGTTCATTAGAACTAAGAGTCATATATCCATAATTTTCAAAACATACAGTTGCCAAGTGTTTTGGAGACATTCTATTAGAAACCATCAGTTCCCCTGTTTTTGATTCTGACTCTGTTGCAAATCTATTGACAAATAAATATGATGAAGAAACCATCACAATAGTAATTAAAATCATTGCTGCAGAAACTATTGAAGCTGAAACTCCTTTCACATTAATTTGTATAGTCTTCTCTTTTATGAGTTTTGGTATGATTGATAAAGAGTACTGATTTCGTCCGAATCAAGAGCCCGAGTATAAATTCTTACCTCGTCAATAGTCCCATTAAAATTCCCTGAAGCAGACAAGCCACCAATATCTGCGGAAGTAAATGGCTCAAGTGTACCCTTAAATGTATCACTTTGAGCATAAAGTGACCCATCAAGATAAACATTCATTGTTGTTGAATTCAAAACCCCAGTATAATAATACCAAACATCTTTTTGAAAGGGATAATTTACATTGAAAGTAAATCCATGCCCAGTCGTATTAAATGGTTTAAAAATTGGACCACTAGCATCATAAAATCCTGTTTCCAAAGAGCTGGCAGCTCCATATAACCTTACAAAATAATGCCACCAAGAAACATTTTCTTGATTAGTATCAATGAATGGTTTTACCCAAAAAGCCACAGTAAAATCAGAAAGAGAACTAACTGACATATCATCCACCCTTACTCTTCTATAATTACCATTATATGTAAAATTCAAGGCATTTCCAACCTTTCCAGAAACAAAACCTGCAGAATAAATTATTCCATTAGTTTTACTATTACTCCTATCATAAGTCGTTGTTCCTGAACTCTCATCAAAAGGTAAATATAAAATCATATGTGGGTCATTGAATGGCCTACAATATTCACTTATTCTCCAATTCTTTGCCGAGAGAGTTACAAGATATCGTTCACTCGGGTCAAATAAAAATGGAAAATAAACTCTTCCAGAATTGGTAAAAGACACATTCACAAATCCTTCTGACATCATTTCACCTGTGTCTTTTTCAACAGAATAATATGCCTGACTATTTACCCTTTCCTGACCTTGACTTAAACTAAGTCCCATATATCCATACCCATCATAACAAATTAGAGTTAAAAATTTTGGAGCAATATCCAATTCAATCATTTGTTCTTCACCCTTTGAAACAAGAGTAGTTTCAGTTCGTTTCAAATAAGTAAATAAAACACCAGCTGACGACACAGTTATTAAAACTAAAACAATAATTGTAATTGCAGCCGT
>JAUUZA010000022.1 GCA_030590165.1 Candidatus Altarchaeota archaeon
AACTGTGGAGAAAGTCATAAATTTTGTTACGTCCTCTCCTGCAAAAACAAATATTGTTGAATTCAGTGGTGGTGAACCTCTTTTGAATTTTGAGGTTTTGAAGGCTGCGGTAAAGTTTGCAAAAAAAATTTCAGATGAAAAAAACAAAAAAGTTGGGTTTGCAATGATTCATAATGGGACTAATTGGGATGAGGAAAAAATGAAATTTTTTATTGGTGAAAAAGTAGGCATTTGTTTTTCACTTGATGGGCCTAAAGATTTACATAATAAACACAGACCTTTTCTTAATGGGGAAGGAACTTATGAAGAGGTTTCAAAGTGGATTGGCAAGTTTAGAAAAGTGAGATTCAAGGGTTTGAATGCCATTCCAGTTATAACTAAATATTCTCTTTTAAGGGGGAAGGAAATTGTGGATGAATATCTTTCACAAGGATTTAGAGTTATTCGTTTCAAATACCTTTCATATTTTGGTAGGGCTGCATCTATTTGGGATGAAATAGGATATACTTCTGAAGAATTTTTGAAAGCATGGAAAGAAGTTATTGAGTATATGTTTGAATTAAACAAAAGGGGAATTCTAGTTATTGAAGGTGTTACGCAAGTATTGGCTCAAAAGATTTTTTGGAATCGCGACCCAGGATTCTGTGAATTACATATGCCTTGTGGGGCTGGGCTTGAACAGCTTGCCTATGCCCCAAATGGTGATGTTTATACTTGTGATGAAGGAAGGATGTTTGAAGAATTTAAGATAGGTGATGTTAATCAAAAATATTCTGAGGTGATGAAAAATTCTCTCTTGAGAGAAATGAGTATTGCTTCAAGTGGTTTTTTGAATTCATGCGATAATTGTGTTTTCAAGCCCTTTTGTGGAACTTGTCCACTGGAATCGTACAAAATTCAAGGGAGTATTTATTCAAAAATACCGCTCGATAGACGATGCAAAATTCACAAGGGTATGCTTGAATATCTTTTCAATAGAATGTTGGAAGATAATAAATTCAAGAAAATGATAAAAAACTGGGCAGAGACAAAGAATTTGATTGAATTGAAAAGAAAAAAAGGATTTATGAGTTCCTCAATGCTTTATTAATAAATCTTATATAAGATGAAAAGGTTAAGTTATTGTGAAAGTTTCAAAAAAACTCAAGAGGTTTTTCAAGGAAGAAAAAGCGTTTTTTGATAAAAATAAAATTGTGACTGCGGTTTCTTTAATTTCCATAGCGTCAATGACTTTATTGCCTTCAAAGGCGATAGTTGGTGAGTATGATGTAGGGACTAATGTGATTTCTACTTCTCACTCTCATCACGGTTCTCATAGCACTCACGCCACTCATGGTTCTCCCGGCTCTCATGCTACTCACAGCTCTCATGCTACTCACAGCTCTCATGCTACTCACAGCTCTCATGCTACTCACAGCACACATAATACCTGTTCATGTGGTTGTGTTGGTCGAATTGGATCGGCATAGCTGTTGAGATTATGGTTATGAATTTTGATATTAAATCGCTGAGTTTTTGCTTGACTGATTCATGTAATCTTAATTGTAAATTTTGTTATGCCGATGCTAAAAAAAAAGGAAGTTTTCTTGATTATGTGAAGGCCAAAAAATTTTTGGAATTTTTTTCTAAATTTGCAATTCCGCGCGTTTCAATAAATTTCATTGGAGGCGAACCAACTCTTTATCCACAATTATTGGACCTTATTGATTTTGCAAATGAAAATTTAATAGACCCATTTATACAAATATCAACTAATGGTGTTATTTCTTTGGAGAAACTTAACAAACTTTTAGAAAAAAAAGTTTATTTTTATTTGAGTTTTGAGGGTCTTCCTGAATTTCAAGATTTTGAAAGACCTTTTCATGATTCCAGAGGTTCAAGTGAAATAGTAATTAAAACAATTAAAACTATAATTTCTAATGACCCCGATAAACTTTGGCTTAGAATTAATTATTCTACAAATAAAATTGGGAAAGAAAAAAAAATAGCTGAATTTATAAAATCTCTTGGAGTTAAAAATGTGTCACTTGGAGTTCTCAACACTCTTGGTAGGGGAAAAGCTTATGAAAATGTTAATGTTACTAAATGTTCAGAGGAAGTACCAAAACTTGCGGACGCTTTGTTGAAGGAAGGAGTTAATGTGAAGTTGGCAAGACTTTATCCGTATGCAGAAGTTTGTCGTCCTTCTTGTAAGGCGGGTATTTCTTCTTTCTCTATAACTGTTGATGGGAAAGTTGCCACTTGTCATAAAATTATTTCTACGTCAGACATTGATAAAAATCACAAAATTTTTGTGATTGGGGATATTAACAACGAGGTAAAAATTGACCAAATTCGTTTGAAGGTGTTTAATGATTTTGCAAAAATACTTCCTGAAAAATGTATTTCTTGTGATATTTCCATTCATTGTGGAGGTTGTCCATTTGAAAAAATATTCGTTAAAGAAAAAGTAGTTATGAGTAAGTGGTTTTGTGATTTCAAATATATTGGGACGAAAGCATTTAAGAAATATTTTCCATTGGGATTGAAGAGAAATATAAAGAATTAAATGTGGAATTGATGTTTGGTATGTTGAATCATGAGGTGCAATGGCTTGGAATATCTTTAGTTGATTTTTGTAATTTGAATTGTAAATATTGTTCTGTAAATGCTAATCAGAAAGGGGAGGTTCTTGAGTTTTCTAAAATTGAAAGTTTTTTGGTTTTCTTTTCAGAATATGCATGTCCGGGAACAAGAATTTTATTAACAGGGGGAGAGCCTACACTCCATCCTCACTTATTGAGAATAATTGATTTAATTGAAGATTATTTTATAGACCCGTTAATTCAAATTGGTACTAATGGCGTAATTTCTCCTGAAACTCTTGATGCCCTCTTAGATAAACGAGTTAGTTTTTACTTAAGTTTTGAGGGTCTTCCTGAATTTCAAGATTTTGAAAGACCTTTTCATGATTCCAGAGGTTCAAGTGAAACAGTAATTAAAACAATTAAAAAAATAATTTCCAGAGACCCGAATAAATTAGTGATTAGGATTAACCATTCCACAAATAAAATAGGGAAAGAAAAAGAAATGATTTTATTTTTGAAATCTCTTGGTGTCAAAAAAATATCGTTGGGAGTTCTTT
This sequence comes from Candidatus Altarchaeota archaeon, assembly GCA_030590165.1. Taxonomy (GTDB): domain Archaea; phylum SpSt-1190; class SpSt-1190; order SpSt-1190; family SpSt-1190; genus JAUUZA01. The sequence goes on from JAUUZA010000022.1 coordinate 3,125, forward strand.
CTCCTGATGGAAGGGGGGAGAATTATCCATTTGTTGATTTTGTGAGATGTTCTAGTTTTATTCCTTCATTTACTAAACTGTTAGATGAAGAAAATTTTAGTATTTGGTTTTCTAAGTTTTCTCCTAGAAAAAAAAATTGGCCCTCTTGTGGTGCCGGAATTGAGTCTTTTTTTCTTTCAGTAGATGGTAAAATTGTTACATGTCAAAATATTTTGCGTGCATCAGACCTTGACAAAAATCACAAAATTTTTGTGGTTGGGGATGTAAATGAAGGGGTGAAAATTGATTCAGTCCGCCTGAAAAAATTTAATGACTTTTCTAAAATGATTCCTGAAAAATGTGTTTCTTGTAAGATTATGAATTATTGTGGGGGTTGTCCATTTGAAAAAGTCATAATTGAAGGAAAGTCTATTATGAATAAGGAATTTTGTGAGGCAAGTAAACTATTAATTGATGGTTTGTTGAAACTTTATCCTAAAAAGTAGAAATGTATAAAATTCAGAGGGATATATATGAATGTGAAGAAATATTTGTTTTTGTTATTAATTCCTTTCTTGGTTGTTGGTTTTTTAAAAATTACTCAAAAGTCAGCAGATGATATAATAATTAAAGTGTATGAAGAAAAAATAAATGAAGGATTCAAAGAGTATTTTGATGAATTTGGCACTGATGTTTCTTCTGAAAATATAGAATATGCTTGGATTCTAGAAGATTATGGAATTGATTTTACAATATATCCTGACCTTGGGGGTTCCAAAATTCTAAAATATTGGGATTATATTGGAAATTATAGTAAAGATTTGAATTGTAGTAAATATATAGGACCTGAATACATAAGGTGTATTACAATGAGGCTCAAAGCTGGAGCAGACAGTGAAACTTTATTTGAAGATCTTTCTAATGTAAACCCATCTTCATATTATGAGATGCATTTAATGACATATGCGGTTGCTTTGAAAGCCCCATCTGGAGATTTTGTTACTGCTTCCCAAATTATTTGTGAGAAATTCTCAGAATTTTATTCTGAGGAGGAACCTGAAGAGTTGTGTGAATATGTTCGAAAATCAAATTTACTCTGGCTCTGCTTTAAAAATGATTTAGGGTTTCGTGGTATCGCATACAGTGAACCCAAAAATCTTGAGGAATTTACTTGTTATTACAGAGCTTATAAAAATTTTAAGCATACAAAATTTGTAGAATAATTAAAGAGGTCAAAGAGGTAAGGATTATTTTAAAGGTGGGTCCTAAACTAAAATAATGCGACGTCTTGATTTAAAAGTTGGTTATGCTTGTAATCTGCGTTGTAGACATTGCGTTCAGGGAAATAAAAGGGAGCTTTTTCCTAGTAAGTCGATTGAGCAAATAAAGAGTGATTTGAAAGAGGTATTTTCAAAAGGCGTTGTTGAAGTAGTATTTACGGGAGGCGAGCCAACAGTCCACAAGAATATTCTTGAAGCTGTGAAGTTTGCCCGTGATTTGGGTTTCAAACTTATACAAATACAGACTAATGGTCGCATGTTTTCTTCTAAGAATTTTACTGAGAAAATGGTAGAGGCAGGGATGACTGAATTTTCACCTGCTTTGAATGGGCACATTCCAAGTCTCCACGATTATTTAGCTAGTGTTCCTGGTGCTTGGAAACAAACAGTTAGGGGCATTATGAATGTTAAAGAATATGGGTTAAACATAATTTCAAATTCTGTTGTTAGTAAACCAAATTATAGATTTTTAAATAAACTTGCGACCCTCTTGGTTAAACTTGGTGTTGACCAATATCAATTAGCATTTGTTCACGCTGGAGGAAGGGCGTGGGAAAATTTTGACTCAATTGTTCCAAGAGTTTCGTTGGCGGCGCCTCACATCCATAGGGGATTACAAATTGGTATTGACGCTGGACTTCCTGTTATGGCGGAGGCAATGCCATATTGTTTAATGCGGAATTATGAAAAATATGTTTCAGAATTATACATACCTTCATCAGCCGTGTACGAAGTTGGTTTCAGAACTGAAAATTATGAAAAATGGAGAGTTAATGAAGGAAAGTGGAAAGGGGAGAGGTGTAAATCCTGCGCTTTTTTTAATATTTGTGAAGGTCCGTGGAAGGAATATGTTGAAAGAATAGGGCCTGAAGAGTTTATTCCCATTCCTGGAAAGAAAAAAACGAAGGCAGATATTTTAGGATTTAATAGCAAGGACAATTTCACCAAGTAATTCTGAAGCAAAGAAAGGGGTATCTGAATTTTCTTGAAGATTGTCACATATTTCATATTGATATTTTTGACCTTCAAATGGGAGAGGGATTGATACATATTCTTCCACTTCTGCTTTTTCTTTCTCACTTAAATTTTTTGAACAAACAACGATAGCAAAAGTGAAATCTTTGTTCAGGTAAATTTTAGTACACATATTTGAAAGAGGTTCCGCAACTAAGAAGTTAAAACTACCTATTTTTGTACCTGGTGGAAATTTGTTAAGAATAAAAGTGTGTGGGGTTTCTATTTCAGATTTTGGACTGTAATTGTAAAACATTGTTAACCCTGAAATCAAAATCAAGGGAACCAAAATAAGCAAAATTTCTTTTAAATGTTTCACATAATTCTTATATTCACCCTTTAATAATTCTTTCGATGAAGAATGCATATCTAGAAATTATTGAAAATTGTAATTTAAAATGTTCTTTTTGTTCTAGGGGTGACAGAAAAGGCATTTACGATAAAAAGTTTTTAGAAGGCATAATGAAAATGTATTATGATAAAGGATTTAAAAAATTAATTTTTACTGGTGGTGAACCGCTACTTCATCCTGATTTAGATGAATTAATTAGTTTTGCAAGGCAGTTTGAATTTGAACTTGCAATGCAAACTAATGGTATTTTGTTGACAAAAAATAGAGTAAAGGAACTTAAAAAAGCAGGACTTGACCAAATTTTAATATCCATTCATTCACATCTTTCTTTTGTAGAAGATGAAATAATGTCTGGAAAGAATGTTTTGGAGAAACAATTGAAGGGGCTTGTTAATGCAAATGAGGAAGGAATCACTTGTTTTTTAACTTTAGTCATTACTAAACATAATTATAAGAAATTTCCTGATTTTTGTGAATTTATGATTTCAAAATATCCTTTTGTCAAACATTTTTCGTTTAATTTTGTTGATCCTGTTGGGAGAGCCAAAGGAAATAAAAATGAAGTCCCAAAATATGTTGATATTGAAGTGCCTTTGGGTAGGGCACTTTTCAAATTAAAAAAAGCTAATAAAACGTTTAGGGTGGAGAGGGTTCCATTGTGTTATATGCTGGAGTTTGCAGAATATTCAACCGAACTTAGAAGAATTATTACTAAAGAACCTTCAATAGTTTATAGAGAAGAAGGGCGAATTCATTATGTTGGGGATTACTTTAAAGCTGAATATATGAAAGGAAAGGCGTGCGAAGCATGTTGGCTTAATAGAATTTGTCCGGGAGTAAATAAAAAATATGTAAATATTTATGGGATGAGTGAAGTTTATCCAATTTTTATTAAACCAGATAAGATTGTTGAAAAAGCAGGTGTTGATTAGTGGAAGAAAGATTTTTCAAGAAAGCAATAATACTTACAGGTTTTGGTTGTAATCTTCATTGTATATTTTGTCTTCAGGAAAAAAGAACACCTGCATTTTTTACTAAAGAAAAGATATTAAAAGAAATTTTGCAGAGAAGGCAGGAAGGTGCTGATTGGTTAATATTAACGGGAGGTGAAGCTACCATTCACCCAAATTTTTTTGACTTCATCGCTTTTGGAAAAAAAATTGGATACGAGAGGATACAAGTAATAACAAATGGTAGGATGTTTTCAAGTGAAAGATTTGCTAGTATAGCGGCGATAGCTGGACTTACTGAAGAAACAGTAAGTTTTCACGGTTCCACTCCTCAAAAACATGATGCCTTGACGAGAGTTCCTGGAAGTTTTGAAGATGCAAAAAAAGGAGTAAAAAATTGTAATAAATATGGAATTAAGCTTAGTTTCAATACGGCAATAAATAAGCTCAATAGTTTAGACCTAGGGAATATTGTAAAGTTTATTCACAATGACCTTGGGTTTGAGCATGTTGATTATGATATAATTGGGACGGCTCCAAGTGGTGGTGCTTGGAAACATAAACTCCTCCCAAAACATGATGACGTAAAACAGGGGATAAAACAAGCGTGTGAATTTGGGGAAAGGAACAATATTGTAATTTGGGTTACAAGAACTCCAATTCAAGATATGCCCAAGGGATATGAATATCATAAAGAACCGTGGGAAGTAATAACTCATGACACACTTGCTATGTGGGATATTATATGGCGAGAGGACAGAATTTGTGATTTGTTGAAGTGTGAATTTTGTGAGGCAGGTCCCTTCTGTTTTCACCTAAAAAATATTGTTAAAAATAAGAATGCAGGAAAATTGGATTATGTTCAAGGTAAGAATATGTTTCCTATTTCAAAGAAATGGACAAAAAAGTTTCGTGTCGAAACACTAGAAGAAATAAAAGAAGTTAAGAAAGAAGGGTTTATTCCCTTTGTGAGGGTTGTTTTTGATGGTCTTAATAATAAATGGGAGGAGGTAGTAAAAAAGATTGAAGATTTTGAAAAAACAGGAATTGATGTTGAACTTGAGTTTCAAATTAATAAAAAGTCAATAGAGAGGATTGAAGATGCAAAAAAATATAAGGTTTTATTTTCTCCCACAAATCCATACAAATATGTTAAGTATAGTTTTGAAACTTCAAATATACTTCATGACACAACAGATTCACTACTTCCTTTATGTAAGATTTTTGAATTAGTGAAGGGTCCTTGGATTAATGTTCCTCTTTGTTTGAAGGAGGGAAAATCAAAGGAGTATTGGGTGAATCTTGATGATTTTAATAAGGAAGGAAAACCAATTCCAAGAGAGGTTGTTAATAGAATGGTTGAAGACGTAAGAGTTTATCCTTGGGAGTGTGACAAATGTTCACTTAAAGATAACTGTCCTGGTTTCTTTGGGGATTATGTCAAACTTTTTGGTTTCGATAAAGTTTTCGTTCGTTAAGTAATGAAGAATCAGTTATAGGCATAATTTCTTCATCTCCGTAAATACTGAGGTATTTTTCCCAAATACCGTCACATTCTTCTTTTGCTATACATTTCTCACATCTTTTAAGGAAGATTTTTCCCCTTCTTATTTCTTCCTTATTTGGAATTTCCTTCTGATTTAAAATTATGAGTTCATAGTTCCCGGCATATTTTTTCAAAGAATTGCGTAGTATACATAGAGGTATTGAGATGATGCAGTTAGGAAGATTTTTTGAGTTTTGAATTCCTTTATTAAAATATTTTTCAACGTCTGTGTATTTTGGTAAAAGTATTTTGGCTTTTTTTTCTGCTTGCCCAATTGGGTCAAATAAATTGAATACGATTTGATCAACGTTTAATTTTGAAAAAAGCTGAAGCATTTCAGGAATATTTTTGTAATTTTGTTTAGTAATTGTTGTTTGTGTGTCTAATCCAATATTTTTTATTTCTCTTATTTTTTTTACGATTATTAAACCTGATAGAACTTGTTTGAAACTTCCGGGAGTTCGAGTGAGTGAATCATGGGTGAAAGCGTCAGCTCCGTGAATTGAAATTTTAAATTTAGTGAGACCTGCATTCACTAATTTCTTGGCATAATTAGGAAGTGAGAGCATTCTTCCATTCGTCGTTATTTCAATATTTTTAAATCCAACTTTTTTTGCCATGGCAATCATTTCAAATAATTTAGGATTGAGAGTTGGTTCCCCAAGTGAAAAATCAATAATATCATAGGTTTTTGAAGCTTTTTTAAAATCTTGGAGGGTATGTTTAATTTTAGGTCGCTTTTGAGTTTCCATACAAAAAATACAATTATTATTACACCCTATTCCAGTTTGAACTGTAAATACTTTTTTTCGTTCATTCTTCATCTAAATCATCTTTTCATCGAGAATAACCCCAAGTCCCATGAGTGCTGCGATGATTAAAAGGTCAATGAAAATTCGTCCAATTGTTAATCCTTGACCGATACTTTTTATTAAAGATTCGACTGTTTCTTCAACAGTAAGTCCACCATAAGAAAGACGAACTGTAAATTCTTTTTGAGAAGGAGTGAAAGTGAATTTACCAAATGTATTTGTTGTATAATTCTCAATAGTACCGTCTTCATAAATTACTGAAACAATAAGGTCTTCAATTGGACCTAAGAGTGTTGAATTCACTAATACTATATATTCATCTTCAAATAATTCAACACTAAGAATTATTTCTTCGATTGCGTTTTCTGCTTCGTCTGAACTTGCATTAATTCCTTTTATTGGTACTGTTGAACATTTATTTACTCCGTCTACTTTGGCACAAAGTGAGACGTCCCATTCATCTATTTTTAGTGGGCAAAAACTGAAATCGATATTAAGTTTACCTCCGACATTTAGATTATGAGGGAAGTTTATGTCTGATAAAAGTGAATAAGTAAGTTCTGAGAGAGAAAAACCTGATGCACTTGCGGCAGTAATTGGAGCAACAATTGAACCTGTATTTTCAACAGTAAATCTTACATCACCACAGCTTCCGACATTGATTTCCTTTGAATTAGGAGCAGTTAGTGAAACAACTACGCTTTGTGGGGTAGCTGGTGGGGTGGTTGTTGTTGTGTCGTCATCGTCGTCAGTGGTGGTGTCTTCTATAGTAACTTCTCTAATTTCAAATGCAACACCACTAATCCATTCTGCATCCGAAATGACTGAATCAGAATCTTCAATTGTGAAAGTGTGGGGTTCAACACCTGCTGATCCACATTCACCTGAAGTTTTCCAAGTTTCAAGACATTCTTGATTTCCTGACAAATTGAAGTCTTCACAAACATAAAGACAAAGTTTTTGTGAAGTACCGACACCTGTACCGCCTTCAAATTCTATACTAGCTGGTACTCCTGTTACTGAAAAATTGAAAGCAAATAAATCTGTAACTGGTTCTGACCCCGGCATTTCATGGTATAAATAAGTAGTAATGTCTTTAGGGGTGCCTTTACCGTCTGCGCTGCCTTCGTAAAAGAAAGTGATACTTGGTTTATATGTTGAAATAGTTAGATTATGTTTAATATACCATTGATCAACTTGGAAGGTTGGCGTTTCAATTTCAATATTATAAGGGGCTGAAGTAGTTATTTTTTCCATACCCGAATCTTGATTTCTTGAATAGAAATCATCATCAGTAT
>JAUUZA010000032.1 GCA_030590165.1 Candidatus Altarchaeota archaeon
TAAAAACTTTAACAGACCAAGTAAAAGCCGGAGGTGTTCTGAAATTTGAAGTAACTATACTCAATATGGGTGGAACCGAAACAGTCGAAGACATAATAATAAATTATTCAGTCAGGGCTTTAGACGGTTCAGATACTTTAATTACTCTTGAAAGTGAAACTGTCGCGGTTGAAAATTTACTTAGATTTAATAGAGATGTAACCATACCAAAAAATTCACCAGAAGGTCGATATGTAATTGAAGTTGTGGCCAGTTATTGGTATGGAAGAAAATGGGCTACAAGTTCAGATAGTTTTGAAGTAGATTTTGAACCAGCTCCACTTACTGCATTTAAAGCCGTTGTCAATTGGTGGGTCAGTTGGATAATCTTCTTCATACTTATTCCTAGTGGATTCTTCGGTTTCAAATACTTTAAGAAATGGAGAGCAACAAAGAGTGAAAAACAAAGATATTCACTTCCAATTGATATGAATGAATTACCGAAGAAAGGCGGAAGTTCCGTTAAGATTGGACGCATTGCAGAAACTGATGTAGAAGCTTGGTTTGACCTTGATGACCTTACAACTCACGCAATTGTTGCAGGTGCAACAGGTTCAGGTAAATCTGTTTCTGCACAAGTAATTACTGAAGAAGCATTATTACAAAATAAAGCTGTAGTAGTCTTTGACCCAACTGCACAATGGAGTGGTTTCCTCGCTCCAAATAGAGATAAGAAAATGCTCAAAACTTATCCTGGATTTAATTTAACTGAAGCCGATTCACGTTCATTCAAAGGTTTAATTTTAGAAATTACAGACCCAGCACAAATTGAAAGTATTGACTTCAAACAATGGATTAGACCTGGGGAAATTACAGTATTCACTCTTAACAAACTCACTACTGCACAATTTGATGGTGCAATCAGAAACGTAATATCTACTTTCTTCAAACAAGTTTGGGAAGAAAGCTCAGAATTAAAAGTTCTAATCATCTTTGACGAAGTCCACAGATTACTCGAGAAATACGGCGGTCTAGGTGGATATATTTCACTTGAAAAAGCAGCTCGTGAATTCCGTAAGTGGGGTCTTGGATTGATGGTTATTTCACAGGTATTAAGCGACTTCAAAGAAGCAGTTAAAGGTAACGTACTATTTGAAGTCCAAATGCACACTAAAGGTTCAGATATTGAAAGAGTTAGGTCTAAATATGGAGATGACTTTGCAGCACGCCTTATCCGTCAGGAAATAGGTGTAGGTTTCTTACAAAATCCAAAATATAATAGAGGTAAACCTTGGTTCGTTCAATTTAGACCTTTACTCCACAGTCCGCATAAACTTTTGGAAGAAGAACTTGAAACTTATAAGCGTCTAGGTGCTCTTATTTGGGCTATACGGGACAAGCTTAATATCATGAAAGCTAAAGGAACAAATGTCGGTGATATTGAACTTGAACTTAAACTTGCAGAAGATAAACTTAAGACTGGTGCTTTCCGTATGGCTGAAATCTATCTTGATGGACTCAAAAAGAGAGTAGGAGTAAGTGGAAAAGCACCAACACCACAAAAAAGTAAGTCATCAAATGAGGAAACATCAGCAGAAGAAACTAAAACTGATGAAACTAAAGTAGAAGAAACTAAAGTCGGAGAAGATAAACAAACAAAACCAAAGAGGATTTCAAGCAGTAAAAAGAAAAGTAAAGGAAAATCTAAAAAAACAGTGAAGAAATCACACTCAACTGGAAAAAAGAAAGGAGTTAAACCTAAAAAAACAAAGAAACACAGTGCGAAAAAGAAAATAAAGAAAGGAAAAAAAGGTAAGAAAAAATGAAAACTAAATTAATACTCTTGTTTTTGTTAATGAATGTATTCGCACTTAGCCTTAGTCATGATGCTGAAGTTTTAATCATCCCAGGAGAAACCCATATAATTAATGTAGTTGCACTCGAAAATAAAAGTATTACTTATGGAATTACTTGTCAATCTGAATTGCAAACTAAGTGTCCCTCTTATATACACTTAATTTCAGATAAAGAAACCAAAATACCAATTGAAGTTACTGCTAATTTACGCGGTGTTTATCCCTTAGATTTAATAATAAATAATGAAAGGTCAACCATATTCATAATTTCAGCCAATCAAACGCGCGTCTTTTATGATAATTTAAAAGCATATGAAAATAATTTTGAAATTCTTAAACTTAAACACGGTGAACATCCTTTAATTGAAAAAGGGTTTATTTTAGTTGAGAGTGGATGGAACTTATATTATTCAAAAGATTATATGCCAATTAATCAAATTTTTAGTGAATTACAAAGAACGGTGAATGAATATTATGAAATTTTAAAACAAAAGAATAATGAAATTGAGTTTGAAGAAACTCAAACTATAAAACTCGGAAACGCACTTTTTCCACTCTTAATTCTTGGTCTTCTTGCTTTCTTAACTTTCAAAAAGAAAAAAGAAAAAACGAACACCCCAGATATTAATGAAATAAAAAAGCTTGTTATAACTGAATTTGGAGGTCAGAACAATGGTTAAAAAAATAAAAAAAACACCTAAGAAAAAAACCACACGTGGTGGGGAAAGAACAAAAAAACAAACTGTAAAAAAAAGAGCGATTAAAAAAACAACAAGCAAGAGAGTTAAAACAAAAACTAGAAAAACCCCAGCAAGGAAACCATCAAAGAAGGGAGAAGAAAAGGTGAAAAAGATAATGACTGAAACTCCAGACACTGAAGAGGAAACTACACAAGAAGAAACTCAAAAAGAAGAAGGCACCATAGGAGATATAATGAAGGCTGAAGGTTTAGTTACTGAACCAGACAGAGAATCAATGTTAAAGTCCCAATCAACACCAAAACTTTCTGAAATTACTATGAAAATAGATCGTATTAGTGGTAAACTTGAATTATTCAAAGGAATGCTTGATTCATTCAGTGAAAGAATTCTTGATATGAATGAAAGATTAGGGGATACAAGACGAATGGTTTTCGAAAGAGAAAAAACATCTTCAAAAATTGAAACTCGTTTTGATAAGGTTGAAACCATAGTAAAAGACTTAGACCCTGAAATAATTGTACTAAGATTTGAAAAATTCAAAGCCTCAATAGATAAACAAAATTCAAATTTAGAAAGAATTAAAGAACTTCTAACAAATGTTAGTGACCGTTTGAACATTACTGAAAAAAAACTTTCAAAAATAAAAAGTATAGACAATATTGTGAATGCAGGAAAAATTGTTGAAGAAAAAATTAAAACTATTGAAGACACAAAAAAATATTCAGATAAAATGGCTTCAAAAGTTGAAGCCATGTTTTTAGGAGTAAATGAAAAAATAAGTGGCCTTACTGAAATTCTAAACAAAATAGATAAAAATGATGTCATACTCCAAGATTCTTTAAAAGATATTGATAAAATTAGGTTTCAAATAGATGAAGACCTTGTAAAAAAGAAACAAATTGATTCTCTTATAGATTCAGTAAAAGATATTATAGTCGAAGAAGTTGTAGGTATCAATCCTGTTGCTTTTGATAATTTAAGACGTCGTATATCTTTATTAGAGAATAAAACCAAGACACCCCAAATGTTAGAGGGAGAAAAAAAGAAATTAATACTACTTTCTGACCAAATAGAAAGAGACTATCAAATGGGACGTTTAAACAAAGACAGTTATTCTGAAATTAAAAAAAGTATTGAAAAAAAAGTAAATGAAATTGAAATGGTAAGTGAACGAAAAAGTAAACGAAATAAATCTAATAAACCACCTCAAGTAATTACCACAAAAATTAAAACTAAACTTAGTGAACTTTCAAATGATGAAGATAAAGAAAAACCTGAAGATGGAAAAAAAGTAATACGACAGGAAAAAAGAAAAAAGAAAAGGGGACTAACAAAATTAAAAGAAGAATTATTAAAACAAACAAGAAAAAAATAAATTACTTTAATAATTTTTTCAATTCTTCAAAAGTTTCTCTTGAAAGCATACCCTCTTCATATTGATGCTTCACGGTTTCAAAAACACCTGATTCTGAACTGCTTTCTTTTGACCTTGCCAAAACATCTTTAATCTTAACTAAAGTTTTCTTTCTATCTTCACCTCTAAACTTCATAAGTTTCCTGACAACCAATAAAATAAGAATTGCAAGAGCCATTAAAGAAAAACCAATCACATACCAATTAGAAGGAATATCTGTAATTTGAGGTGCTACAAATGGTCTTGGTCTTTCAAGTTCAAGTAAATATTTCACTTCTTCCATCACGGTTTCAACATCTGAAATTGTTTTTATAGCATCAACTGTCTTGTCTTCCTCAAGATATAATTCAGCAATATCTAAAAATTCTCTTGATTTTCTTAAAAGTGAAAGAATCTTTGTAACATCAGAACCTCTTGCTGCTGCAGTTCCCGCCCTATCTTCCAAATCAAGAAGTTCACTCCTTAAAGAGGTAATTTTTGCACGTAATGCGGCCTCTTGCGTCTTAAAAACAATTATTTTATAAAATTCATATTCCTCAATTTCTTTTGATATTATTTTCATTTTAGAAACATAAGTGCGAGCATCGGCATCTAGAGGAACTTCAAATTTAACAACGAGATATCCACTCGACCCTTGACCAAGACTAGGTAAAGCCCTAACAACTTCAAACCAATCTCTTTCAATATCTTCAAAAAAGACAGTTATATCATTCAAAGGAACATTTCCTGTATTCTTCACTTCAATTGTTAAATAACCAATTGACCCCCTATTCACTATCATTTCTTCAGGAAATTTATTTGTAATAGTAAGTTCAATAACTGCAGCCTCAACAGGAATTATTATGTCAGGAATTATTGGTTCTTCCTCTTCCTCAGCTTCAATAACTTTAAATGTTCTATACACTTCTATTGGGGGATTTATTGTTGAATAATTAAGTTTAACATGAAGACTATAATCTCCTTCTGCTTGATTTGAATATATGGGTAAATTTCTACTTATTGATATATTTCCTCCTGCTGAAACAAAAACAGCTTCACCTGCAACTTCAGCAAATTTTGTTCCAGCAGTATTTTCAACCCAATAAGACAAAAAGACATCCTGACTAAAATCACCCATATTCATCAAAAACACATCAAAATCAATATTAGTGCTGGGGGGTACTTCCGCCTCCAAAGAACTTATCACTACATCAAATGGACCACCATAACTAACTCTAAACGACTGAAGTTTTTGAGTTTGACGCCCACCTTCTGTAATAACTAAATTTGCTAAATAATATCCAACAGGTGATGCTGCCGCCATTGCATGACTTTTAATATAAATCTTACTTGTATTTGTTGTATTCAAAACATTAAATGATGTGGATTCAAAATATATTTCTTGAGCTGGGTCAAATACAGTTAATTTAATTTCATCAGGTTCTTGAAAATCACGGTCAGTGTATACTAAAACATAAAAATTCATAACAGAATCGGGATACCAAATTAAACTGGTTTCAAAATCTACATTATACATTTCTCGAACTTTAAAAATATATGTTGTGTTATGTGTAGAAGTTTTATTCACAATTTCATCATAATGTGTTGAATTCACTTCTAAAATATAATCTCCCAAGGGTGCATCACTTGGAATTGTGAATGAAGGGATTTGTAAAATTGTTCCTTCATATGAAAAATTTTCATGATATCTTAAATCTCCCTGTGAATCAAATAAAGATACTCCTGAAAAAGTTGTAATATATGTTCCTCCTGTATTAGTTGCATTAAGATATAATGACGCAGTTTCACCCGCAAAATATGTTGAAAAAGGTGTTTCCACTACAACTTTTAATTTTGGGTAAACATACAGTGAAACATTTTCATATGAAAACAAGCCAAGGTTGTCTTTAGACATTACTTGAAAGGTGTAATTCCCAAAAACCACGTTTGACCCCCATGAACCCGGGTGATTTTGAGCAAAAACATACAAATTTCCGTCAAGATCTATTAAACTCATATTAATTTCATCAGTAGTATTATCTGGTTTGAAAACCGTTAAGGTAGTATATTCTATCCCTGTATTAGATTTATCAGTAACATTTGCTTCAATGTAAACACTATCCAACTCTTCAATAATATATGAGGAAAGAGTTACATTTATTTCAGCAAGTTCAGCGGGGATTAAATTAAGTGTAATTTGGTCTAAAACAGGTAATGAATCCAAACCAGACATATCATATGTAGCGTTATAATAATCCCTTGCTTCTCCCGTAACATTCCAAAAAAATGAAATTGGATAATCTTCTTGTTTTTGAATTATAAAATTAGTAATATTCACATATGTAAAATTCACTTCGTCTGGAGAAATTGTAAAGTTTATTTCAGCATTACCAGTATTATTAATAAAAACATCACAAACTTTTCCTTCATCTAAAGCCATTGGAACTGAACAATTACTTGGAGTAAATTCCCATGTTCTTGATGTTGGAACTGAAATGTTGAGTGAAATTAAATCAAAACCCCCATTTGTACTTGAAGTATTCAAAGTTCCTGAATAATTTCCAGGGGTGTATCCTAAAGGAACCGTAATATTCACTTTTACATCAATCTCTGACCCCAAGGGTAAAACTACTACCACTGGATCTGGGGTCATTGAAAAATCATCAATCCCCGATTCAGCCATCGTAATCCCTAAAATTTGGATGTTCCCAATATTTCTAAGTGTAAAATTTCCTAAAAGATTATTTTCTCCATGATTAATTGTACCATTAACATAATTTTCATCAGTACCAAATAAAGGATTACTTTGAACTTGAACTGTTATTATAGTTGTATTATACGAAATTCCCATCCCTGGATTTATCCAAGAAACATTTGCAGTTACATTATATTCACCTGGAATACTTTTTGTGAGCGCCAATTCAAAAGTAGTATTGCATTGACCATCAACTAAAATATTACCACAAGAAAACATATTATTTGTTCTATTCGTTATCCAAAAAGTTTCAGGAAGTTCTAAAGTAATGTTTGTTGAAACTGCTGTTGATGAACCTGAATTTGAAACATTAACAAAAAGTGAAAAATTCTCATATTCAAACCATCTCATATTCGTTGAATTTATTAAAGAAATATTGGTTGATATGTGAAGAAAAGTTTCCATAATACTTATACTCAAATGTAAACTATCATTACCCCCATTAACAGACGTAATATTCAAAGTCCCATTAAATACGCCTCTTTCATGGTCCTCAGCCAGAAAAACTAATATTTCTACTGACTGATTTTCTCCATTAAAAATTGAAGATATATTATTTGGTGTAAAATTAAAAGTCATTGTTGGAATCCCAGTCAAATTAAAAGTTGTGTTGATAACTGGAAAATTACCAATTGAAGACACAGTAAAATTACCAAGTGAATTCCAAACTCCAGGAGTAACTACTTCTATTTTTTCAGTTTCAGGAACATAAAGAATTGCGTTTTCCTCAACAGATATATTTAAAGTAAAATTTTGTGAATTAGTTGAATCATCTGAATTTCTCCAAACAACAGTTGAATTCAGGTTTTTTATTCCAACAGTTTCATTAGCAGAAATTTCAATTTCAAAAAAGTTAA
>JAUUZA010000052.1 GCA_030590165.1 Candidatus Altarchaeota archaeon
ACTGGTGCTTTCTTTTCAGCTACTGGTGCTTTCTTTTCAGCTACTGGTGCTTTCTTTTCAGCTACTGGTGCTTTCTTTTCAGCTACTGGTGTTTTCTTTTCAGCTACTGGTACTTTCTTTTCAGCAACAGGTGCTTTTTTAGGTTCAGCTGGAATTTTTGAAGATTCAATCTTGGCTTGATCTTGAATTTTTTGGAATTTTTTCTTAATTGCTTCAGTTTGCTTTGCAAATATTTCTCTTGCACCCTTCTTAATATAATCAAGTCCTAATTTTAACTCTGCAGGTGTCATTTGACCATCAAATTGTAAAAGTGAAATTGATTCATCCTTCATAACTACTGCTGCAGGAATATCAGCGTCACCCGCTTTATCTTCTTCATCTCCACAATCTAAAATCACTTTTCCATTAATCTTACCTGCTGCTACACCAGCTACAAGAGACTTCATCGGAATACCTGCATCTGCTAATGCCAATGATGCTGCGGTTGTGCTTGCACATCTTGTTCCACCATCTGCTGCTATTATTTGAATATATATTTCTATTTGTGAGTCAGGATATAATTCCAAAAATAATGTTGGGGCGAGTGCTTCAGAAATAACCTTTGATATTTCATGAGCTCTTCTATTTGGTGCAGGGCTTGCTCGTTCATGAACAGAAAAGTTGCCATTCTATAATAGACCCGTAATATTCCACGATCAGGTCTGGCTAAATGCCTTGGATGAACTTCTCTTGGTCCATATACTCCTGCATAAATTTTATTTCCTCCATGTTCAACATATGCTGAACCATTTGCATTATTTAATACTCCAATTTCACATTTAAATGATCTTAATTCGTCTACTGCACGCCCATCTAAACGTTTCCCATCTTCCCGAAACAATTTATATTGTTTTTTTTCAGGTACTAGTACTCCCATTTTAATTTAAACCTCTTAGTTTCTTTTGTTCTTTAATATAATAATTGATTCTATCAGTTAAACCAGAAGTGTGAGCCTCTCGTTCAATTTTATGAATTACATCTATTGCAAGTTTTTCATAGTCTTCATTTTTACCTTTTAGCCAGATTCGACCATTTTTACTTACAAATACACGACATGATGTTAAGTCTTTCAGTAACTTAATCATGCTTCCTCGTTTGCCTATTACTCTGGGAATTTTAGGAACATCAATTTGGATGCATAATCCATCATTGAGTTTGCCCAAACCTTCTCCATAAGTTGTAAGATCAGGACTTGATATACGGCTAGCTGACATAATCTTGCATTTAATCATATCTCCAAGCTTCAAGGTGTTCATTGAATTACGATCCCTTCCGCCTCCGCCGCCTCTTCCTCTATTATAATTTCTCTTTTCGTACCTATCCCCACTTAGATCACTTGGTTTTAAGATACCATCTTTTTTTGAATTAATATCAACAAACCATTTTACTGCAGTTTTATCTGCTATTTTTCCAATTATGGTATCTCCTACTACGGGAGTATATAAACCTCTTAATGGTACCACATTTACATATTTCCCTCTAATATTTTTTAACCCTATATATAACGCAGTAATGGTGTTTCCTTCTTTTAAAACACCCCTTCCAGGTTGGAAAGAAGGATCATCAGAAAGCACTTCGCCTGGTATTACTATTTCACGCTTGGTTCCTTTCTCAACATCTTCGTTTTCGTTAATTTCGGGTTCATTTTGAACTTTTTGTCCCATTTTATTCAACTTTTTCTATAAATTTTATATTTAATTTCATTACCTTAAGTTCTTTTTAATACTTTTATTTGTCCTCTTCCACGAGTTAATTTGTTTATACTCTCAACAAACTCTGCTTCTAACCCTGCTGGAATATTGAGTATACCAACCCAACTTCCATCATTTTGCCATTCACTCTGTTTTATATTACCCAGTTTTTCAACTGTTCCATAAGCTTTTGGAGCAAATGCTGCAGGAATCTTTACTGCCAATTCAACATTCTCCATTTTTATTGGAATTAGTGGAGATATTGCATGAATAACATCTTTCAATTGTTCTTCAGCAGTTTTATTCAGAATTATGTTATATTTTGATTCTTTTAGGGCTTTTTCTAATCGCTGTGGAGGATGAGGTTTCTTGGTTTGAGGATTTGTACAATTTCTAGCTAATAAATTTATAATCTTTCTCCGTTTCTGTTCAGAAAATTCATCCCTTTGGTTTTTAGTCCAATTCCATTCTGTTTTATCATTTAATAAAAATTGATAAGCTATTTCGACGTGATCACTAGTTTCAAACATTTCTTCCAAAAAAGTGTTTGGGTAAGCTTCTCCTTTCTTTGCATCTTCAAAAACGATTAACCCTTCAAAAACATTGTTTATATCAATTTCAGAGATGGATTTTAAATCATCAATTGTCAAAACATTTGGTTGATTTTCAGATTCTTTTTCTTTCCTTAATTTATTGATCATTTTTAACGCGTTCCATGCCTTTTCGGGATCAACAACCATTTCTGCCAATTTTTTATTTTTCTTCAATTTTGCTAATATAAACTTACCAAAATCGATTTTTTTGTCTTTACCTTCTCCTACACTCCTTCTTGACATTGTTTAACACTTCCTAATCAATATATTTTAATCCAAACTTACATTTCTATTATCATCTGAATGCTAAGTGCAAAAAATAAGAAATATATTTCGCTGAGTTTTGAAAACAATTTTTTAAAACGATTCCTCAATTTATAGTAACTTTTTCTTTTCTTCAGAAGTCAACATTGTAAATTTAAGGTCATCTTTTTTAATATAAGCGATATCACAATTATTTTCATTAATTTCATCAATAACTTCTTTTAACGTACCAACGGCAAGTGCCATTAATTCATCAAAACTCATTTTTTGTTTATAATTTTCTTCCAAATGCTTTTTAGCGGCTTGTTGCCCTGAACCAATTGCATAGGCAAAAAAGCCCCAAAAGGCCCCTGATGGGTCTGTCAAAAAGATTTGTGGACCATCATTATCAATGCCACCAATTAAAAGAGACACTCCAAAAGGTCTTCCAACTGCATGTTGGGTGAAATATTGTTTATGATCACAGATTTCTCTTGTTACATCTAAAACAGAGATATTTTCATCATAAGATAATAAATTAACTTGAGCTTGAACTCGTGCTTTATCAATTAATTGCCGAGCGTCTGCGGTAAGTCCCGCAATAGTTGCTCCTATATGATTATCGATCTTAAAAATCTTTTCTGAGCCTACAAATTCTTGTAACAGCTTAGATCTTTTCTCTACTGCAAAAA
>JAUUZA010000053.1 GCA_030590165.1 Candidatus Altarchaeota archaeon
ACTTCACAAACTTTTTGTGTGACACTTTTTGCTCCAACTTCAAATACCTTGCCCTCTTTGAACATTTTTGCATTTCCACCTTTTTTTGTAATACTTCTTTCAACTTTGTAAATTATGTCTTCGACATCAAATTCAATATTGATTTTTGCTTCATTAAGTTTTCTTGGCTTTCGCATTACAAGTCCAGACAAAGGAATTTTTCTATTCCTAACTTCAGGAATTTCACCAAATAAGGCAAAAGTGAGGCCTTGAAGAATTGAACTCTTACCAGAGCCCATAATTCCAACAAAAACATTTGTTCCCTCTAAAAACTCAATCTTCGTATCTTCGTGACTCTTAAAACCCTTGAGTTCCAATTTTCTTATCATTTCATACCCTCCAAGAGCTTCCAAACAGCGATTTCATCGCCTCTCATTAGGTGGGCATAAAGTTCGGCAGAATTTACACGAAGCCCTCTTTCTGTTAAAACTTTATTTAGGGCTTTTACGGCTAAATTATCAATATCTATATCACTCAAATCTACATTCTGCAAGACGCTTCCTTCAATTCGTTTTTCATAACTTAAAATTGCACCATAATCATTTCTAAAAATTAAATCAGCAGACTTAAACCCTTCACTTAATTTACCCTTTACTTTAATTCGTATCATTGGTTCTTCTTTATTTTCATTTTTCAAAAGTTTCTGAATTGCGTCATCAATCTCTTTTAGTATTTCTGATGGTGCTCTTTCATCTGCATCAACATCTATATGATAAAGTGAACGCGATTCAATTTCAGATTTTGTAAATCCTTCTTTTTCATCCCAAATCCACACAAACTTTTTTGATTCTTCAACCCTCATTTGAGTTACTATTGTGCTTCCAACAATTAACATATTTTTTTCTAATTTCCCATTATGAACATGACCATTAACATAATATGAAAATCCCCTTGGTAAATCTTGAGTTGTTAATTTTGCTCTTGGGATATATGGAACTAAATCTTGATGGAAAACAAAAAATGATTTTTTACTAAAAGGCTCTGCCTTGAGGTCCTTAAAAATTTTAGGAGCATAACTTTCAGGAACAGCACCAATACCATAAACACTAACATTTTCTGCAACAACTCCACTTTGTTGAAGATAAGTAAGAAAACCCATTATGTCCATCAACTTAACTGGATTAACATCGCCTCTCACTCTGCGTTCATGATTTCCGTGAATTGCAAGAACTGGGATTCCATCTTTGTCAGGGGAATCTCTTCCTATTCCTGTGAGTCTAAGGTCTGATTTCTTTTTTCTTGGAATTTGAAGAACTTGAGCAGCATCACGAAATACTTCTGGTCTTGGAACTGGAGTATTGAAAATATCTCCAGCGAGAATAATCATATCAGCACCTTCAGCAATAAGTTTTCTTAAGGCCCTTTCTGCTTGAATCCTGGCGTCATTCTTTCTCTTACCTCGCCCAAAACCCAGATGTAGGTCACTAGCTATACCAATTCTCACACTAAAATATACCTCGAATATTTAAAAATGCCAAGACAAATCTGCCAATGTATATTTTTCAAATCTTTTTTTACTACTTTATAAAAACAAATTAGATTATAAATCTGAACCTTATGAATTCATATGAATGTCACAGTTTTTTTAAAAAATGTTTATCATGATTTGGTTGAAAATAGTATTGCAAAATTTAATTTAGATTGTCCAATAAGTCCTCGTTTCGATAAACAAATATCAGATAGTTATTCTAAAGATGTTAAAGAAATTTATAAAATAAAAGATGAACAAAAAGAATGGTTTATTGGTTTTGCAAAAAAAGATCGTTATGATTCAGGGTCAGTTAACTCTGCAATTTTTGCACTAAATGCTAATTCCGTAGATGATTTAACAATTAAACATCCACCTATGTCTACATTTTTACTTTATTTAGATTGGAATTATGGTAACTCAGACTATGAACTTAAAAGTAAATTTGAAGAGAAAGGAACAACTGTAAAAGCTCAACTCGAAAATTTAAATCTTGATGATTTATTGGAAGGTGTAAAATACAATCGTGAAAATTTAATAAAGCCTAAAATATTAATTCCAAAAGATATTTCATTCAAAAATACTAGTGTTGGTTTAGTTAGTAATGCCTTATTGAATGGGCTTTATGGTAAGTAAATTTTGTTTCCATTTCATTCTCGGTATATTGAAACTAATTCTGGACCATTAACTTTGGATTGATTTGTGCAGAACCTAAGTGTAAATCACTAATTGTATTTAGAAATGCCAAGACAATTTTGCCGATGTGTATTTTTTAGGTGTGTTTTTACTACTTTATGCAAACAATATAATTTATAAGTCTAAAAATTACGGGTTGACATGCATTCGCGTAAGTTTTTAAGAGATGTTTATTTTGATTTAATTGAAAATTATATTATAAAATTTGATTTAGGTTGTCCAATGAGTCCTGAATTCGATAAACAAATATCAGATAGCTATTCTGAAGATGTTAAAGAACTTTTTAAAATAAAAACGGGACAAAAAGAATGGCTTATTGGTTATGCAAACAATAATTGGTTTGGTTCAGGGTCAATTTGCTCAGCAATTTTTGCACTAGATGCTAATTCATTAGAGGATTTAATGACTGAACATCCACCTATGTCCAAATTTTTACTTTATTTAAATTGGAATTATGACACCAACAACTATGAACTAAAAAGTGAATTAAAAATTGAAGGAAACACTGTAAAAGCTCAATTAGAAAATTTAAATCCTGATGACTTATTGGAAGACGTAACATACAATAGAGAAAATTTAATAATGCCTAAAAGGTCAGTTCCAAGAGAGCTTTCATTCAAAGAAACTTCCATTAATTTAGTTAGTGATGCCTTATTGAGAGGCCTTTATGGTAAGTAATTTTATTTTAAACAAAATTGTATTAAATCTTCTCTAACATATTTTTTATGAAAAAACAAGTATTTTTCATAATACTCTTTTTGTTAGTTGGTAGTTTTGCTATTGAACCCATTAATAATATAGAAAACGTGCCAACTGCTAATGCTTTCATCATGTCATATTGCCCATACGGACTTCAATTCCTAAAAGCTTATGTTCCCGTAATTGAATTACTTAGAAATAAAGCTATTTTACAAGTGAATTTTGTTAGTTACATTATGCATGGTGAAAAAGAACTTATTGAAAATAGTCGTATGTATTGTATTCAATATGAACAAAATTGTGCGTTC
>JAUUZA010000040.1 GCA_030590165.1 Candidatus Altarchaeota archaeon
AATATTTTCCATTGAATGCCAAATAATTATGAATTATTAAAAAACCATCGTGTGCGGGAAAAAGAGCAGTGGTATAATTTCCTTCAATCTCATCTAGGTAAGGTAAATCTTCACTTTTATTTCCTTGCCACGGCATTGGAATAATAATGACGAGGAAAGTTAAAGTTGTCATAATTTTCCACCATTTTGGTTTGTTTTTTAATAAAAGATAGGAAAAGAAAACAATTGGGGTATGAATTAAAATTTGATTTATTCCTGGGAGATATTTGTAAAGAGAAAACCCTTTTAGATGAAGTTCTGGCGGTAAGATTGTGGCAAGAAATGAAGGAAAAGCGTACAAACCTTCTTTTCCAAAGAAAGGGAGTGATGAAAGTAAATACAACATAAAAAGTGTTAATATGTTTATAACCCAGTTTAATCCTTGTGAATCAAGAAAACTATTCATTCCACCGTTTATTGATTCCATTCTTGAAAGAGTCATACCGGTTAAATCATAGATTTGAGGGAAGTAAAAAGATACCCAGATTATACCTAATAATAACCAATGAAGAACATTGCGGTATTCCTTTTTTTCAAATGATTTGAATGCTAGCATTGGTGAGTAAAAAAGGGCGGTTGGTAAGTGTGAAGTCACACCAAGAATGAAAAGACCTATTAGGAAAAATTGATTTTTATTTTTTTCATCGAGGTAAATATATAAGAGAAGTAAGGGAAGATGTGCCATTAATTCTAAGAGTCTACCAATTCTGAAAAAAATGAAGATTGAAAGAGGAAATAAAATACAAGTTAAATAAAAATTTTCTTTTTTTGGAATTAGTTTTTTAGCCAAGAGATAAGCTAAACCAAGTAGGAGAAAATAAGTTAGAAAATATGCCAAATTTATTGGTAAAATTTTTCCTAAATATAAAAAAGGGACTAAGAGTGGTGGAAAAAGAAGTTTTGCAGGAATATTTCCTAATTCTTCATAATTACTAAATCCCTTATCTCTGAATAA
The DNA here is from genome assembly GCA_030590165.1 of Candidatus Altarchaeota archaeon. Lineage (GTDB taxonomy): Archaea > SpSt-1190 > SpSt-1190 > SpSt-1190 > SpSt-1190 > JAUUZA01. The sequence continues at coordinate 995 of JAUUZA010000040.1, forward strand.
TCTAAATTTAAGTATGTGAAAACTGTGATCTACATGGAGAATATTATAAGGGAATCTATCGCCGAGAGATATGAATTCAATTGCAATTATTCCAAGTACAAAAAGAATAAAGAGTTTGTTCCACTTCACTAATCTTATTGTATTCGTACTTATTTTAGGTTTTTTATGAAACCGCTATGTACTCCAATTATATATGAAATATAACGAAAAGGCAGGAGGAGTCCAGCAAATAAGCCTACTAAACTAAAAGTTTTCAAGAGCCCAAAAAAACCCCCAGTTATGAAGGGAACAATTATTGTTGAAGGAAAAATAACTGAACAGAATATGAGACTGTAAAATCCAATTAATAAAAATGCGATTTTTTTCCCATAAGTTGTATCAAGTTGAAGGCCGGCTTTTCCGTCCCCGAAACCGTAGAGGTAGTATTGTTTAAACCATTTTTTTAATGAGCTACGCATCTTCCAATAAACAATTGCATCATCAGCCTTTTTGAAAGTGAATCCAGCCTGTTCCATTCTTGCATTAAAAAGTGTGTCTTCACCAGTGTAGAGATTTTCAGGATAACCTCCAACTTTTTTCCAGCACTTTTTTTTGAACATTATACTTCGTGAACTTGGATTTTTTGATGTTGACCTTTTGACAAAAACTGCTTGAATTTTTTCACTCATTGTTGTTGCTAATGGTAGAAAATTTCCAGCTACTACATCTGCTTTTTTTTCAGCCATATTTCTTAGCCAATTAACTCCGGCAATACATCCACCATCAATTGATGCAATGGTTTGATATTTTGCCTTTTTTATTGCAGTATTTCTTCCGTGTGCAATATTGCCTTTTTCTTTTATAATTTGTAGTTCAATTTTTTCTTTTTTGAATTTTGTTTTCCATTTCTTTAGATTTTTTAAAGTATTATCAGTTGAACCACCATCAACAACCACAATTTCGGCGGGTTTTAGGCTTTGAGCTATGAGGGAATTCATAAGGAATTCAAGGCCCTTTTCCTCATTTTTTACTGTTAAAATTACTGAAATTTTTTTCATAATTAAGAGAAAGATAAATATTTAAAGGATAATTAATGTAATTATAAAGTGGGAACGCCTCTTATTCAAAAAAATAAAATAGAAAAACCGCCAGTTCAAGTACTTTACATAGATGGTAAATCAGACTTAATTCCTGTTGAGTATTTTAAGAAAACAGAGCTTCGTCAGTTTTTTAATAATTATGTTCTTGAACATGTCAATCTTAAACACAGTTTTTTAAATTTTAATAGTAGAATCGAAAAAGATTTACTTGATTGTAAATATGACATGATTATTGTCAGCCCATTTATTACAAAAAAAGAGTTTAAACCTTATTTAAAATTTTTAAAACGAGGAGGAAAATTTGTTCAAGTTGGGATTCATACTAAAAAAATTAAAAAATACAAGCTAAATTTTGAAAAAGAGTATAATGGAACTAATCCTTTTACGTTTTACACTAAATTCAAATGAGGGTTCCGTATCCGACTAATCTCCATTTTCCCTCGACACGCCTACTAATTACAAATCGGTCTTCTTTTTTTGCACACACTGGTTTTTTTAGTGAAATTGTAATAATTTCATTGGCCTTTTTTACTGTTCCTACACTCACTGCTGTATTCACATTTATTATGAGTGGTTCCCCTTCTCTTAATGAAGTGACTTTTACATTTTCATTTTCAAATCCTATTACTTTGTCAAATAATTTAACTTTTAATCTTATTTCATTTAAAATTTCAGGCATTTTATTTGGATAACCTATTACAGAACCAAGTAAGGCATCTTGTTTTGTAGTTGAAGGATCAAGACTCGTTCCTATTGCAATACTTCCTCCTGGTGTTGCTTCTTTTAATTTTGTATTTTCTGTTGCTAAGGATGTAATTTCGGTTATGATTGGGGTCCAGCCCTTATCTGTTTTTATTCCTGGTCTAATTTCAATCTCGTCACCAACTTTCAATTTTCCTTGAACAAGTCCGCCACCTACTACTCCACCAATTAATTTTTCTAATGCTTTTCCTGGTTTATTAACATCAAAACTTCTAACAACTAAAAATTCAGGGTCTGCGTTGTCTTCTCTTTTAGGGGTTGGCATAATTGTTTCTATTGCTTCAATTAATTTGTCAATATTTACTCTGTGGAGAGCTGAGACGGGGATAATTGGTGCATCTATTTCATATTCCTTAAGAAAAGCTTTAATTTCATTATAATTTTTAATGGCTTTTTCTTTTGGAACGGCATCAATTTTATTTTGAACAACTACAATATTTTTTATTCCGGCTATCTTTGCTGCCATTGCATGTTCCCTTGTTTGGGCACGAATTCCTTCTTTTGCTGAGATGAGTAAGAGTGCACCGTCCATTATTGAACTTGCAGCAAGCATTACTGCCATTAGAGCCTCGTGTCCGGGTGCATCAACAAAACTTACTTGTCTAAGGAGTTTTCCTTTTTTTTCTGAGTTATAACCTTCCTTTTCATCCTTGTAAAAACAAGTGTTTGCGTAGCCCAGTTTGATTGTGATTCCTCTCTTTATTTCTTCACTAAAAGTATCGGTCCATTTTCCACTCAGCGCTTGAGTAAGCGTTGTTTTTCCGTGGTCAACATGACCTATCATTCCTATATTAATTTCTGGTTTAGTATTATCCACGAAGAAGGTAAAAAACGGGATTTATAATGACAACAGCCTCTTGTGAATGTGTAATGATTTCTAAAATTTAAAGTAATATTTGCTTAATGTTGTTAAAACAGAATAAATTTTATTCCTTCTTTTCTTCAGCAGGTTTTGCAAAAAGAGTTTCAAATTTCTTTGAACCTTCTTTTGTAACGGTCGCATTGATTTGTGCAATTGTTTCATCAAAAATAGTTCCATGAATCATTTTCCTTCGTCTTATTCCTTTTTCCCTTGGTTTGTAGCCAGTTCCACTCGATAAAATAATTCTTTTTCTTATAGTTCCATGAACATCTCGTCTCATGGGGAAACCATCTTTGTCAGTTCCTCCGCGTAGCTCCATTTCATATCCTGCAAGCCCAAAATTATCACCCTTGAGTTTGTCCCCAATTTTGAGGCCTTTTACTCTTGCTATTTGCTCTTCTTTGAGGATGATTTGCTTCGAAATTCCTTTATTACTAATATTCATACGCACTTCTGTCATAGATGGGTTTCATTTAGGGTGTTTTTAAAATTATCTGGCCTAAATGTTGAGCATACCCCAAGTTCTTCTTGTTTTTCTTTTTATTTCAACCATTTCAGTTAAAATGATTTTTTCTCCCTCACTGAGCATATCGAGGAATTTGATTAATTTTTTGTATTCGGGTTCAGTAATACTAGTGTATAGGAGGTCATCATCCTTGATTTGGCGTCCTATGGTTGGACCGTCAATACTGGCTGCCATTTTAGCTCCTTTTTTGGCTTCTTTGATTGTTTTTCCTTGGATTTCGAGTTTTTTAATTTCTCCAACTATCTTGCCATTATCTTTCATTACTTCAATATTGTTTTGTAATAAGCCGTCGATTACTTCAATCCCAACTATTGCAGGTTTACTTGCCCTAAACATATATCCTGGGATGAGTTTGAATTTTGCAGGTCTTGGGAGTTTTGAGAGTTCCCTTTCTCTGACTCTTTTCTTTTCACTTTCAACCCATTCTTCATATTCTTCTAAAAGTTTATAGATAATGTCGCCTCGAATTACTTTGATTTCTTTTTCGTTTGTTATATTTTCATCAATATTTTTAACATTAAAACCAAGAACAACACCGAAATAAGGGTTAATGTCTCGAACTTGGTCGGCCTCAATAATATCACTTCTACATATATCTCCTACCTTGGCGTGTCTTACTTTGATTTTTCTTTCCTGAAGCATTTTTACTAAGGCTTCCAAAGTTCCGAGTGTATCTGTTTTAACAATGACTCCGACATCGTCAGTTGAAAATTCAATGGCTTCCATTTCTTTTTTAATTTCATTAATTACCTCGCTTAGATTTTGAGGCGTTGCAACAAGAATAGTGCTTCCAGCTACTGCGTTTTCTAGGTCTGGTGCTATAATTTTAACTCCACTTGCCGCCGTGACTTCTTTGACTCTATTGAATTTTTTTTCGACTCTTATTTCTTTAAGTGGTGATGGTTTGAGTAGACTTCGTATTTTTGTGACTATTGGTTCATCTCTTCCTGAAACGACTATGGTGTCTCCAATTTTGATTGTACCATCATAGATGACTGCGTCTGCAGTGTAACCCATTCCTTTTTCTTGTTTAATTTCTAAAATATTTCCCTTTGTTTTTCCTGAAGTCTTCAGTCTTTCTTTGAGATATTTTTGAGCCAGTCCTGCAAGAATTGCCATTGTATCTAATACACCTTCACCTGTCATTGCCGATGTTGGTAGGACTACAATTTGTTTTGTGAAATCCGTAATTCTATCTAATCTTTCTGCTTGAAAACCCAGTTCTGAAAGTTTTGCAATGATTTCATAGATTTTGATTTCAAGAT
>JAUUZA010000056.1 GCA_030590165.1 Candidatus Altarchaeota archaeon
TAAGTCCAATCCATTCAAAATTGTTCTTGAACCATTCATTGTTACATTGACTAAGTTTTCAGAAAGTCTTGTCGTGCTAAACCAGTCGGCTTGACTGCGTTGAGTATTCTGACCTGAACAGAAAACTTTGACAGTTGTATTTGTTACTGATGATGTATTGATTTGCGCTAATAAAAGGTCATCAATATATGAAGTTTCAAGTGGATTCATCCCAAGAAAAGCTGTTGAAGGATTTTCACATCCAGCCGTTGTCAAATTAAATTTTATTAAATTATTATTAGTTGTGTCTCCTAAAATATTAACTTCATACATCTTTGTGAAGACATCACCAAGTGCACTTCCATTTACGGAATAATTGAGAAAGGCGTATCCTCCTGTTGGGATATAAGTAAGACAGTTCCCAGAGCAGTCTATCGTAAGATTCAAGGCGAACGCAGAGGTTAAAATCAATAACATGCTCAATAATTTTCTCACAACAGTAACAAATGTATCAATATAAAAAGTTTAGTGGAAATTTAGAAAAGATAAAAATAAAAAATTAATCCCCAAAGGGGAAAACAAAAAACATCTCCCCCTCTGAAGGGGGAAACTTCTATTTAGAAAAATGAACTTAACCAAATAAGGCTGCTAACCCTGCGGCTGCATCTTCTTCTTTAGCTTCTTTCTTTTCTTCTTTCTTTTTTTCTTTTGCTGCTGGTGCTTCACCTGCGGGTGCTGCAACTGGAGCCGCTACTGCGACTGGTGCCTTAATTGCTTCTTCAATATCAACATCTTTGAGAGCACTCATTAATGCCTTAAGTCTTGCATCATCTGCTTTGACTCCTGAAGCGGTAAGCACTTTTTTTAACGAACTTTCTGTTATGTCCTTTCCAGCTTTGTGCAACAAAAGAGCTGCGTGTATGTATTCCATTTAAACTCCTCCAATTTTCTCCTTTAACGATATAGCTTGCGTATTAGCTTTATTCACTATTTCCGCGACAGTGTCTTTTGAAACCCAGTCAATTTTCAAGGCAAGTGCTTTTGCTTGCACTGAAATTTCACTGAATCTTTTTTCCAATACTTCCTTCACTGGATAATTGATTGCATAAGCTAATGCCAATGCTTGATTACCTATTGAAGTGAATTGATTTCTAATTGTTTCAATGTCTACGTCTAATACGTCTTTGCGGAATATGAGTTTGTCGTCAAGAATTGCTGTAATGTCTAATCCCATTTCTATTGGTTTTAAGTCAAGTTTGGCGAGTGCATTTGCCATAATTTTAGAAACTTTTTCACCTGCTTTTACTGCAATATGGTCTTTTATGACGACTATTTGACCTTTTTGAATTTTTGAGGGAATTCCTGCATTTTGTAGGTCTGCAATTGCAGGTCCTGGTGGTAAACCCGTTCCACCTTCTTTGATAATAATATCAATTGGTGCAATCATTCCTGGTTTGGCACTTGCCTGGCTTCTCTGTTTTTTAATTTCTCTGAATAATGAAAAAGCATCCAAGTCACTAGTTATTGTAACTGAGGTTCTTGCTATGTGTTCTTCCATATTACTGAGACCTGCTCTTTCAAGTGCTTTCTTCAATAAGCTGCGTTTGATTACTTTGACTTCTGCTTTTCCCCTCAATGCCTTTCTAATTTTTTGCATGTGACTACTTGTAATTCTTCCAACATCTGCAATCCCAAAAGTTTTTGCACCCTTGAGTCTCTTTGCAATTCCGTCAACAAATTGAATTTTGTTGTCTTTAACCATTGATTATCACCGCTGGTCCCATTGTGAATTTTATCATCACATTTTTTATTTGTTCTTTTCCTCTTTCGAGTTTGTGTTCTACAAATTCATAAACAATTTTGAAATTCTTTTCCAAGTCTTCTAATTTCATTTCTTCTGTTCCTAAGGGAATTTGTATTACTGTTGTTTTCTTTGAGCGTATACGAATGGCATTTTTGAGTCCTTCAATGAAGGGTTTTGGGTCTCTTGCCGGTGGGACAATATGATGTGGTAATGGCATTTTTCCTTTTGGGCCTAAGATTTGACCAAAGGTTTTTGCGAAGTCGGCCATTACGGATGCTTCAACTACAAAATAAGTTATGCCGTCTGAAAATTTTTTGATGTCTTTTTTATTCTTAAAATTTTCAAATTCATGTTTATCAATTACTTTATCTGCATATTTTTTTGCCTTCATAACAAAATCACTTGTTCCAACTCCGCAGATTACATTCTTTTTTCCTCTGCCTGTTGGTAGTTTAATAGTATCATTTATTGAAAAGGTCTTTTTGTCTATATTTTTTAGATTGAAGATTATTTCTATAGTTTGTTTAAACTTACATTCCTTAGCTGCTTCTTGTGCTTTTTTGTATGCTTCTTTGAATTTCACGATATTCCCTCCCATCTGCCTAATTACATAAGGTTATGTGGTTTTCGGGCTTGTTAGCAGGGTTTCATCAGTTTAAATATTTAATGGGGGCTGAGAATTTTGTACAATAGTTGTAATTGAATTAAATTTTTGAACAAAATTGAGGATTTACATAACTTTGTATAAGAGGTGAAAATTAAAAATTCCACAAGAAGTTTTTTGTGACGTCCCTATCTTCTTTTTAATTGAAGATTAGGTTGAATTGTTGTGGGAAATGTGACAATAAGTCAGCCACTTGCAAATATTTTTGGAGGTGTTTTTAATAGGATAGGAACCGCATTACTAGATCATATAAAGAATGTTCCTGATTCTACTTTGGTTGTTATTTGTTTTGGAGGATTATTGGTATATTTAATTTGGATTTGTTTGAAAATATATCGAGAAAAAGGTCAAAAGAAGAAAAAGATTTTTGGGTTTGAGATTAATCTTTTCGGTCATAAAAAACTTAAAGAAATTGAAATAAATAACTTGAAATGGGCTGTAAATTGTCATAACATTAGAAATTCACAAAAAGATCCAACTACTTGGTTTTTGGGGACTATTCCATTATGCCCAAGATGTGGACTTTCGCTTGAGTTTGAAGATGATTTTTTCAAAAGATGGAGATGTCCTGATGTAAAAAATTGTAAATTTAAAAGACCAACAAAAATTTCTCAAGAATTAGAACATGAACGTGCAAACAAAATTTTTAAGAAA
>JAUUZA010000048.1 GCA_030590165.1 Candidatus Altarchaeota archaeon
AGTTCAGTATCTAACACAAATTTATCGAGCTCGTTTAATTGGAAAATTAAATGAATTAGGTGAAAATTCTGAAGAATTTGAAAAATGCATCCCTCGGGTTCCATTTAGAATCCTTTTAAAAGAGTATGCCCAATGGATTGCATCTCGGGGCAATTCAGATTCCTTATTTCATTACATTGCAACTGAAGTTTCTAAAGATTCAGGAAAAAATATTAATCCTGAAGATATCCATAAGATTGTAAAATCTAACCCAGTAATTCTATTATTGGATGGTTTAGATGAAGTTCCAGAAAAAAAATTGCGAACAAGAGTATTAGATAATATAACTTCATTCGTAAATCAGGTAAGAGATGTTCTTAAAGGGAATTTACGAGTAATTGCAACTACTAGGCCTTACGGATACTCCGAAGAATTCAACCCAACTCATTATTTACATTTAACTCTTCAAAAATTGTCTACGGATAATGCACTTATTTATGCTGAACGTTGGACAAGTGCAAAGGAAGCAAATCGCCGAGAAGCAGAAAGAATTTTAAAATCACTTGAATTTTATATGGAAGACACTGTTGTTAGTGTTCTAACTAAAACACCACTGCAGATCACAATTCTTTTAGTAATTATTCGTGCAAGAGGTTCTCCTCCGAGACAACGTGAAGAACTATTTGAATGTTATATGGATATTATCTACATACGTGAACAAAAAAAATGTCCGGAGTTTTTGCGAACTGAAAAAGATATAATATATGGACTTCATAAATATCTTGCATATATTCTTCATAAGCGCGCTGAAAAGGATGAAACAGCTGCATTAATGGATGTTTCTGAGTTTGAACAAAAAATTAAAGCATATCTTATTCATGTCAATCCATTACTAACAAAAGATGAAGTAGAATCTAAAGTCAATCAAATCATCAAAGAAGCAAATCAACGTTTAGTTTTAATAGAAAGTCCACAGGAAAATAAAGTTGGATTTGGATTAACAACTACAAGGGAATTTTTTGCAGCTGCTCATCTTGTAGATACATCTAAAAATACAAAAGAAAGAGACTTAAGATTTAAAGCGATAGCAAAACCTCCTCATTGGAGAAATGTAGCCTTATTTTTTGCTGGGAGAGTTGGAAGAACTCGCCCTGGAGAAGCTTCAAGTATGATAGATATTTGTCGTGAGATAGATACTGAAAAAGTTGATAAATTTCTTAAAAGAGGAGCTGAATTGGTAATAGGAATGCTGGAAGATCGTGTTTTACGTGAACCTCATAACGAAATAGGAGCAATTCAATATGGTTTAACACTTCTTGATAATGGTTTAAAGTCTGAGGAGTTTACTAATGCATTAGAAAGTCTTCCGGATTCATACAAAGAACAAATTATCCGTCCTTGGTTAGAAGACCGACTGAAGAATGTTGTACCTGAAAAAATGGAGTCATATGCCGATATTTATCAAATACTCTTTGGTGTCGATCACAAATTACAGATAGCTATACAGAGAGCATCTGAGAGTGATTTAAGGGATGAAAAATTATGGGCATTAACTAAAGCTATTGAAAACAGAATTGTTGAGATATGGGTCATAAAATTATTTGAAGAATTGGCTGATGCGATTCCCTTGGAAGATATATCACAAAGTGTTGAAAGTCAGTGGTATAATTTTAGATATTATCTTGATTTTCCACTTTCACCAAAAGTGAGAGCTGTTATTGCTTATGCTTTATTAGAAGGAGTTGGAAGAGATTCTTTCCCATTATCACCTTTGCCTTTAAAAGTTATAGAGGAACTGTCTTTTGTCAAACCTGAAGGAAAGAATAAAGAAAATTCACTTCTTTTATGGACAGTCTGTCAACTTTCAATGCTATCTTGTTTACATCAATCTGAAGAAATATATAGAAGAAGAGATAGGTCGTTAGAAGTGCATATTCCATGTATAGTAAATCCAAATGTAAAAACAATAGTAAATAAAAATGCAGAGTACATTAAAGAATTCTGCACGATATTTTCTAATGAAAAAGAGCCCTTTATAAACTTTCTAGTAATAGCTTTAGATTTACTTTTAGACCCCCATAACAATGAAAAATTCATTAGATTTGAAGAAGAGTTTGAATATAATAAAAAATATACACGCAGTAATATAATGTTCTCAAAAATTTTTGGAATATCTCTTCTAAATTATAAAAAACAGCTAAAATATCAAGATTTTTATAATTTTTGCGAATATTATACCTCAGAAGAGCAATATCTAAATGATTCTAAAGAATTCAATGAACTTATAAATAAAGAGAGTAAAAGTATAGATGATCATCCTTATAGACTTCTTTTATGGATGTCTTACAATGGTGAATTAAGTATTGAAAAATTTTTGGATTTAGAAATCTTAAGTGAATTTAAGAATTGGCTTCAAAATCGAGGTTTTTCTAAGAATATACATTCCTTTTGTGTTTGGAGTTTTATATTAAATAAAAAGATAAAACTAGAATTTTTAAATTTTTTCTTGGAAATTATAGAAAATCAAAAAGTTGATGGACAAGAATATTTACTTTCAAATTTTGGATGGTTGGTGTCAAAGTATAAATGGCATGAACCGAAAACTTATCAAGAATTAATCATCATAGAACGATTTAAACACACATTTGAGAATATTTTAGCATACTATTCATCGATAATAGACTTTGAGCACCGCAAGGCTGAGGTCATATATTGGTGTACTTTGAATCTTGGAATTGTGGAGGAAAAACAATTAATAGAATTGTATGGGATTATTCATAAGAATCCTGATTTTCCAGAATTATTTTGGTATCATAATGATAATATTCATAAATTACTTATAGAAATGTTGCAGAGCGATAAAGTAGAACTAGCTCGATTAGCAGCAATTTCGTTATCAATTCCTTTTATGGGTTTAGATTTTGAACGAAACAGAAATGAAGATACATGGATTGGCGACAAGTTATGGGAACTAGCTAAGGATGAAAAGGATGTCTGGCAATTAAAATATATAAATTGTATGGCACAATTTCGGCTAAAATGGGCAAAAAACCACGAAGAATGGCTAGAGGCTATTAAGGAAGCAAGTTCAGAAAAATTCCGAAAGCTTTGGTGCCAAGTGATTGAAAATTCAGGTTATTATGAAAATAATGATCGGGGTTTTCTGATAATTTCACTTGTTAAAATTTTAGATTCAAATAATACATTTTCAAAGTCTATTCGATTTGCAGCCTTAAACAGACTACATAAATTGATATCTTAAATTCCAGAAAAGTTTGATGAGGAAGAACTTAATTTGCCATTATCTCGAAGAACAATGACAAACTTTCCAAGTTAGAAATTTTTATTAAGGTTCAGAAAAAGCCAAATATAAACGTTTCTGCCGTTTTTCAACATCCATGTTAAGTAAAAAGATAATATCCACTATGTAGCGTTCATAATCTGCGCCTGAATTTTAAAGCAAAACTAAATAAACAGGATTAAGATATAAATCCCGAGCATCACCCTGATGCCCTGGACAGAGCACAGCGGCGTCCGGGGTCGTTGACTTTATCTAAAAATATCAAAAAATACACCACCCACTCCCCCTTACCTAAACCACAACCCCTTCTCCTTTAGCTCTTCAAT
>JAUUZA010000041.1 GCA_030590165.1 Candidatus Altarchaeota archaeon
CAAAAGTTGCATCTAAGATTGCCCCAAATCCAGACCCCATTGACTTACCGCTTGCTCTCGAAATTGCACCATCCATTCCATCAAAAGCAACTGAAAGAAAAACAGAAAGAGCCGCCCAAGCATATTGGTCAATATAAATTAAATATCCAGCCAAACCCCCTAAAATAAGATTTAAAAAAGTTAATTGATTCGGTGTTATAATTTTTCCCAAAGGTCCAAACACCTTAGCCGAGAAAGGATTCCACCAAGGCCTTAATTTCGAAAGCACCACATACCTAAAATACTGACAATTTTAAGTAGATTGTGGTTTTTTATGTATACCTTCTAAACTGTTTCAGAAAAGAAAAATTTTGTAATTTTTATACTGGTTACACTAAGGACTTAAAACGAAGATTAACCCAACATCAAAAAAACGCTGAAACTCAAAACCGAAAAAAATATACAGGGAGATTCGACAAGGTTACCTTGGCATATTATGAACAATTTGAAACAAAGGAAGCTGCAAAAAAAAGAGAAAAAAAAATAAAAGTAATGAGCACAAAATCAAAACAACTACTCATTGAAAACTTTAAAAAACTCAACTCAAAAATTTAATGGCAACTCGGCAAGCTTCCCTAATTGCATAACCCTTCTGAAAGCACATACTACATTATGGAAACTAAATTTGTAAAAATTGAACAATGGTTAGAAGATATCAGTGAAAAATATTATAACCACCGAAACGAACTAAATAAACAAGCGCTCTGGTTCATTAATTTAAGGTCTAAAAGGAAGTGCAGAGCCGGCGAGAGAGTCCTCAATAGCTATTAAATTTCCTTTTTTTACTTCAATTAATTTTTTAATTGAATTATGTTTCAACATTTCAATTTTAACATTTTCAGTAAGAGGTAAAATATCAACAACAACTTTTTTTCCTTCAAAATTAGTCAAAATAAATGTGTTTTTTGCTGTTTCAGCAGCAAAAATATTACTGGAAACCCTATGAGGTATCTTAGTATTTTGTAAATCAAAAAACTTCGAAAAGAGCTCAAGATTATTTTCAACTTCTTTCACCAACGTCTTAGATACCCCAAATATACACATACACGTTTTCAGCACTACTTAGTAATAAACGTAACTATTTTAGAATTTTATTAATTTGTAAATTTACTAGTTTTTGCATTCAAAAACAAGTTTGAATTTGGAAAAGAATAAATGAGGCTGGATTAATGGACTTAGTGGAAAAATTAAAGGAAATGGCGAAAAAGAAGGCAAGACTCATCACTATTTCCTTTTTCAACAATACTCTTTACTATCATTTCGCATTAGAAAACAAACAAATTACCATGGACAAATCTGCAAAGAATGCTGAAAGTATTTGTAAAATATTTCCAGGTGCAGAGTTATATGAAAGAGAAATAATGGAAAAATTTGAAGTAAAATTCAAAAATCATCCAAATCCTGTGAAGTTATTCACTTAAAAAATGTGATAAAATGCCAAGAGTAGAAGTTCCATTCGGTCCATATCATCCAGCATTAGGTGAACCTGAATATTTTAAAGTAGTTCTTGAAGGTGAAAAAATTGTTTCTGTTGATTTTGAACTCGGTTATAATTATCGTGAAATCGAAAAAAAAGCTGCAATGTTCACTTGGCCAAAAGCTCTCGTCCTCTTAGGAAGAATCTGTGGAATTTGTAGCTCAGCTCATACACAAGCATTCGCATATTCAGTCGAAAAAATAAATGGAATTGAAATTCCAAATCGAGCAAAATACATTAGAACAATTGGTGCAGAGCTTGAAAGACTTCATAGTCATTTATTGTGGTTTGGTCTTCAAGGAGACCAAGCTGGATTTGATACTTTGTTTATGCATGCTTGGGGAGCAAGAGAACACGCATTAAATATGCTTGAAATTATGGCAGGAAAACGAATTCATTATAATTATATGATAATTGGTGGAGTTCACAGAGACATACCTCCTACAATTGCAAATCAAATGAAAAAAGAATTAATTGAATTAACAAAAAAGTATGAAACAACAAAGGAAATTTTTCTTTCAAATGAAGTTATGATTGACCGCCTAAAAATAGCAAAATTAACAACAGAAAAAGCAAGAGAATTTGGAGTTGTTGGACCTGTCGCGAGAGGAAGTGGAATTAAAATGGATGCGAGAAAAGATTTTCCTTATTCTGCTTATGAAGAACTTGACTTCAAGATTCCGATTCAAAAAGGAGGTGACGCATATGCTCGTTCACTTGTCAGATTGGATGAAATGAATGAAAGCATTTTGATGTTAAATCAATTATTATCAAATTTACCAAAAGGAAAAATTTCAAAACAAGGTCTCTTTCTTAAATCAAAGGAAGGTGAGAAAACAACAGTAATTGAAGCACCACGTGGTGAAAATTTCCACTTCGTAATCGCAGGAAAAAATACACCTAAATTTGTAAGAGTGCGTCCACCAACCTTCGCTAATCTTTCAGCAATACCACACATGATGAAGGGACTTTCACTTTCAGATGTTCCCCTTGTAATAAGTAGTATTGACCCTTGTTTTGCTTGCACAGATAGAGTAATTGTTATGGACTTAAATTCAAAAACTATTAAGGAGGTTGAAATGTGAATAAATCTCCTTGGTGTTACCTCATAAGTCAAGGAACTTGTAATGGATGTGAACTTGAAGTTTTTGCAAGTTTTACTCCAAGATATGATGCTGAAAGGGCGGGAATGAAATTAGTTCCAAGCCCAAGACATGCCGACATAGTCTTGGTAACTGGGTGCGGAACAAAAAAAGGTTCAATACAATCTAAACGAGTTCTTGAACAAATTCCTGACCCAAAAGTCATTATTCAAATAGGTGCTTGTGCACTAAATGGAGGAATTTTCAAGTGTAAAGGACCCAGAATTGAAGGGGAAATTAGGCTTGAAGGTTGTCCACCACGACCATCTGAAATAATAGAAGCAATAAAAAAAGGAGCGAAATTATGTTCATCAAAGCGTTAAAAGGCTTATTTAAGCCAAAACAAACTGAAAAAACTTTCTTTGTCGAGCCTCGCAAAGGAATGGAAGGTAGTGTTCATTATGATGAAAAAAAATGTGAAAAAGGTTATTTATGCGTCAAAAACTGTCCAACGAACGCAATCAGAGTAAGAAAAGATGGATTCATTGAAATAGACTCTGAAAAATGTATAAGGTGTGCCATATGCACGGAAAACTGTCCAACAAAAGCATTAGTGATGGAAAAAAACCCAATAAAGGGAAACAAGTAGATTGGAAAAAGAAGCCATTTGCTTCTGGTCACGACTACAAAATTAGACCTTACTCTATTAATTATTGGAAAATTTTTCTAATTTTAATTGCAATTCACACTTCAATCTTCATAATTTCTTGGAATCCATTAGCAGGCGGAATTCTCTTACTAACTCTCATAAGGGGGGCAATGAATGGCCTATGAACTTTTATTTCCTTTTGTTTTTGAATGGATTCATAGAAAAATTCATGCACGTGTTCAAATGCGAGTTGGACCTCCTTTTTTCCAACCTCTTTATGATTTTATTAAATTATTAAGAAAAAAAGTAATATTACCTGAACAAAAAAGTTTCTTATTTTGTCTTATGCCTTTTCTTTTATTCTTAGTGAATTGTGTTGCAGTAATAGTGGCATATCGACAAATCCAATATGCTGTATTAATTCTTCTTGTGCTTTTTTCACTTGATGTTTTATTCAAAGTTTTTCTTGCAAATTCAGCAAAGAGCCCATTCACAATTCAGGGACTAGCACGACTTGGGTCAATGAAAATGGCTCTCGACCCTGCCTTTCCACTAAGTTTTCTTGCACCTGCTTTTATATTTGGGTGGAATATGACTTGGCCTATAATGGCTGCAATATTTTTCCCAATTGCTTTCATTGCTTCACTTGCCGAACTTGAATTATCTCCATTTAATATTCCAAATGCAAGAACTGAAATTGCAGGTGGGTGGAAAGCTGAACTTTCAGGCGTACTTCTTGGATTAGTTAATTTTGCCGAAGACGCAAAAATAGTTGCTATGTCTCTTTTACTTGCAAGTTTTTTTGGTTCACAATTTCTAATTTTAAAAGCTATTTTAGTTTTTAGTTTAATGTCTTTAATTTCAGCTGCATTACCGCGTTTTACTGTTGAAAAAGCTGTTAAATACTTAACAATTCTAAATATTGTAGCAATGGCCGAGGTGATTCTATCTTTGAGTTTGGTGCCCTAATCTTTGTAGCTTTGACTATTTGGTCTAATAAGCATGAGAAGTTGGCGATGTTTTATTTCTTAACTGGGTTTTGTATTTCTCTTTTTCTTTTTGAAAAGAATATGATTTTACCAGCAGCAATCCAAGCAATCTCATCTGCAATGGGGGCAATGGCACTTTTAATTTTTGGAGGTGAACTTAGTGAAAACTGAAATTATTGGAATTTTGATGTTTATCTCAACAATGTTCTTATCATACAAAACTGAAATAGTAACCAACTTTTCAAAGATAGGTTCGAATGAATTATTATTAGTTTTTTCATTAGTATTCACTTTCGCAGTTGGAATGGAGGTAATAAAATGATTGTCGAATCAGCAATTCTAACTCTATGTGTTTATGGATTGATGAAACACGGAAATCTACTAAAAGTTGCTGCAATAGTTAGTTTTATTTCATTTCCTGCTTTAATCTTATTTGCAAAAACAGGTTCTGAAAATCTTGTCTTACTCATACTTGCATTAGAGGCTGTTCCTTTTGCTTTTTCACTTTTAATACTCAAATTGTCAAAACACAAAGATTATAGGGAGATGTGGAAATGAAAAATTTGGATTTTTCTCCTTTTATTTCTTTTCTTCTTTTAATTTCATTAGTCTTTTCAACCTTTAAAAATAATACGCTCAGTTCAATAATCTTACTCCTTGGACTAATAATTTCACTTACATCTAAAAACAACTCATACAGATTTTTTATTCCTTTTCTTATCTTCATTGGAAGTTCACTTTTCTTTACAACAGCGGCGAATTGGCTTATTCTTTACTTAACTTGGCAAATAATGGGAATTTCATTATATTTTCTTTTAATAGAAACCAGTTCATCAGATTTGAAAAAGTTCTTTTTAATTACTAAAATTGAAAATATTTTCTTTATGCTAGCTCTCGCAATAATTTATGTAAAAACAGGAAGTTTTAATTTCTCAACAATTCCTATTGATGCTGCCTTCTTCCTTTTAATAACAATTTTAATAAGGGCTTCACAATTTCCCTTCTCTTGGTTACTTACTTCAAAAGTAACTTCATTAACCTTCCTTCATGCTTCTTTCGGAATTTTTATTTTAAATAAATTCTCAAACGACTTTCTTTTATTAAAAGTAATAATA
>JAUUZA010000044.1 GCA_030590165.1 Candidatus Altarchaeota archaeon
ATGATTTCCTATCATATGAAAAAGTTTTCTGGTTGTCAACTTTCGGCAGAAAGCAAAGGAAAACTTACCAGAAACATTTGATTAATCGTATTGATGGAAATTATATTTTTCATACTGGTCTTGTCCCTAAAGTGATCCAGTACTTAAAACGCAATGGATACACCTACAGCTTGTCTTCTGAAGTGCCTACAGTGTCCTATGATGATCCTAAACTAAAGGGCATAGTTTTTAGGGACTACCAAGAAGAAATCATCTATAGTGCCATAGAACAGGGCAGAGGCGTGTTGTTAGCTGTTACCGGTAGCGGGAAAACAATTTGTATTGGTGGGATCTTATCAGCATTCAGCCTGGAGAATAGCCTTGTTCTGGTTCACAGTGTATCCATTGCCACACAGATTTTTAAAAGTTTGGAAAATTGGGGTTTTTCTCCAAAAATGATTGATACAAAAAATCCTAGAAAAAGTAGAATTATGGTATCTACCATTCAAAGTTTTAAACGAGTTGTT
This sequence comes from Candidatus Altarchaeota archaeon, assembly GCA_030590165.1. Taxonomy (GTDB): domain Archaea; phylum SpSt-1190; class SpSt-1190; order SpSt-1190; family SpSt-1190; genus JAUUZA01. The sequence goes on from JAUUZA010000044.1 coordinate 507, forward strand.
GAAAACTACACAGAATGGTTTGATGTTGTTATTGTTGACGAAGCGCACCACATCAAATCTATTGAATCTAAAAACTATGGATTTGCTTTACAAAGAATTACTGCTCCTTGTCGATTTGGATTTACAGCAACCTTGTCAACAGAAAAATCAGAACAGCTAGCACTTGAAGCATTAATCGGCCAAGTTATTTTTAATTACGATAATGACCAGGCAACTGAAGACAAAATTCTTGCTGTTCCTTCAATAAAAATATATGAAACAGAAAGTATTCCAGAAGTGGTAAAGTTAAAGGATTATCAAATGCAGTATAAATTTGGTATTTCAAAGAACCAACAAAGGAATAAATTAATTGTTAGTATTACCAAACAATACATTGAGGAAAACAAAACCATTTTGATTCTAGTTAAACAACTAGAACACGGGGAAAATTTACAAAATGAATTTAGCAGACAAGGTTATGAGGTTCCTTTTGTTCAGGGTAGTTCAGAAAAAAATTATAGGGAAGAGGTTAAAACAGGACTGAAAAATGGAAGGATAAAGTATTGTATTAGTTCAGATATTTGGATTGAAGGATTGGACATCCCTAATTTACAAGTGCTGATTAACGCGTCAGCAGGGAAAAGTGATCTTGTTAGTATTCAGAAAAGTGGAAGGGTTTTGAGATTAACGGATACAAAAGACAAAGCCACCATAATTGATTTTATAGACTATGGTAAGTATTTGACAAAACACAGTAATCGTAGGATTAAACTGTATCAATCCAGAGGATGGAAAATAGAATTTATAAATAATTATTAAAAAGGAGATAATATGAAAGGATTTATAGAAGTTACTGTTATTGACCCACCAAAAACAATAGTTATAAATGTACATGATATATCAATGGTTGAAGAGAATAAAATCTTTTTTCGTGGTGATCCTGTATATCCTATTAAAACAACACACACAATAGAAGAAATAAAAAATATGATAGAGGAAACGTAAATAATCATTGACAAAGTTTTTAAAATAAGGAGGGAATATGGGTCACAAAGAACTTAGAGGCAACTTTATGTTTTGTAACCACGAACATTCAACAATTGCTGATACTAATTATAGGAATAACTATGAACGAACATTCAGAAAGAAAATTTCGGATACACTCAATAATAAAACGAATTCAAAATATGATGTGTCAGGCGAAATCACCACAGAGCGGATGCATAGCCTTGGAAATAGAACGTCTAATTAGTTTGGGTTTCGGAGTTAATGATTGGAACTCATATCCTAATATGAATGAAAAATTGTATCAGTTATTCTACCCAGTAATAAATGGTAAGCAGCCCACATTAGAAGAAATCTCAACTATTATTTTGGGGAAGGAAGAATTTCCTTACATAGGAAGGTAATTTAAAAATTAACATAAGGTGAATTAAAATGACAACAATAACAATGCAGATTTCCCCACAAATCCCAGTAAAACTTTGGGATGAAATCAAAAAAGTAGCATATCAAGAAGGAACCACTGCTACAGCTGTTTTGACTCGTGCTTTAAGGCGGGAATTAGGAGAAATAGAAAAGGAAACAGGATTTGAACTTGGCGACAGAATCTCAGCCGAAGACTATAATTCTATTGGTTACACCAATTTCCTAGTTGCTCAAAAAGAAGATACTCTTGGGATTTACTGCCGGGACGGGTTTATGGATTTCAGACCTTTAACTTTTTTCAGATCAGTTGAAAAACTAAGCAATTGCCTAAACTAGGAGACTATTATGTTATTGACTAAAAAAATAGGAATTAGAATGCCAATAAAAATCTATACTGCAATACAAAAGATAGCAAAGGAAGAGGATGCTACTGTCACAAGAATCATAGTAAGGGCACTACAAGGTATGATTGATCGTTATATACCTAAAATGGATGTGACTATTGGGGATAGGGTAACTTGTATAGACTATGAAAACAATGTTTTTGAAGATCACCTGGTGGCCTACAAAGATGATATATATGGCATATACACAAAAAGAATCTCTAATTTTGTTCCATTGACTTATTTTAAGGAGGTAAAGAAATTAAAATGAGTATTTTAGAAATCAAGAAATGGTTTAGGGAGCATAAAGTATTTCAAAATTGCTCCTTTGAGGTATGTTTACTGATCGCAGTAATAGGAATTATTTACTATGGCAAAGTATAAGGATTATTCAGACATAGATATTCTTGCTATATTGGATGAATATGATATTGATTACAAGGAATCTGGTAAGAATATTGGGCAGGGATGGTATGCAACTGAAACCTGCCCATTTTGCGATGGTATTGGATATCATTTAGGCATTCATAAGTCCAGCAAAAATTATTCTTGTTTTATCTGTGGGGCAAAAGGTGGGTTGCCAAAACTACTTAAAACTTTGTTGGGTATATCTAGTATTGAGCTTTCTGAATTATTGAAAAAGTATGGTGGTAATTATGTTGAAGAGAAGGAAATTCAACAAAGCAGTAAAGTTATTTTACCATCACATTTAACAGATTTAAATCTAAATGCCCGTAACTACCTAGAAAACAGAGGGTTTCAAATTGCTCACTTAACCAAAAAGTATAGTCTTAAAATGACCGGCCTTTTCTCTAAAATTACCATAGATGGCTTTGATTATGAGTATAAACACAGAATATTTCTTCCCATTTATAAAAACAAACAACTTGTTTCATTTTCGGGTAGGGATTACACAGGGGCTTCTACAACAAGGTATAAGCACGCCCCTATACAAGGCTGTATAACACCTGCTGCGAGTTGTTTATATAATGTGGACAATGTAACCAAGAAACAAGTTATCCTTGTAGAGGGGCCTATAGACGCTTGGAAAATGGGTGATAATTCTATAGCTACAATGGGCGTTCAGACAACCCCTGTTCAAATACAAGAGTTAGTAAATTTAAATTTAGAAAAACTGGTTATTTTGTTTGATCAAGGAGCCGATGACCAAGCAAATAAACTTGCTCAAACCCTTTCCCCTTTCATCAATAAGATCCAGGTGTCAACGCTATTTGTAGGTGATCCTGGGGACCTTTCATTAACAGATGCGGTTAAGTTAAAACATTATTTAATTAATTCTTGACATTTGTTTTAAAATAGTGTATCTTGGCTTTATTGGATTTACATTATTAACCTTTACAGGAGAGAGAAAATGAAAACTAATGAAAGACATACAGAGGAACTTGTCAGAGAGCAATTAAAAGCCAACAAGGATTATTATATTGGTTGTGAGCAAGTAGCTATAAAGAAAATGGGCATTAGTAAAATACCTGATTTTCTTTTAACTGTTGAAAAAACTAAATTAGTAATTGAATGTAAAGGAAGTGTTACAAAACACAATGACGGAGTAAATCAACTTAAAGGCTATATTCATATGCTTCCCAATGATTATGATGTAATTGGTGTTGCTGTTTCTGGAAATAAAGCAATTAAATTGATTGATTCTTTTTGTAGAAGAAAAGATGAAAAAGAAATAAAAAACCTTGATATTCACGATTTAGTATCTATTGAAG
>JAUUZA010000031.1 GCA_030590165.1 Candidatus Altarchaeota archaeon
TGAGCTTCCAGCCTCATTAATTAAATATTCGAAACATTGAGGTAATTTATCATTACAAGAAACTTCACACATTTCATAAATTTTAAGAACATTTGAACAAACTTGTGTACATTCGGTAATCTCACGGGCACTAGAAGATATTAAACCATTACCTACACAATCCGAATCTGAATCAGTTAAACAATCCTTTGCTAATTCTCCTAAGGCATAACCACAATTATCACTTACTTTTTCATAAGGCAACATCTTTATTGGAAGTTCATATGTTTCCAATATTGCTAAAGAATTGTATTTATCTCCGTATAACCAATCTTCACAGGCTTGAGCAAGACTTTGAATACTCAGAAAACGTTGTTGTTGAATTTCTCCGGCTTCTTCAATATCATCTATTCCCCCTTCTGCTCGTGCAAGAATATTAAAACCTAAAACAAGTAATGAAACTGCAATAATAACAGTCATAACAACAGGAATTGTTTGATTGGCACCCTTCATAGATGGATATCTATCTATTTGTATTTAAGAGTAGTGTTATATGCCTGAAAGGAGTTGTTCTGGGAGTCCAGTTACTTTTGAGCCTAACATAAATACAAAACCAAGAAAAAAGAGAGTAAAAAGTGTGAGTGTAATTAACCAAAAATATATCTCCTTTTTCCCCATTATTATATAATAAGTTTATTATTTTATTAATTTTTCGTCATAATAAATTTCATAGAATTGCATATCCCCTCCAACAGGTAATACTAATTCGTCAAAAGGTCCAATTTTATTTTCAAATACAACTTCTTTGGAAGTTTCATTTGAATAATAAAGTATTATCTTTAATTTTTCTCCGTCTATTGAAAAAGGATATCCATCTTCTGTACCTTTTCCTGTAAATCGAAATAATAAACTTGGAACATTATCAATTTCAGTTCTAATAATACTAAAAGAGGCGTCAAATAAAGGCCCCTCATCTTTAAGCCAAAGTTTTGGAACAAGAAAAATAAGGACAATTGCAAGTGCAACACCTGCTATAATAAGAAAGCCTGTTACATTGAATCCTTCTTCCATATTAACACTTATAATTCAGTAATATTTAGACAAACCCCTGATTCACTCGGTGAAGCAGTTATTAAATAAGGAGTATTTGCTTCAAGTTCACAAGGTCCCTCTGCACCAAGTTCAACACCTTCACATCCATATTCTGCATTTACTTGTTTGCATATATTAAATTGAACCTCCCTTGAAATTATTATGCTGTCAGTTTTTCCTTCACTTGCGGAATTAAGAATATCATAAATACTAGTTTCTTTTTTTGAAAATTTGGAATTTATGGAAGTCATTAAAAATAAAGAGAGTAAGAGTAAAATTACAGTTGCAATAATTTTAAAGTCCACTTAAGGTCCCTGCCACTTTTTGAAAGATACTTCCACCTAATGCTATGAATAACACAACACCAATTACTGCGACAAGCAACCAAATATATCGTTCCGAACTCATGAAATTAAGAGGAAGTTTTGATATTAAACCACATTGATTATATTGTTGATGCGAGTGAGCTCATTACATTTTTTACAGAATTTTCAATAACTTCCCCCATGTGAGTAACTAAGGCGTCTGTATAAGCCAGATTAGCGAACCCCTGTAGTGTATACAAAAATGCGACTATTCCCATTACTATAGTAATTGCTTGAAATAAAGAATACATTGAAAGGTCTGTGCTTTTACTCATAAATTAACACCTGTTAAACCACTAACTGCCCCTTTGACTGCTGCCTTTGCCCACAGAAAAGGTGCAGCTCCTTGTCCGGCTTTTACAAGAGCTTCAAGTATGAAAGCCCCGAAATACATAGTAATTACTATTTTTACTACAAAAACGAATAATGCGACTGTCAGTTCTTCCATATCCCCAATTTGAGTCGACATTTTATTTTCCTCCTGCAATTGAAAGTATTGTTGCTAATTGGTGTGGTTCACGTGCCCCAAAGAAAATGAAAGCAGCACCAATTACGAGTCCACCAATAATTGCAATTATTAAACCTAAGATTGTAGAAATCCAGTCTTCCATTCACTTTCCAACTCCCGAAATATACTTCATAAAGTCTACTGAATTTTTCAATAGATTTGTTACTGTTGATTGAAGAGACATAGTTCTAAGCATTCCCTTAATTAAGAAAGGTGCTGAAGACATTAAAGCAACAGCCAAAATTATTGCACCGAGCATAGTTGGAATCATACTCATCATCCATTCTGTATTTCTCTGCATTATAACACCGCTTGTGATAGTCCCCCAAATATTATTGCAACAAATGCCGCAGTTGCAACATATGTAATTGAGCCCCATAAAGTTATAGTTCCTATATTTAGAAACATTGTCATTTTATCCCATCCTTCTTGTAGACCACCAACAAATACCCCTAAAATTATACAAGTCATAACAACATATATTCCGACTATAAGTTGGAGATAACTTGGTTGAATTGCCCCTTTAACATTTAGAATATCTGAAACAACACCAGTTCCACTGGCCGCTCCCATTTGTGTTATGTCTGTTATTTGTCTCCCAATGTGAACCAATAAATTAGAGGTTATTTCACCGAGACCAACTATGGTCCCAGTTATTATTGGGATAAGTAACATACCTTGAAATTTGATGCTGGACATGGAGTCAGATAATAAATCGTCAATTTTATTTTTTACGTCGTCCATGACTTTTAGATATTTTGAAACACTAATTGCAGTCATTGATGCACTTTTAGGGCCTTTTTCTGCACTTTTGAAGATTACCATCATAATATTACGTATGAGATTACTCGGGAAAGAATTCATTAATCCATTTTTTTCATCGAATAGAACTTTTTCAAGTGGCCATCCAATAGTTTTCATTCTACTTGTCGCAGTCATAAAAAAAGTTTCAGTTTCACTTCCTTTCATTCTTTCAGCGACATCTTCCATTGCTTGTTCAAGAGGTATACCTTGACTCATAACATTTCCTAATTGATAGAGTGCTGATGCAAATTCTCTTTCAAGATTTGAAACACTTTTTTTAATTTTTTGATTTTCTTGAGCCCAGGAAATAAAGAACAAACCGAAAGGAATACCTATTGCTAAAATTATTGGCATAGTCATTATTGATGCTTGTGCTGAATCTTCCATAACTGTTGAGGAAAGTACAAAGGGATTGATTGCAATTATTATAACTTGAAGTGTGAAAAATACAAATCCAGTAATAATCATAAGGGGGAGTGCATTGAAAGTTTTTCCTAACATTGTAACTTTATATTTTGTTTTTTTGTATTTAATTTCACTGAGTGAACCCGGTCGTTTTCCTAGGATATAAATTATAGTTGTTCCGAGAGATAAAGGGAGGAGAAAATCATAAATTAAAAACATGGCAGGACCAACATTTGAAGTACTAGTGAATACACTTACTATTGGTAACATTACTAACATTAGTACTGGGAGCATAATTCCAAATGCATTGGTTGCCATTACAGGAAGGTCGAGACTTCTGGCGAAATCTTCCATAACTTTTTTTGTTCCGTCAAGAACGGTTGTAACTGATTTTTCTAAAGTTCTAGTTCTCATGTCTCCACCCTCACGCATACTTCCCGCTATGAGATAGAGACCTTCTGCCACATGTGGAGCCCATTCCTTGATTTGAGTACTATACCAAGTCAAAGCCTGTTCCATATCTGGAATTTTACGAGTTTCAACGAGCCATAATAAATGTTTGAATATTCTGCCCATAGGGTCCGGCATATTTTTTGCAGAAAAGGCTACACTTGATTCAAGATTTGGTGTAACTTCCATTGCAATTACAAGATAAAGAAGTGAAAGCGGTGCTTGACCTAGAATTTTTAATTTTCTCATTTTTGCTAAATATAATGGAACATAACCACAAATAAATGCAAATAAAAAAGGTAGAAGGAGTGCAACCCAATTTGTTAGTGAACTCTTACCCAGAGTAAAAATGATGGCTGAAAGAGGGAGGGTTAGAAATGCGACGAGTAATCCAAGATTTGCAGCGTGTTTAAATCTAATGAAGATATCAACTTCTTCCATTTCCTTATCAAAACTGGCACTTTCCCAATTAATTTTTAATTTATTATATGCCCAGATGGCTGCTTTTTCGTATGCCATTAAGTCTACAGTCTGTTCTCTTATGAACTGGTCATACTGCATACTGGACTCCACAAATCTATGTAAATCTAGACTTATTTATTCTTTCAAATTCTAGTTCTTAGCCATTTATCCCATCTATTATATATTTCACTGGTGTCGGCGTAACCGAGTTCTTCTCTTACTTGGCCTTCTAGTATATGAAACATATCATTTGCATCGACTACAAAATCTGCTTCGAGTAAATGAGCATTTCCACTTGCGTTTGCAACACCAACCAAACGTTTTTTTAGTTTTCCTCTAAGTTCTATATTTTCCCAAACTGCATCAAAATTTCCAACCCAATCACGTACTCTACTTGCAATAGCATTCACTATTTCACTTTCACCGTCCATTAGTACACTGGTTGGGAAGAGTGAATCTGATTTTGCATCGTATTTCATTAAGTCAACAAAACCTTTTTCTCGTAGTGGGTCATCTTCCCAATGTTTTCTTACTTCAGTTATTCCAATTACCCTGCGGTATCTTTGAAGTCCGTCAGCACTTCTAATTGGATTTGCAACAATAATAATATCTGATGCTTTGAAACTTGTTTTTGGAACACCCAAGTCATTCACTACCCTGTCATATACTCCATATGGTGAATCACCGTGTATGGTTCCTGCAACTACATTTGCTAATGCTCCTACACGCATGGCTTCGTAGAGTGCTAAGGCTTCTTTACTTCTTACTTCACCTACAATTAAAGCAGAGTCACCGAGCCTTAAACTGGTTCTAATTCCATTTTCTGCACTAATTTCACTGGCCACTGGAATAATTGGACTTCTTACTTTTAGTGATTGAATATTGTATCCCATTTTCATAAAATGTTTTACTGGAAGTTCTAAGGTATCTTCAACTGTAATAATACGATAACGCCTCATAATTTCTACCATTAAACTTTGTAAGAGTGAAGTTTTTCCTGCACCCCTAGTCCCAGCAACAAGCATGGTTCTTGCTCCATCAATAAAGAAACTTAAGAGTCCTGCTGCCATTGGTGTAAGCATTCCATGTTTAATGAATAAAGGTAGAGTCCAAGGTTTGTCTCTATGGCGTCTAACTGAAAAACTTAACCCGTATGGACTTAGACTTCTTGTGATTGCAGCAACTCTTGCTCTAATATTTCCGAATTCAATTTGAGTGTCTAAGACTGGATTACTTTCATCAAGTGGTCGCCCACTTTGAAGTCTTAGTCTTGCGGCCCAAGCTTGAGTTTCTTCAACTGTTGGATAAATATTACTTTCACAATCTTCAACATCTGCGTGATAAATAAAAATTGGATTTGTTAATGGACCATTGATTGCAATATCTTGGATTTTTGGGTCTGCCAGTAATACTTCTAATATTCCAAATCCGACTGTTTCACGCGTAATAATCCCGGCTAATTTACTAATATTGAGTTTGATACGTTTCTTCTTTTCTTCTTCTCTTAACATATCTTCTGTTATATTTCTGACTGAATCTCGAATAGTCTTAGGGTCAATTAATTCTTCTCCCTTTGGTTTGTATATCATTAAACTTTCTTTTAGTCTTTCAACAATATTGTATTCAACCTCACTAAGTTTGAATTCTGGAGGTAGGAGGTGGTAAAATATTCTGACGTGTCCCGGTCTTTTAATTAAAGTAACCTCCGAGTCTCCAATTTTATAGCTGTCAATTTCTTCACCCCTTGGATATTGAGCCATAAGTTTAGTGAGTGTAAAATTTGGTCTGACTGCTGGACGAAGAACTCTTCGGTATAAACTTCTGTCACCTACTTTGTAGCCTTCAAGATGACCTTTCACTTTGTCTATAAGAGTAAGGTTTTCAAATATTTCAGTGAATTTTCTTAGTAGTTTAATATAATGAAGTCTGAATTTTGCATTTCGTTCACTTTCTTCGCGCTCATACTCAATTTCTTGCCAACGTTTTTCTCTCTTTAATTCGACATAGGCTCCTATTGGGTCTTTGCTTATTGTTCTTGCCAGTGCTTTTACAAAATCTATCCAATCATTACCAATTTCAGCATCTATTGGTTTTATTTTTTCTTTTGAAATATTTATTAGGTCTGATGCCTTTGCAATTTGAACTAACATTTCTGTTTGTTCTGGGTCGTATTCTCGGATTTTTCTTGCAATTAAAGTAATTTTATCTACTTTTCTGGCTTTTTTTATGGCTAAAATAACTTGCTCCATACAAGCCTCACTTTCTTCAATGACTGGTGGAAAAGCAGCCTTTGTTAGATTCATTTCCAACATATTACTGTTTCCTGACCGTTTTAGCTTGAAGTTCACAAAAATAAATATTGAGGTCATATTTAGGGATATTTGAAGCTAAAATTTAGGTCTAATTACTTTAACTTCGAGGGTTTCTAAGCCTACATCTTGTTTTGCGAGTAAATCACCCTCAATTTTAATGGGGGTAAGAGAACTGATGAGGATTAGGATTCTTCCCTTCTTATTGAGATGTTCTTTTGCCTGTTCCAAGAAATTTTTTATTATTGTTCCGTCTCCACAACATAATTCTTTGTCTTCTTCGTAGGGACAGGGTAAGTAAGGTGGATTGAAAATAATTAAATCAAATTTTCCTATGACATTTGAAAATAAGTTTGATTGGAAAGCGCGTAGATTTGAAATATTAAAATTATTTACAGTTTGAACTGCTTCTTGGTTTATGTCAACTGCAAGGACTTCATCAAATGTTTTTGCGAGTTGTTTTGCTAAGATGCCTGAGCCTGTTCCTATTTCTATTGCTTTTTTTCCTGAGAAGTTGAATTTCTTTAGAACATTTAACATTAAAACTGAATCTTCCCTTGGCTTATACACACCTCAAATAAATCAAGTTGTTTTTAATAAATCTCCTTTTTAACATAATTTGATTTCTAATAAATTTCTTTGTTATATAATTCAAATTTTAATAAATTCTCTTGTCGTATAATTTTAATAAATTTTTTTATCACACAATTTAAATTTTAACAAATTCCTTTATCACATAATTTAAATTTAGCTTCCCTTTGTTCTGGTCTTGAGCGGTGTTTTACTAGGATGGCTTTTCTTTTTCCTACTCCTGTTTTTTTCAGGAGTAAAATATTTTTTGCTAAATATTTTATGACATCGCCTCCTACAATGTGCAACTTTCCGTCTTTCTTGTAGACATGACCTGTAATAATTACTGGAATATTTTTTGTTTCTGCAATATTGTGGAGTTTCAAAATTTGTTTTGCTAATAAAGTATTCATTTTATTTGGGTTGTCGTGAACTTGTAATCTGTATAATAAAACTAAACTATCAATAATTAAGAGGTCAGCATCCAACTTAAGTTTATTAATTAATTTTGTTTGGTTTTCAAATTCTCTGACTTTTGCAATTTTTATGTGTTCTACTCCAATTTGTTTTACTCTGTTTAGACTGAGGCCTTCGGTGTCAATGAAATATGGTTTTTTGGCGTTTCTGGCTAAGAATAAACATAGGGAAGTTTTTCCCACTCCTGCCCTTCCTACAATGGCAGTAACAATTCCCGGTTCAATGTCAGTTAAATTGTCCA
>JAUUZA010000062.1 GCA_030590165.1 Candidatus Altarchaeota archaeon
AACTTTTACCGGGTATCTTTTAATTGAAGAAAATAAACGAAGTTTCTGGAATGGAACCTTGTATGAAACAAATGAACCACGACCTTCAAACATAACAATAAAAAATCCAACCGTCAACTTCTTTCAATATTCTTTATCAAATGTTAGTGAAAAATCCTTCACACAAAACTTCAGTTTATTTCGAGGAGATATTTTTGAATTTGATGCATCATCTTTTTCAGGATGTTCTGACTTAATTTATTTTGAATCTGAAACTCAGTGTAATTTTAGTGGCACAAATGGAACTGTTGGAATTTTGACTGGTTGTGTATCAATCAATTGCACCCTTGCATCCTTCACACTTATCAACTTTATAAATAATTTTAATGGATTCACTAATGATGATTATGCAATCATATATGGAGACGGGAACATTAAAAAAACAAATGGAAGCCATTTTTTATCCTTTTCAAAAACTTACTTGCCCATTTCAAACCAATTTGGTTATACTGTTGAAAATGATGTGTCGCCCCCACAAATAACCGTTTCTGGGCCTAATTTCCTTATTGATTATGGAAACTGTGTAAACGGAACTTATTCCTTTTCATTTTATGACCAACAAAACTTCACATTTAATTATACAATAAATGGAACTCAGACAAATTCAAATAAATTTTGTTCTGGTGATATTTTTGAAATTGAATCTTACGCAAGCGATGATTTCAATCAAACAAACCACTTCAAAAAACAAATTCCTGTTTTTAATGCAACCTATTTTATTAATCGTGTTTTTCTGCCTAATCAACTTTGGATTTTTGATGTTGAAATGAGTCTTCCTATTGAATGGTTTGCTGAAACATTATTCACTTTTTCAGGGGATGTTGTTTCTGACTTAAATTTTAGTATGAATATTTCTAATCAAATAGTGTTTAGGCACTTCAATAATATTGCTGGACCTTGGACTACCTTTCAAAATGTTAGTTTTACAAATGAAAGTATTTTTGTTAATGTTTCAAATATCTCAATAAACAATCAAACTTGTTTGAGGTATAATTCGTCTAAAGGACTTAAAAGTCAAATTCTCTTGAAATCACCAGCATATGACCCTAAAACCCATCATTCTGTTAGTTATATCAATGAAGAGGAGTGGACTTTATTCTCTCAAAAAGGGCAAGAAGTGAATGGAACTTGGTATGTTTTTTATACTGGAAATAAAACTGAATTTGCTATTTGTGTTATTTTAGGAAAAGAACCTGACCATTACTGGTGCGGGGACGGAATATGTCTCGAAACTTGTAAAACTTGTCCCCTTGATTGTGGAACTTGCCCAACAAGTAGTTCAGGTGAAACGCCTTTTTCTTTTCCCTCAACAAATATAATTAGTGAGAATGTTAGTGAACCAAAAAATAATACAAATAATTTTATTTTACAAACTTTCGACTTCGCAACAGAAATAAATTCAATCATATTTACTGATATTTTTGAGTTTCAAAAAGGAAATATTCTATTTGAAGATAATAAAATAATTGTAAAAAATCTAAGTTTTGTAAAATTAAAACCTAATTTAGGCCTTAAAAATAATGGAAAAACATATATTGGGGAATTAAATTTACAAGCAGGTATTTATGAAATAATTAATTTAACTAAAACAACTACACCAACTCAAAACTTGATAAAATTAAGCTTCAGTTTATTTGGATTTTTAGTTATACTATCTACTTTCACCTATTTTTTATTGGTACATAGGCAAGGTTAAGGAAATTCTTTAATGCCTCTCTCCCATGAATTTATGTGGATAATGTAGAGGATCTCCCTGGAGTGGGACCTAAGACCGCTGAAAAACTAAAGGAAGTCGGTTTTAGTGATTTTATGAGTATCGCAGTTGCATCTGCGAGTGAATTAGCAGCTGTTTCAGACATTACGGAAGCCGCAGCAGGAAGAATTATTATTGCATCTAGAGACAAAATAGAAATGGGTTTTGAAACTGCAGAAAAACTCTTGGAAAAAAGAGAAAATGTAGGTTACATCAGAACTGGTTCATCTGACTTAGACAAACTTCTTGGAGGAAAAGGAATTCAATCTCAAGCAATAACTGAAGCTCACGGTCCTTTTGGAAGTGGAAAAAGTCAATTAGGATTCACTCTTTCAGTAATAGCCCAACTACCAGTTGAAGAAGGTGGCCTAGGAGGAAAAGTAGCCTTCATTGATACTGAAAATACATTCAGACCTGAACGAATTTTACAAATTGCAAAAAATCAAGGGGCTGACCTCGAAACTGTTCTAAAAAATATTTTTATTGCTCGCGCATTCAATAGTGATCACCAAATGATGCTTTGTGAAAAAGTTCACACTCTCTTAAAATCTGGTGAAGACATACGTTTAATTGTTGTTGACAGTTTAACCAGTCATTTCCGCGCTGAATATATTGGACGAGGAACTCTTGCACGTCGTCAACAAAAATTAAATAAACATCTTCACATGTTACAAAAAATGGCAGACCAATATAATTTGGCAATCTTCATTACTAATCAAGTTATGTCAAAACCAGATATGTTCTTTGGAATAAATATTCAGCCCGTAGGGGGTCATATACTGGCTCACGCAGCCACCTATCGACTCTTCTTCAGAAGAAGTAAG
>JAUUZA010000064.1 GCA_030590165.1 Candidatus Altarchaeota archaeon
AGAATGAATTTTTTAAATCAACTTATAAAATGAGTGATGGTAGCACTTTTTTATTTTTGAGCGAAGGTGGTGGAGTCTATCTTTATAAGCCTGGTGCATTTGTTACATATAATGAGAAAAGTGGTTTAATAAATAACACGGTTTGGGTTATTCATCAAAATAAAAATGGTTCATACTATTTTGCCACTGATGAAGGAATTTCTCATCTAGAGAATAATGAATTCAAAAGCATTACCACAAAAGATGGTCTTGGAGATAATCTTGTAATTTCCATTCATGAATCAGAAGATGGAACTATTTATTGGGGAACACACAATAATGGTGTAACAATTTTTAAGAAAGATGGAAGCAAAAGAATACTATCCCAAAGAAAGGGATTAACAAATAATTCTATTTGGTATATACTTGAAGATGATAATGGGATTATCTACTTTATTTCCCACAAGGGTGGAATTACACTTTTTGATGGAGAATCAATAGTAGATACTTTAAATACAAAGGACGGACTTCCTGCACACAGTATAATTTCAGCCTTCAAGAAAAAAGATGGAACTATTCTGATTAGTGTTGATGCAAAGGGAATATATAAATTAAGAGATGGTAAATTTAGTCCACTTCACAAAGATATGTCCAATTGCCAAATATGGTCTATGTTCGAAGCAGAGAATGGTGATTTTTATTTTGGAACAAATGAGCAGGGGTTAATTAGATGCTATGGAGATTCTGCCAGAGATACGCTGGGAGTTGAGCAAGGTCTTTCAAATAACTCTGTAATTGGTTTTGAAGAAGACTCTAAAGGAAACATCTACGCTATAACAGATAATGGTCTAAATATTATTCGACGAGATAAAGAAAACAATTATTTTGTGCGACAGGTTCTTAAACAGAGTGGTCTTGCTAACAATGAATGTAATCAAGGCGCAATTTTTAAAGATTCTAATGAAAACATTTGGGTTGGAACTATCGGTGGAGTTACAAAAATTGATCCTAAAATTGAACTGGAAAACTCACAAAAAGTGAAAGTGCTATTTTCATCGTTACACATTTTTGATAAAGAAATAGACTTGATTCACTCAAATCCACAACTAGAGTTAGACTATGATGAGAACTACCTAAAATTTGAATTTGTCGGAATAAATTATCTTGAACCAAGTTTAGTAAAATATCGTTACCGACTAAAAAACATTGATTCAGATTGGATTGAATCCAGTAGAAATTATGTTCAATATACAAATCTGCCTCCAGGAAATTTTACTTTTGAAGTAACAGCAAGTAACCAATGGGGAATATGGTCTGACCCAGTAGTTTTTACTTTTTCAATATTCACTCCATTTTGGGAAACTTGGTGGTTTTATATTTTAGTACTATTAGGTATAATATTCATTTCATATGCTATAATTCAATATAGATTGAAGCAAATTCAACTTGTTAATAAGTTAAGAAGCAAAATCTCGGCAGATTTGCACGACGATATTGGTTCCGGTCTGTCCGAAATAACAATTTTAGGCGAACTACTTAAACACAGCGAAAATGTTTCAGAGAAACAGAAAACTGGATTAACTCAAATAACTAAAACCTCTAATGAAATAATTGAAAAATTAAGTGATATAGTTTGGTTGGTTAATCCTAAAAAAGATAGTTCCAAAGATTTAATTTTACGTCTTGTAGATTCCTATCAAGAAGTTCTCTCTCGGTCGGATATCATTCTTAACTTCCCAAATATGGATAGCGTGAATGAATTTAAACTTTCCCTTTTTGCACGTCAAAATTTATATCTTATGGTAAAGGAAGCTATAAATAATGCAATAAAATATAGCAAATGCTCTTTCATTGATGTGAAAATCACACCTAAAAATAAAATACTAACTATAATTATTAGTGATGATGGAATAGGGTTTGATATTGATAAAATTAAAAGAGGGAATGGATTATTTAATATGGAAGATAGAGCAAAAGCAATTGAAGCAGATATTGATATAGTTAGCTCTGCCGGAAATGGAACTCAGATAATTGTTAAAATTAAATTAGGCAAATTAAAAATTATAGGTAACAAAGATGATTAGAATTGTTTTGGTGGAAGACAATCCAACATACCGAGAGGGTGTTGCGGCTTTTATAAATGCCACAGATGGGTTTTCTTGCTCTGCGAGTTTTGAAAGCTACGAGATTCTGCTTCCAGAAATTAAAGCTATTAACCCAGATGTAATTATCAGCGACATTAATTTGCCAGGAATCTCTGGAATTGACGGTGTTAAAAAAGTCAAAGAAATTTTGCCCAATGTGAAAATTTTAATGCTCACTGTATATGAAGACGATGCAAAAATATTTGATGCACTTATTGCTGGTGCTTGTGGATATTTATCAAAAAAAACATCTCCTTCTGAAATACTACATGCAGCCAAAGAAGCTACAGAGGGTGGCTCACCAATGAACTCACAAATTGCCGCAAAGGTAATTACACTTTTACGTTCTTTCAAAAAAGAGAAAGCAGACGACGAAATAGTTCTTTCATCAAAAGAGAAA
>JAUUZA010000013.1 GCA_030590165.1 Candidatus Altarchaeota archaeon
GCGCTTCCCAATGAGGTATGATTACGGCTTATTTTGTTTTTGGATGAAATTCTGTACTGTGAGCTTGTAGTCCTAATTCCGTTCTAGCAAATTCAACAACAGCTAATTGGAATCCCAAACAAAGACCGAGCCAAGGAAGTTTCTTTTTTCTTGCAAATTTAATTGCATCAATTTTTCCTTCTGTTCCACGATTTCCAAATCCACCAGGTGTAATCATTGCATCAAGATTTTCTAAGTCTTTTTCATTAACGTGTTCTGAATCAATCCATACAATTTTTGGTGAAACATTAAGATTTGTTCCTGCATGAGTTAGTGCTTCAATGATACTGAGATATGTATCGCCCTTTGAATATTTTCCAACTATGCCTATTTTAAGTTCTTTTTTTGCGTGCAATTTTTTTGTAAAATTTTCCCATTCAGAAAGGTCAGGTTCCTTTTTCGGAAGATTAAGTAAGTCTTGAATAATAGTATGAATTCCTTCTTTTGCAAGATGTAAGGGGAGTTCGTAAGTTGATTTCAATGTTGGGTCACTAATTACAGCATTTAAAGGAACATCACATCTTAAAGAAATTTTAGTCCTTGTTTTTTCTGTAAGAGGGGTTTCACATCGCCCGACCATTATATCCGGCAAGATTCCCATTCCTCGTAAGATTACAACACTATGTTGAGTTGGTTTAGTTTTTTGGTCTATTCCAGAAATGGGTAGATGTGTTAAATGAATATTAACAACTTTTTCTTCTTTTTTCAATTGGCGAAGGGCTTCAATGAAATGACCTCCTTCAATATCTCCAACAGTTCCGCCAACTTCAACCATTAAGACATCAGTTTCTTTTGCAATTTTTTTTAGTCGATTTTTTATTTCTTCTGTTACGTGTGGAACAATTTGAACTGTTTTCCCGAGATAATCCCCTTTTCTTTCCTTATCTATTACTGCTTTGAAAATTTTTCCAGTTGTTATGCTATGACTACTATCTAAACTTTGTCCGAGGAAGCGTTCATAGTGACCAAAGTCTAAATCAACTTCTCCACCATCATCAAGAACAAAAACTTCACCGTGTTCAAATGGGCTCATTGTTCCGGCATCAATATTGAGATAGGGGTCAATTTTGACAAGAGAAACTTTTAGTCCGCAAGATTTCAAAATCCGTCCAATACTTGCAGATAAGATACCTTTACCGAGTCCACTCATGACTCCCCCTGTGATTACGACAAAATTATTCTGTGGCATAAATGAGTGAGGCGTGAGTGTATTAAAGTAAATCTATATGGAAATGTATATTTTCCATAGGTTTTTAAGTCGTAAAAAAGGTAATAAATAAAGATAGCGGGGTAGGGCAGTCTGGAGTGCCCGCCGGGCTCATAACCCGGAGGTCGGAGGTTCAAATCCCCCTCCCGCTAAGTTTTTCTGGAAAAAAGAGTTTAATAAAAACTGAGTTTTTATAATTACTTAATAGTAGAATAATTATGAAACAAAAGCAACTTAATCAATATTCCGCTAAAAACTCAAAAGATAGTGGAACATATGTTTCTGGTTATGACTTTATTGAAAATATTTTTACTGAACTGGCAGGAGAATCAGAAATAGAAGAGATTGAAATATTTTATCATTATGGCAATTCTTTTGATGGGCACAGAACTGATCGTGAGTATGGATTAATCAAAAAAAGTTTCAGAAATAAAGATTGTACTTCCTTTGTTTTATTTGAAGATTCTTATCATACTAATATTATTGCACGTGTTGAACCTTTGGAAAATATAACTGAGAAGGGTCTTGGTTTTTCTAACATAAATTCAAATCTTTTAATTAGAGCTTCTAAGAAGAGTTTATTTATTATATATGACCATATTAAAAAGAATCGATATTTGGAAAATTTAATAGAAACCGAACTTAAGGGACATATAAAAATTAAAGATTTTACAACATATTTTGATTTGGGAAAAGTAAAAGAAGTTACAGATTTGATTAAAAGCGAATACTGATTTTTTTTGAATTGATGAAAATATTCGAGTTTTGAATTCTTTTTGATGTATTTAGTGTTACTTTTACGTGCGACACTTAAAACCGAAAGTTTTATTTGTTAGTAATGATAAACCTTAGTCTCGCTCAAAAATCAGATTTTTTGGGAGGAAAGGATATGGAAAAAATAATGAAGTTTCTTGCAATGTGTATGGGACTATTTATTTTAGTCTTAATTTTATGTTATTTCTTGGGTTGTTTTTTATTCTTAGTTTAAATTATGGAAAGACCAAGAATAATAGTAACAATTCCCAATCCAAGAGTAGCCTTAAAAAAATTAATTTTTTTAGCAGTTTTCATTAGAACTTCAATACTTAATAAACCAATAATTGCTGAAGTAAAACCTCCAATAATTAAAGGAAAAGTTATTTCAAAGTTTTCCATTAAGAGAGGTAAGAAAATTTGAGCACCAAAAATAACAGGTAAACTCATCAGAAAACTAAGGCGGAAAGCTTGAGATAATGAAAACTTTCTGAGAAGAAGGGTTGAAACAGTTAGACCTGATCTACTAAAACCAGGAAGTGCAGCTAGTCCTTGAACGGTACCTGTAATAATTGCGTCATTTGTTTTGATATTTGTTTTGTTTCCTGATTTTTGACTGCGATTCAAAAATGCAATTATGATTAAAAACAATCCAATTAAAATTGAAATTAATCCATCTGATATTGAAATTGAGAAAGCAAGAAACATTAAAGGAATTGCAATTATTGCAGTAAATACTGATGAAATTATTATGAATTTGAGTAAATCTTTATCTTTTGGTAAATTAAGTAAATCTTTTCTGAAGTAGAACAATGCCGCAAAAAAGGTTCCGAAGTGAAGCCAAACAGCCGTTCCAAGTGCTTTTTTGAATTCGAAACCAAAGAGAAAGCTTCCAACAAGCGTTACCATGGCTTCAGAACTAATTGGTAACCATTCTGCCAGTCCTTGTATTATTCCTAATACAATGGCTTGGAAAATATTCATACTTTAATTTATTGTCCCTAAATAAAAAAGCATATTGACTCTGTGTTTACTTTCTATTATGGAAGAAATATTGAGTATGTTACCGTACAAATTCATTTTTGCAGGGTATAATTATCTCCCTGCCTTACTCATACTTTCATTTGGGGGGGATTCAGTTTCAGTTGGAATAATAAATTCAATTTATTATTTTGGTTTATTTCTTGCTCCGCTTTTATGGAGTAGATTTTCAAAAAAGGCAAATCACAAAAGTATGATTACTCTTGGTTATGCTACCATGGCAATTGGGTTGATTATGATTTCTCATTCTTCTTTAATTTATTTAGCAACTTTCATCTTGGCATTTTTTCCCCAATCAATTTATTTTGGAGCTTTGTCTGAATTGAAAAAAAAGAAAGGGTCACTCAGTGAAAAATTAGGAAGGTTAGAACAAACATCAGGACTTGCTTGGGCTTTTGGGCTTATTGTGTCTTTTTTTATGGTTCAATTTTTTAGTTTGAGTGAATTCTCACTTATTTTGGCATTGTTATCAATTTTATCTTTTCCCTTCATTTCATTTATTTTTCACGATTTTGGTTTTCTTAAAATGGCAAGTAGAAGTATTCATGGACTAAGGGAATTTCAAACATGGCTTTTTTCAAAATCGCATGGAGCTCTTATTTCAAATATTAAAGAGGTCAAATTAATTTATTTATTAATTTGTGTTTATTCAATTTCATCAGGTATTATAATTTTGCAACTTCCTACTTTAATTACTAATATATTTGGAGCCGGAAGTTTAGTTTACATTTGTTCTTTTGTTGGTTCAATTGCTAGCGCTTCTTTGTTCAAAGTGGCCGGAAGACTGAAATATTCAAGTTATAAGATTGGTTATGTTTTGAAAATGTTAGGTTTTGGCTTACTCCTTAGTTCAATTTATTTTGAAAGTTTAATCTTACTTTTATTGTTTTATTTAGTGAATGGTTTTTCATGGAGTTTTATTATGATGTTTTTTGAATATGCTTCATTAAAAGTTGGTGAAGAAGTTTTTGGTACAGCTATTGCTTTGCGTCTTCTTGCTATTGCGATATTTAGTGTGATTAGTGGATACTTAATAAAATTCCTGGGTTTTTTCAACGCCTTTTTAATTGGGGTTGTTATAATGGCGTCAACAATATTGATATACAAAAAATTTGAAAAAAACCAACAAAGTTTTGGCGTTCAAATAATTGAAAAATCTAGAGTTAAAACTCAATTTTAAAGAAGTTCATAAGGCCTCTTAGTAGAGGATATGGCAGTTTTGAAATAAGCCCATAAATTAATCTAGACTTAAAATCTTTACAAGGAATTTTTATTCTTAACTCATCTTCATATTTCTGAAAAGTTCCATTGAGTTAGTAATTTAAAATTCCACTTACTTGATAATTTCCACATATTAAATCTGGAATTTCAATGTTACGCGTTTCACTCCCAGGGAATATTGTTACATTAAATGTTTTTGAGAGTGGCACTCCAACTTCTTGAGCAATTTTTTCAAGATTTTTCGGTTTAATACTAATTGAATAATTATCTAGAATGAAAAATTTTTTTGATTCAATATTTATTGTATATTGAGTTTCACTTAATTCATAAACGTCTTTGTCTTCAGTTACGCCAGTTATTTCAATTTTAAAAAGTTCATTGTCTCGAATTGTTAAAAAATCTTGGGCGAATACCAAACTCAACATCAAAAAAGGAATTATCCACTTCATATCTTTCTGCATTTCTGAAATTTAAATAAATTCTTTAAATCATTAGAATATAATTATTTGTGTTAAGTTCCATACTTTTGGCTACATTTTTAGACAGTTTAACTGGTCTTTTAGGGACTTTCTCCTTATTTTTTAATATGGAGACAGTTGAGAAATTTTCAAAATATCTAGTTGCATTCGCAGCAGGTGCCATGATAGGTGCTGCATTTTTACATCTTATTCCTGAAGCCTTTGAAATCAATGAATTTTCTGGTGAACTCTTGGTCGTTGGTTTCATTTTATTTTTCTTTTTGGAAAGACTTATTCATATGAGACATAGTCATGAGGGGGAATGTTCAGCAAATCCCGTTAGTTGGTTAATCATAATTGGAGATGGGTTTCATAATATTGTTGATGGGTTTGTTATTGCTGCATCATTTTTGATAAACCCAGTTTTAGGATGGACTACTACTTTTGCAATTTTAGCACACGAAGTTCCACAAGAAATGGGAAATTTTGGAATATTGATTCATCATGGATTTTCAAGGAATAAGGCTATTATTTGGACTTTTATTAGTCAGGCGACTTGTATTATTGGTGGATTACTTGGTTATTTTATTGGAGCTAGTTTATCAAATATTCTTTTACCAATTGCAGCAGGTGGATTCATTTACATTGCGGCAGTTGATTTGATTCCTGAACTTCATCTTGATAAAAAATTTGAGAAGTCTGTTGGGGTTTGGGGTGTTTTTATTTTAGGAATTTTGTCTATTGAAGTTTTTAGGTTGTTGTTTCATTCGCACTAAAGAAGTGGATTGGACCGGATGGGATTTGAACCCACGACCTTCACATTGCGAACGTGACGTCATACCACTAGACCACCGGCCCAGAATTTTTTACATGGGGCTACCCGGATTTGAACCGGGGATATTCGCCGTGTAAGGGCGACGTCATAACCACTAGACCATAGCCCCCCATACTTTCCCTTTCTTATTTTCCTTTAATTAGATTGCGACCAAGGCAACTCCAGCAAGAACAAGAAGACTCCCTATGAGTTTAATGGGGGAAAGTCCAATTCCCAGAAAAATCCAACTATAAACATACATTAAAACAGTGGTTAATCCAGCAATTGCTGCAGGGAATCCAGGATTTGGCGCCATTTTGAATGCTTTGACATTTAATACTGCCGCTGCAGCAACAAAAACACCAATTAATGCAGCCCAAAGAAGGTTGGTCTTGGACTCTGGTATTTTTGAAAATGGTAGGAAGAAAAGTGAGGAAACGAAGAGATATACAAAGCTTAAAGTTGTTACATCCAACTTAACGAGTTTCATCCCAAAATTAGCAATTGAAAATCCAATAGCAGCCCCAATAGCATAAATTACCCAAAGTTCCACCTTAGTTCTATTATGTATGGCTTTAATGCTTTCCTGTAAAGATAAATACACACAAACCATTTTTTTCAGTGAAGGGTCTTAGTCAAAGTGATGCTGAAATCAATTTACAAAAATTTGGAAAAAATGAAGTAAGCAAGAAAGATAAATTCAAAGTCCCAAAAATGATTTTATCTCAATTCAAAGACCCACTTGTTATTCTCTTAATTATTGCGGCAGGATTAAGTTATTTCATAGGCGAGGCCATTGACTCCGTTTTAATTATTGCTATTGTTTTTCTTAATGGAATTGTTGGATTTTTTCAAGAGTATAAGGCAGAAAGAACCATTGAAAGTATAAAAAAAAGACTTAAGTCGGAGGTTAAAGTTTTTAGAGACGGGGCAATTCAAACAATAGACTCTATATTTTTAGTTCCAAATGATATTTTGATTTTAGAAGCAGGAGATAAGATTCCTGCTGATTGTAAAATTATTTCAGGGGATTTGACGGTTGATGAATCTATGCTTACTGGGGAGAGTATTCCCATCTTCAAATCATTTAATGATGAAATTTTTGCAGGAACATTAATTGTAAAAGGAAAGGTTGAAGTTAGGATAAATTCAACCGGGATGAATACGAGTATAGGAAAAATTTCAGAACTTTCTGAAGGTGAAACTGAAACACCCTTTCAAGAAAAATTAAGAAAACTTAGTGGGTTTTTGGGAAAGGTTGTTATAGGGATTTCAGTTTTAGTTGCATTAATTGGAATTTTAGAAGGGAAGGAAGTTCTTGAAATGATTGAACTTGGAATTAGTTTAGGTGTTGCTGCAGTTCCTGAAGGATTAATCATTTTATCAACAATGTGTTTGGCAGTCGGAGTTAAAAAAATGGCAGACCACAAAGCTATAGTAAAAAAACTTCCAGCCGTTGAAGCACTGGGTTCTATTGATGTACTCTGTGTTGATAAGACCGGAACCGTTACTGAAAATAAATTAAAAGTGAAGGAAAAATGGGGGGATATTGAAATTATGAAAATTGCAGCTGCATTAACTTCTCAAGAACTTAAGGACCCTGTTGATGAAGCCTTAAGAATTTGGGCAGGTGGACGAAACCCCGAATCTTTTGAACCTTTTGATTCAGATAAAAAATTTTCACGAGCTACACTAAAGGGAAGAATGTATATTAAAGGGGCCCCAGAAATTGTTGCAAAACAATGTAAAAATCTTCCAGATGATTTTGAAACTATTCTTAATGATATGGCCAGTCGTGGTCTAAAAATTTTAGCATTTGCTTCTGGTGTTGACGATACAAAAATGGAGTTTCATGGTTTCTTGGGTCTCTATGACCCACCACGAAGGGGAGTTGACAAAGTTTTAGAAACTGCAAAGCAAATGGGGATTAAAATTAAAATGATAACTGGTGACCATCCAGAAACTGCAAGAGCCATAGCAAAACAAGTTGGGATTACAGGTCCAGTTATTGATCTTACTAATATTGAAATTACTGAAGCTGACGTAGTAAATGCGAGTGTATTCGCAAGAGTTGCACCTGAAGATAAATTAAAAATTGTAAATATGCTTCAAAATCAAGGTTTGATTGTTGGAATGACTGGAGATGGCGTGAATGATGCGCCAGCCCTAAAAAAAGCAAACGTAGGAATTGCTCTTGGTTCTGGAACAGACCTTGCTAAGGAAGCTGCCGACATTGTTCTTCTTGATGATAATCTTAATACTATAATTGATGCCGTAAAAGAGGGGAGGAGTGTCTTTTTGAATGTTAGGAAAGCAACTCAATATTTACTCAGTATGAATACTGCTGAAATTATTTCAAT
This sequence comes from Candidatus Altarchaeota archaeon, assembly GCA_030590165.1. Taxonomy (GTDB): domain Archaea; phylum SpSt-1190; class SpSt-1190; order SpSt-1190; family SpSt-1190; genus JAUUZA01. The sequence continues at coordinate 7,894 of JAUUZA010000013.1, forward strand.
TACTGCAGGAATGTTTTTTGGTGTTGTACTTTTCAAACCGGCCCAACTTTTATGGATGAATTTGGTTACTGATAGTCTGCCCGCTCTTGCTTTTGCTTATGATACTAATCCTTCAAAGAAAAAAAATTCTCAAATTATTGATAAGAGTTTGTGGAAGAAAATTGCAGCTGCTGGGTCACTTCTTGGTTTAGGGTCTCTCGGTACTTTTTTGAAATTTGGAAAGTCTGCAGCATTAAACACCATGATTTACACTGAAATAGGTTATCAGCCAATAGTGCGTAAAAAATACAAGTCGAAAGGAAAGTTTTATGCGAGTGCATTCTTACTTGCAACCCTTGTTTTGCAATTAGCTTTTACAATTTATGGAAAGGGATTCTTAGGTTTGACCTTGCCAGGTGCTGAATTGGGAGTAGTTGCGGTTTCCCTTCTTGCTCTTTCTTTGGTATGATTTTTAAAGTACAAAGATGCAACTAAATTGTGGGGCCCATAGCTTAGCCTGGCTAGAGCGCTGGTCTGATAAGCCAGAGGTCCAGGGTTCGAATCCCTGTGGGCCCATTTATTATAATAATTTATTTTTTTGATTTTGTTTTGGATTTTTTCTTTGCTTTAGAGTTTGTTGTTTTTTTAGATTTGGACTTTTTTCGTTTAACTTTATTTTTTTGTTTAAGGGGAGGTTTTCGCTTAATTTGGGGATTTATTTTTTTCTTCTTTGTGGTTTTTGTTTTTTGGGTTTTCTTAGTTTTATTAATTATTTGTTTGCGTTCTTGTTTTTCTTCTTGTTCTTTTTTAATTTTTGATTGATATTTTCTTTCGCTACTGGAAATTTCAATTTCAGTTTTCCAATGGTCTAAAATTCTTTTTGAAAAATGTTTTACATTATCTAAATCAATATCATCTGGACGAAATTTATTAATTCCTCCTATAATTTTTAAAAAACTAAAAGTATCAAAACCCTTACAAGAAAATTCTCCAATTATATGAAATCCTTTCTCACGAAGTTTAGTTCTTAGGGCGTTATGGAAGTCTGGACGAATTCTATTAAGTCCACTTGTGGAAAAAATAAAAGCACTTTTTCCCTCTGTATTTTCAAGTGAATCAACAAGTTCCAAGATTTTTTTATGATGTTTCCAAAAGAAGATACCAGAACCAAAACCAATCAAATCATAATCATTTAGTTGTGGTGTGGTGTTTATGGCATTTTTAAGGTCTGCTTTGAGCGTTTTTGCAATTTCCTTTGCAATCTTTTCAGTATTTTTATGATGAATTGAGGCATAGACTACTGCAGTTTTCATATTTAAAACAATACAACATAATATTTAATTACGTCGAGTCATTTTATTTTAGTTAAGCCAGGATGGCCGAACAGATAGGCGGCAGATTGCAGATCTGCTTTACAAGGGTGCAAATCCCTTTCCTGGCTCTATGAAAAAAGAGGTTTTGAAATGGAGTGCGAGAAGTCTAGCCGTGATTTATTCTCTTTTACTTGGTTCATTTTCTTTTGTTTCTCTTGGAAATTGGGCTCTTTTTTTCATAAGTCTAATTCCCACCCTTTTAATTAGTTTTTTTACATTTACTGCGTGGAAGAATGAGAAGAAAGCTGGAATCGGCTTTGTTGTCCTTGGTTTAATTTTTATTCCACTTTTTGGCACATTTAAAAGTTGGACTGCGTTTTTGGCATTATCTTTTCCTTTATTTTTGATTGGTGGGCTTTTCTTATTAAAAGTTGAGTTTTCTTAAAATTTTTCTGTAATTTTCAAGAAAGGTTTTTAGTTCAATTTCAGAAAGATTGTTTAACCAAGCTAAGAATTTTTTAGCATCATACTCCTTAACAAATTTTCTGAAAAATACCAATTTGAGTAGTGGAAACTTTTTGTTTAGATTGAGAAGGGCAGTATCAATATTTTTAGTAATTCCGAATCGTTCCTTTTTTTGATTTGTCATAAAAACAATATATGAATCTGAAAAATCATCTTTAAAAAAAACTTCCTTGCGTTTAGAAAATCCTTCTTCTTCATGATTCTGCCAGCATTCAAAACACATATCGAACTCGGGTTGAGAAACATAGTTTTGTTTACAAATTACACAAAGTTTCCCTCTCATTAGATAAAACAGGTTTAACTTTTATTTAATTTTTTAATTTTTTTGAAGGTTTTTTTGTATTCCTTTGATTGTACTTTCTCTATTGGATTTAATAGGTTTCCCGGTCGAATGAAGGAATACTGGTCTTCTGCACTTTTTTGAATCAAGCTATAAATAAAAGGTTCAATTTCTTCAGGTTTCATTTCAAAATATGGGGTGATTTTTAATTTTTTGAAGAGAGGGTAAGGTTCCCAATTACCAAAGATAAGAGAAGTTTGAGGGGTAATATATGCTCCCAGATGTTCACCTGAAATTAAACAAGAATGAATGCTTGGATATTCTGTCATATTATATTCGTCGACTTTTGAAATTAAAGCAGGGGTGTAGAATTTATTGTAAAATTTATTATTAACTATGTCTTGTTCCCACCAAATATCTTCTCCATATTGTTTTTTTAATTTTTTAAGTTCTTTTTTATTTAATAATTTTGTTTTAATTTTTTCCTGTTTTGAAAATTTTAATAAAATTTCTATAAAACCAGAAATTGCCACATAATGAAGTGCAATTTCTTGGTCTTCGTCTTTTATTAGGACTTCATCGTGTCGTTTATGTACTGAGAAAAAGTCTAGTTCATATGAGTGAATTTCAAAAAAAGCTTTAGTTTCTGTTTTAGACATCTTTAGCTTTGTTTTAAGATTTTATATTGATAATTATTTTAAACTGGGGTTACTAACAATTAAATGGGAAAGAAGAAGAAAAAACGACATTAATCGCTCTATTTATTTACTCGATTTTCTATCAATAAAATTTTTGCATCCAATATCTTCCGGATCCGATGGAGGCTCAAATTTATAAAAAATACATCTCCATTCTCGTAACCAAAATCTACATTTTTTACAAACGGTCATTCGTCCCAAGCCTCATCAAAGAGAGCATCAACAGTTTTACTAATATATGGGCTGTTTACCCAAATCCCAGAATCGAAGGTTGGATGTACTTCGTCAGGATTCATAAACATCATCATTGATTCCTTTCCGTCAGAAACAATAGCTCTACTTATTGGTTTGTCAACAGTTTTAACTTCCGCATATTTTTCAAGTTCGCCTGCCTTTGTTCCGGCTGGAATTAAAATTTGAACTTTAACGCCTCTTGATTTAGCGTCTTTTATGTTTTCAATATAAAATGAATTTAATTCGCCAACATCAGAAGGTGTTGCCATTATACGAACAACTGACTTTGATCGATTCAATATTGTAGAAAGATGAGCGAATAAATTATTTTTTTCCCTCACTAAACCAATTAATTCAGGAAGCTCCATTACCATTTCTCCTTTTTTGTAAATATCTAAAAGTTCCTTAATGACTGCAGTGTTTTTTAATGATTCTAAATTGTCTCTAACTGTTTCTGAAGACATTTCATAATATCTCTTGAGATTTTCCATTCCTTGCTCTGGTGAAACTGCCATATATTTTAGGGGCCTACCTTCAGATTTTACAATTGTTAAACCTTTTTAGAGAGACTTTCAAGAACATCATAACTTCTGGAACGAGGAACACCAGCAGCTTCAGCCAATTCACCGGCTGTAGCCACACCATGACTAAGCAATGCTAGCCAAATTTGAGTTTCATAAAGATTGAGTCCAATAAAATGTTTCACACGACCTACTACTCTTTTTGGTATTATCATCAAGCATCACCACATTATAATTACAACAATCATTGTTTCTATTTAAAGCTTTTCCTACCCTAAAAGATGAATTAGGGAGTTTCGGTTCCATTTTTTATTATATTTATTTGGGATATCTTCATCAAAAGGAGCACCAAATTGTTCTTTATGCATAAATTCTCCGAGTGGTGCTCTTTGATTTTGTGGGAATTCTTTTGGATATCCAAGTGTTACGATTGAAATTGGGTCAACATTTTTAGGAGTTTTCACTATTTCTTGTACTTGTTTGTGGTCGAATACAAAGGCAGCACAGGTTCCGAGTCCAAGTGAACGGGCAGCGACTTGCATATTTTGAACTGCAGCTGAAATTTCCATTACTGCATAATTATTAGGGGGGTGACCTTTCATTGTAAATTCAATTCTTTCCTTATTTGAGGCTACAACAATGATGACTGATGCGCCAGAAATCCATTCTTGATTAGCTGCTTCAGCCAATTTAATTTTAGTTTCTTGTTTGGTTATTATAATAAATTCCCAACTTTGTGCACCCAATGCAGTCTGAGCCCAACGGGCACAATCAAGAATTTCATATATAACTTTCAAAGATATTGGTTTATCTAAATATTTTTGGACACATTTTCTTTTTCGAATGGCTTCTTTTGCTTCCACTTGAATCTAAGGTTCAAGAAAATATATAACTTTCCTGAATTTATTGAATTATGAAGTATGAAGTTCTAGCAAAAATGTATGCAGAGCTTGAGGGAACTTCATCAACACTTAGTAAAATTGATTTAATTGCTAATTTTCTTAGAAAAGTTCCAAAACCACTTCTCAAACGAATTACTTATTTATTAAAAGGTGAAATTTTTCCACCTTGGCTTCAAAAAGAGTTAAACATGGCTGAAAAGATGGCAATGACTGCAATTTCTAGAACATCGGGTGCCAATAGGGACGAGGTATTGAATTTATTAAAGAAAAAAGGGGACCTTGGGTCGAGTGCTGCAGCTCTTCTTGTGTTACGAAAACAATCAGTGTTATTCAAAGAAGAGTTAACAGTGAATAAAGTATATAATTCACTTAAAAAAATTTCACAAGCTACAGGTGAAGGTAGTGTTGATAAAAAAATTTCACTCTTGGCTGAGCTTCTTAGTAATGCCGAACCGGAGGGTGTAAAATATATCATTAGGACTGTTCTTGGTCAATTAAGAATTGGTGTTGGAGAAGGAGTTATTCGTGAAGCTTTGGCTAAGGCTTTTCAGGTATCGCCAGAATTAGTTGAGAAAGCGAATGCAGTGTTGAATGATTTTGGTGAAGTTGCAGAACTTGCATTAAAAGGGGAAAAGGCATTAGAAAAAGTGAAATTGAATATTGGGCGTCCACTAAAGGCTATGCTTTATCCAAAAACTGAGAATATGGAAGAGGGACTTGAAAAAACAGGACTTCCCGTTCAAATAGAGTATAAATATGATGGATTCAGGACTCAGATTCATAAGAAAGGAAAAGAGGTTAAAATTTTTACAAGAAGGCTTGATGATGTTACACATCAGTTTCCAGATGTAGTTAAAGCAGTAAGAAAGGGAGTGAATGTTAAAAATGTAGTAATTGATAGTGAAACAGTTGGGATAAATCCCAAGACTGGAAAATGGGTTCCCTTTCAAAAAATTAGTAGGAGAATAAGGAGAAAATACGAAGTAGAAAAAATGGCCAAAGAAATTCCTGTCATTACTTATTTGTTTGACCTTCTTTATTTAGATAATTTAACTCTTATTGATTTAACGCAGGGTGAAAGATTTGAGATGTTGAGAAAAACATTTACACCTTCAAACGAATTAAAACTTGTAGATTTTCTTAAGACAAAAAATAAAAAAGAAGCTGAAGCATTTTACACTAAGGCTCTCGCTATAAAAACTGAAGGGGTAATGTTGAAAAATATAAGTTCACCGTACAAGCCAGGTCAAAGAGTTGGTTATGGGTATAAACTTAAACCAGAAACTGAAACACTTGACCTTGTAATAGTTGGTGCAGAATGGGGTGAAGGTAAACGTGCAAAATGGCTCAGTAGTTTTATTGTGGCTGCAAAACAAGGAGATAATTTTGTTGAAATTGGAAAAGTTGCAACAGGAACAACTGAGGCAGATTTAGAAATTTTGACAGAGTCATTAAAACCTTTGTTTTTGAAGGAAAAAGGAACTTTTGTAACAATCAAACCCAAAATAATTATTGAAGTTGGTTTTCAAGAAATTCAGAAGAGCTCAAAATATAATAGTGGGTTTGCCTTGAGGTTTCCACGCATGATTAGGATTAGGAATGATAAATCAATTGATGAATTGAATACTTTAGCAAGAATAAGATTTCTGTTTGAATCACAGTTTAAGTTTTCATAAAATCAATTAAACCAAAATCATCAAATAAAAAAACAAAATTTCCTAATTTTATTGAAATTATTTCTGAACAACTTGCACATAAATTACTTACTTCTTCTCTTTGTCTTCCATCACTTTCAATAAAAAAATTTGAATTTAATTTTTTATTACAAATATTTTGTACCTTAACCCATTGACCATATTTATTCACTTCATTAATTCTAATACATGAATTATTTGATGATTTCCATAAACAACCTTTTTCATTTTTTATGGCATCTATTTGAGCATTGATAAGTTTATCATAGTGAAAATAATTTGGAAAAAGATTATATGATTTAGCGTAACCATTCTCAACCATTTGTAAGTTTATTGATTGTTCTGGATTGAGATGTCTTAAAAATCTGTCATATTTATCTTTATTCACTAAATCCCTTTGCATTATTATTGTTTGTCCTGTAATATTTTTCAAAAATTGAGTGGCTTCAAAAAAACATCTCTGACCTTTTTCAGGTGAATTTATTCCAAGAAGACGAATTGTTCCTAAACTTGTTTCAATAGTGTCACCATCAATAATTCGTTCTAAGTTTGCAAATTCAAGTGGATAAATAAAGAGTAATAGAGCATAGAATAGCTCTTTAAACATTAATTTACCTCCAGATAAATTGAAACTTTATTATTTGTCCCTTTCAATTCCCTAAGGAGTGCTGGAATTGCAATTTCATAATTATAATATCCATACAATCCAATTGTTGGTTGTTTTGTTTCAACAATAAAAATGATGTCTTGACTCCCATTATATTCACTTCCTCCATCACTTGCATCCCAGAGAATTCCAGTATCCCAAGAAGAAGAAGGTCCAGATTCAATTATTGGAACATCAGTAATAATTATTCCCATTGTATCAAAAGACCCAACATTGTCAGCTTCATCATTATTGTCAGTATCATATTTTTTTCTTATACTGTCAGTTGTATTTTCAGTTTTAAGTGCTAAGTCTAATTCATTAAAATCATTTGTTCCATTGAGAGCTTTAAGTTTCGTAAAATCAATTAGTGAATCAGAATCTACAAAGAAAATATTTCCTTTGTTTTGTTGAGATATCCATTGTTTTAATGTATTGCCCTCGTTGTCCCCTGTGGATTTTATAAAAGAAGTATTTCCATAAATATAGCTCCACATTTTTACATTTATTCCTGTTGAATTATCATTATTATTTTCAAAATCTTCTGTAAGTTCGTTAAGTGGGTCAACTGTAACTAAAATACTATGATTACAAATTTCAAAGTTATGTGAAATATTTGCATAAGTCCAAGAATCAATATCTACATCAACAAAAGTTTCTCCAATAAATGAAGAAACCCCATTACAGGAAGTTCCATTAAACCAAATTCTTAAGTTTGAAATGTCAATTCCTCCTAAATTTGTAATATTTGCACTTATTTTGATAGTTTCTTCCTCTTTCGGTTCAGAATTATTGAGATAAATTTTATTTATTGAAGCATCTACAATTGCGTCCCCCCCAGAATAACTGTCAAAAGTTGTTACATAAAAGAAAATGTGAGTTGAATTTTCTGAGAAGTCATATTGAGAGGTTGGATTAATTTCCCACGTTGAACAATTTTGCGTTTGAAAATTCCATGATGTACAGTGAGCGATTACATCTACTGAAACACTTTTTTTTGGTAAGATTATTTTTGCTTGTGAATAATTACCTATTGGGTTGGCTGCGATTATTGGTGTCATATTTGAAAGTTTATTTGAGGTTGTTCCTGAATAACTATTATTGAATTGAAC
>JAUUZA010000063.1 GCA_030590165.1 Candidatus Altarchaeota archaeon
AATTCTACCACATAGTGCCCACCTGAACTACTTCTTGCTTTTAAGGTAATTATTTTCATTTGATCATTACGAGTAATTGTTCCTCAGAAATTATTTCAATTCCAAGTTTTTTTGCTTCTTCAAACTTACTTCCTGGATTATCACCTGCAACTAAATAACTTGTATTTTTTGATACAGTGCCTAAAACTTTGCCTCCATTTTGAGTTATCAACTCAGTTGCTTCAGAGCGCTTTAAGATTGGCAAAGTTCCTGTAAGAACAAATTTCTTACCATCTAACTTTCCCTTCTTTTCTATTTCTCCAACGGGATGAATTTCAAGGTTTTTTAATCTATCAAGTATTTCAGCACCAATATTTGAATTTAAAAAATTAAGAACAGATTTTGCTGTTTCAGCACCAATCCCTTCGTTATTTTTCAACACATACTCGGGTATTGTGCGGTTTTTACTTGTTTTTGATTTCCTCTCATTTTGCTTATACCAACCTGCCTTAACTAATCTCTTGCCCACTTCATCAACTTTATCGCATATCTGATTATACTCAGTTGTTCTTTCTTCCTTTTCTTGTTCAGATTCAACAGGGTTCTTATGAGATCTTGGATTAATAAATAAAGCTTTTTCTGTTAGTTCTTGAAGTATTATGATATCACAAAGAATTAGTGAATTAATGACATCTTGGAACGTCTCGTGTTTTTTAGCAATAGTTTGAGCACCAATTTGGCCCAACTTTGGAATTCCAATTGCAAAAAGCCATTTGGCTAGTGGCTTCGTTTTTGCCTTTTGAATTGCTTGAACAGCTTTAATAGCATTTTTTTTACCCAAAACACGCGGTTTACTTGATGTTCCTAAATTCAGTACTGAAAGTGTATTTGTATCCAGTTTGAAAAGATCCAATGGAGATTCAACAAGATTTGTATCAATCAATTTCTCCGTGACACTTTCAGCAATCGCATTAATATCCAGTGCATTTCGGGATACAAAATGCTTCAACTTGCTTTTTAACTGTGCAGGACATTCAAGATTCTGGCAATAGTAAGCTACCTCATCCTCTGCTTTAAATAATAGAGCGTTACAGGATGGACATGTCTCAGGTGGTTTAGTTTTTCTGCTTCCTTTTTTTCTCTCACTTAGTACTACCGAAACCACTTTCGGAATAACATCCCCACCCTTCTCAATTATTACTTTATCTCCTATTCGGAAATCTTCCCTTTCAATCTCATCATAATTATGAAGAGTTGCACGACTGATAGTTGATCCTGCGAGAAAAACAGGTTCAAGTTCTGCGACAGGAGTTATTACACCTGTCCTGCCAACCTGCCAGACAATTCCCAAAATTATAGAACTTGCTTGTGGTGGCTTAAATTTAAATGCTACAGCCCAATTGGGATATTTGTTACCAATACCAAGTATTTCCCGTTGGTCTACTGAGTTAATTTTTATTACCGCCCCATCGATTTCATATGGCAAATCATCTCGAATTTCCTCAAGTTCTTCGCAAGCTGTAATTACTTCTTTAATGTCCCTACACTTTTTTATGTAACTATTTACATCGAAACCTAATTTTCTCAAAATCTCCAAATTTTCTTCTTGAGTTTTCAATTGGTATTCAGTAGTTAATAGAGAATATGCGAAAATTTTCAATGGTATGTTAGCTACACTTTTTGAATCTTTCTTCTTGATTATTCCTGCAACTGTATTTCTAGGATTTGCAAAGACCCTTTCATCACGATCTTCTTGTTGTTTTTGCAAGTTTTCAAAATCTCTTATATACATAAAAATTTCACCGCGGACTACAATGTCATTCAAAATATAAGAGGTTGAACTATTTCTATTTATTTCTTTAGGTATACTCATAATTGTTTTAACATTCTCAGTAATATCTTCCCCATAGAAACCATCACCTCTTGTAGCAGCAGTTATTAATTTTCCATTTTTATATTCCAAACTAACGGATACTCCATCAATTTTAGGTTCCACTATAAACTCATAATTAAAAATTCCTTCGTTATGTAATTTTTTCGTAATCGTTTTATTAAAAATTCTTAGGTCCTGCTTATTTTCAATGCTTAACATTGGATCTTTATGCTTGATAAGCTTTGAATCGTCTTTTAGATCGGAACCAATAACTTGAGTGGGTGAATCGTGTGTAATTAAATGAGGATTTTCTTGTTCAAGCTTTTCAAGCTCTTTAAAAAGTCTATCGAACTCTGGATCACTAATAGTTGATTTTGCCAGTTTATAATAACTATCACTATATTCTATAATCTTTTTACGTAGTGATTCTATTCTTTTTTCAACTTCTTTAGCCATCTACTCTTGTATTAAATTGGGGGGTGAATACAATCTTTCCAGCCCGTTCTTATCAAGTTTAAAGTACCTAACCGATTTACGCCTACCCTCAAATTCAAGGTTTTCGCCATTCAATTCGAGACGAATTACGCCGGAATTACCAAGTATAAACTTAAAATTGTTTCCTGCTTTAAAAGTTTTTCCAGAGCCGGGATAAATCAGGTAATCTTCTTTTATC
>JAUUZA010000050.1 GCA_030590165.1 Candidatus Altarchaeota archaeon
CATTCGCTAGGAGTTTCTTCATTAAATAAAACAACTTTTACAGAATCTTCTATATCTGGATAGGTAATAAATTTTGGAGGATACAATTTATTTTTTTCCATTTCACTTCTCATTGCTCGCACACCTTCATTTCTATCCAAGTTTGGCTTTTCAGGAAATTCTCTTAAATGTTTAACTAAAATATCATTTCTATATCTATCGGCTCTTACATACCCAATATTTGTTTTTGTAATGTTGGATGGAAATAAACCTGGACTTAAAATTTCAATTCTATCTTCAAATAAACTTACCTCAATATCTCTCTTGATATGATAATCCCTATGAATAACAGCATTAGTAATAGCTTCTTTTATTGCTCTTGTTGGTATTTTGTACTTAGTAATAAAACCAGAATGAATTTCTATTCCTGTTTCTAATAGCCCTAAAATATAATTATGAGCCTCTTTTATTAGTTTTATCATTGGACCCTCTATTGTTTTTGGAGCCCCTATTAAATTAGGTTTTTCTTCAAATTTTTCTTTAACACCTTTATATTTATAAACACGAATAGTACATTTTGTTTCCATTAAATTTGTAGGATATTCAGCAAATAAGAGTACAGAAGCTCGCGTTGGTTTCAATATTTTATCACTATCTTTTTTGGCTAATCCAGTATCAAAAAGTAGGTCTTCAATTTTTTTATTTGGTAAACCTCTCTCTTCTTTCCATACTTTGTAATAATTAGTATCAAGTAATTCAAAATCAACTTCAACTAGTTCTTTATCAGCTTTTTCAAATCCTTTAGCATAACTTAATTTAATAATTTCTTGCGGGGTTAATTTTTTATTACCTTTTTGTTGTCTTATAAAAACATTGCCATCTATACTATAAAAATTTTCTGTAGCTTTAGGTATTCTAAGAAGAGCAACTGTTTTTTGTGAAGCTTTATCAAAAATGTTTCTGGTTCCCATATATTAGAAATTGGTGGGGCTATTCTTTGTAATTCTCTTCCAATAGCGTCATAATTTTCTAAATTTTCTTCTATTCCATAAATTCTATCTGTACCTTTTTTCTTTGTTTTTTCAGGATCATCAACTCCTAAAACAATAAATCCACCATCAGTATTTGCCATTGCGACAATTGTTTCAATAATTTTACTTACTACTTTTTTACCTTCCAACCTTTTAAATTCAATATTTTGACTTTCTGCTGATATTTCAAGTATAGCTTCTAATAAATTATTCATAATAAATCTCCTAATTATTCCTCTTTGGCTTCATAGTCGGAAACAATATAATATCTCTAATACTTATATTATCTGTCAAAAGCATTACTAATCTATCAATTCCAATTCCAACACCACCAGTCGGTGCCATACCAATTTCTATTGCGTGCAAGAAATTTTTGTCCATTGGGTGAGCTTCTTCATCAAACTCTTGATGTGCTTCTTGCTCTTTCAATCTCATTCCTTGGTCAACAGGGTCATTCAATTCACTATATGCATTTGCAATTTCCGTAGCATTTACAAAAGCTTCAAACCTTTCAACTAATTTCGGATTATCTCTATGGATTTTTGTCAATGGAGAAGTTTCCACTGGGTGGTCAATTACAAAAGTTGGTTGAATTAAATTCTTTTCAGCTGTTTCTTCAAACAGCTCAAGCAATAACTCCCCATGAGTTTTTTTCTCTTCAACATCATTTTTATATTTTTTAATCTCTTTAATTAAATCCTCTTTTGAAATCTTTTCAGGCTCAACATTAGCATATTCTCTAATTCCATCATAAATACTCAATCTCTTCCAAGGAGCTTTAAAATCAATTTCCTTGCCATCAAAAATAGTTTTTGTACTTCCATTATTTACTTTTTTAATGATTGTCTCAACAAGCGTTTCAACTTGTGTCATTTGATAATTATAATCAGTATAAGCCTCGTACCATTCAATAGCAGTGAATTCAGGATTATGAGTTGTGTCTATACTTTCATTTCTAAAGTTTTTTCCAATTTCATAAACCTTTTCAAATCCACCGACAATTAATCTTTTTAAATAAAGTTCAGGACTTACTCTCAAAAACAATTCCATATCCAAGTCATTATGATGTGTAGAAAATGGTTTAGCCATTGCCCCACCATAAATCGGTTGTAAAATTGGAGTTTCAACTTCCATAAACCCTCTTTCATTCAAAAACTCCCTTATTGCAGTAGTAATTTGACTGCGAACTTTGAAAACTTCTTTAACTTTTGGATCCATTGCTAAATCAACAAATCTTTGTCTATATTTTAATTCAACATCTTTCAAACCGTGATATTTTTCTGGCAAATTCGCAAGAGATTTACAAAGCAATGTAATTTTTTGACAATGAATACTCAACTCTCCCATTTTTGTTCTAAATACATAACCAGTAAATCCTAAAATATCGCCAATGCTAATATTAGAAAGCAAATTTCTTTCAAGTTCTGTCAATTCTGGTTTTTGTAAATAAATCTGAATTTTGCCACTTTCATCAACAATATCCATAAACATAGATTTGCCCATTTTTCGTTTCAACATCAATCTTCCTGCGACATTAAAAACTTTATCTTCTAGTTTTGTTCCAACTTCTATATGGTCAAATTGTTTTTTAATCTCCCCTGCGGAAATTGTTCTATCAAAATTATGAGGATATGGCTCTATTCCTAACTCTCTGACAGCGTCTAATCTTTTTAATTTTTGCTTATCAACTGTTTTTGAAATTCTTAAATATTTATGAAAATTATCGTTCATTTTAATTTTTTTTGAATTGATAAAAATCCCATGAGGATATTATTTCTACAGATGAAAACTATATAAATAGTTTGTATCCGCGGTAATATCAATGATAATTGATTTTAAAATAAAAAACAAGAGGGATAAAAGAATTTTAAAAAATCTTGATATAAAAAATGACAAATTAAAAAATGCCTCTCTCCTCTTTTTTCTCTATAATATTATCCAATTTTGTCAATAACTTTTTATATTTAGGATCATCTTTCAATTTTTTAAGAAAGATTCGTGAGGCTGAAGGATTTAGTTTCATTATTTTTTTTACATCAAAGTCTTCCTCCAGTTGATATTGTAGTAGACCAAATGGTGTCTTTTTTTTATTACCAGAAAAATGACGCACAAGTGAATCTGGAATACTAGATGGTTCAAATTTTCCTACAGTACTTTTTGTTTTTCGAAAATCCTTTAATGGATCTTCTTTTACTTTTTCTTCTTTTACTTTTTCTTCTTCTACTTTTTCTTTTACCTCTTCTACTTTCCCTACTTTTGTTTCTATATCAGTTTTTGAATTATCTAGTTTTTTCACTTTCCCTATCACTTTCTTAAATACTTCTCCCGATACTTCAACCCCTTCCAATTCCCTTCTTCCACTTCCTTCGAGTTTCCTATTTTCTGTATTTTCTGAACTAACCCTCCCATCTCTATGCTCACTTTTCTTTGCGTTATCTTCTAGTAGTTTTAGTTTTTCTGTCTTTACTTCCTTAAACACAGAAGTATTTAATTTTTCTGATTTAAAAGCCTTTTTTTCGTTATTATTAGATTGAGG
>JAUUZA010000054.1 GCA_030590165.1 Candidatus Altarchaeota archaeon
GGGGTGCCAATTAAATCGGAGATTGGTGAGGTACAAGGTGTTCTGAGGGTGTCAGCACCTATGTCAAAAGACTCATTTGATAAAAATAATATGCAATTATTGCAGGATTTTGCCAACAATATATCATCGATTCTCCACAATGAACGGCAAAAACAATTAGGTGAAGTTCTAATTGAAGTAGGCAATATCTATGACAAAAATAAATTATTTAATTATGTAGTTAATCAGATTCCAAAGTTAGTTCAGGGAAGAGGCTGTTCAATTTTTCTTAAGCAAGGAAATAATAAACTGGCCTTAGCATATACAAATAGTCGTGTACTTAAAATAAATGAAATCAATGTTATCGACTTATTGTACAAATATGGCGAAGGAAAAACAGGTTTTGTTGCAGATATTGCAAAACCTTTGTTGATTAACTGTTATGGGACCGGAGAAATCCAAAAGAGAAAATTGCAAGAAGATTATGAGATATATGTGAAACACCCAAATAATTTAGTCTGTTATTTATTAGATGAAGGAAATAATCCGGTTGGGATAACTAGAATTTTTAATAGTGAATCTGAAAAGGAATTTACAGAAGAAGAAAAAATAAAGTTTTACAATTTTTGTAATAATGAACTTACTTGTAAAGTGAGTGGAATTTCTTCACACAAAAAAACGATATGTGAAACAGGTGAACATGGATATGCGAAATCCTTTCTTGCGGTTCCAATAAAATCCAAAACTGGTGGTTTACTAGGTGTAATAAGGATACCAAGGACATCTGAAGGTGGGAAATTTTCTTACAATGATTTGGTTTTAGTTGAATCGATATCAACGAGGCTAACATCGGCACTTGAAATTGAAACAAATCTCAAAATTATTAGTGATATTAATTCCAGAATTAATTCTTGCGCTAGCAAAGATGAAATCATTGAAAAAATTTTAGAAGTAGTTACTGATACATTGGGATTTGAATTTGCAACCATTCAGTTTGTAAATGTTGAAGATGAAACTATTACAACTTTCGCAGGAAGAAAAAACAGATTATTAGAAGATGCGGTCGACCCAAAAGGATGGGTTGGTTTGTCTCATCATTTATATCCACCGAAAGGACAAACAAGGGATATCCAAACATATGTTTTAATGGAATTGGAAGAACCAATTGTAATTAAAGGTTGGGATGATCATTTTGATAAAGAAATATATGATAAATTTAACCATGAAAACCTCATAAGGGCCTTTGTGCCAATTATTGCCTATAAGCCTACTGGTGAACCAATTAAAATTGGTACACTTGAAGTAGGTCATAATATTTCCAGAAAAGATTACATAGATGACCAAGAATTAGAAATAATCAAAACTGTTGCCAATCAAGTCGCTATAACTATTAGAAACAGGGAACAAATATGGTCTGAGCTTCTTTCAACTACTTCTCATCAGTTAGGTAGTTTAATTACTCATGTAAAAAGTTGCATTGACCATATGTTATTTGAAACGTATGGTAGTATAAATGATAAGCAAAAAAAACGTTTGGAACTTGCTTTGGCTAGCCTAAATGAAGAAGATAGGTTGATAAGTAACTTATTTGATCTTGTTCGAATTGTAAAAGAAAAGGCCACTCTCGAAAATAATAAGTTCCATGATTTATCCGACATAATTCTTGAGGTAGCTAAATTATTTGAATATGACATATCTGAAAAAGAATTAAGCTTCAAATGTGATTTGTCCATAGAAGGAAGGACGAAGTTAGATGAATTAAAAATCAAACATGTCTTAACAAATCTATTGGATAATGCAATCAAATTTGCACCAAATGGGGGACAAATTACTGTTTCCACTTTTGAAGATGAAGAAAATTTTGGAGTAGAGGTTTATGATAACGGAATTGGTATTCCAGAAAGTGAAAGAAACAAAATTTTCAATGAATTCTATCAAGGAGAACATTCTTTAATCAGAGGAATAAAAGGTAGTGGTATCGGATTAAGCATAGTGAAAAATTATGTAGAATTACATGGAGGAAAAATTTGGGTAGAAAGTGAAGAAAGTAAAGGTTCAACTTTCATTTTTACAATTCCAAAGATTACGAAAAAGTAGGTTAGCAAGATGAAAATATTAATCATTGATGATGATTTTAGAGAGGTTGTCTTTATTAAAGATTTAGTTAAGGATAGATGTGGGCATCAAGCTTTAATCGCATATAACGGCGAGGAAGGGCTTCAAAAAGCGAAGGATGAAATGCCTGACCTCATAATTCTTGACCTCATGATGCCTGGAATGGACGGTTTTGAAGTATGTGAGGAAATAAGAAAAGATTCAACTATTAACAAAACTCCTATCTTAATAATCACAATATCAAGAAAACCGGCACATCTAAAAAGAGGATTTGATGTTGGAGCAAATGATTTCTTGCGTAAGCCTTATGACTTACTTGAATTAGAAGTACGAATAAAAGCCTTATTAAAACGTAATTTAAAGCCTCCTTTTTCACAACAGCAGGAAATCTGCAATATTCATATAAATTGCCAACCTGAGAGGAAAATTGATATTGAAGGACATGGTACTTTCATATGCAGAGATCATTCCGAAAAAAGTCTTGAGATTAACCCTGACGTTTATGAACGACATGCACTAAATCCTTTTAACCTTAAAAAATGGCGATTTTATACTAAGGAAACTGGAAAAGATATTTTTCAGAAGATATTTAATGAACATTCCAGAATTTTAAGTGTGTACTCCCAAGCGTCAGAAAGGGTAAATAATACAGATCGAATGAAATTATCTTTTGAATCATCTATCGATTTTTATAAAGTGCCAGTGGAATACATGTTTGATGATACAAAATTAAATGATTATGTTATTTTACATCATCCATTTAGCCGGTTTATTAGAGGTGTGTGTAGCCAGAATATTCCACTATCCCAAAGTTATCTCAATAAACTTTGGGAAAAAAAGCAAAAATTGAAAATTCTGCTTATTGCATCTAACACCGAACCATTTTTACAGTATGTTGACACAGAAATTATTTCACTGGAGGAAACTTTACATGATTGTTTGAATTCTAAAGGGATACTTCATGAAATAGAATATATCCCTACAGAAGAGGCGACATTTGATTTAGTTACGAAGAAGTTGAAAAATTGTCCCTACCATATTTTACATTATGCTGGACATGGAAAATATA
>JAUUZA010000017.1 GCA_030590165.1 Candidatus Altarchaeota archaeon
AAAAAGTTTGGATTTTAATGAAATTTAATAAATTAAGACTATTAAAGCGTGAAATGAGGGGCCCTTTGGCTAATCACAAAAACGCCAAAATCTTCAAACAAGTTCATTCTAACACTTTCAAGAAAAAAGGTAGACTATATGCAATTGAAGATAATAAATTTAAGACGGTTCAAAAACTTATTGAAAGTCTTGAAACATCTCTCGTATTTTCAGGAAAAAACTTCAATAAAAAATATATGACATCTTCCTTAACAGAAAAGAAAATAATTTCAGCCTTTCTCTCAAACAAACTTCCTTTTGAATAATCATATAAAACCTCACCTTCACTTCTTGGATGTTCAAAGAAATTAAAGGAAAAACACTCATTACGGGATTTCATGGTATAGGTATGGTTGGTTTTATTGCTGTTGATTACCTCATAAAAAAACTCAAAGCAGAAAAAATTGGTTGGATACATAAGGAATATTTACCTTGTGTTGTTTTTTCAACAGAGAAGGGATTAGAAATGCCAATTGAATTTTATAAATTAAAAGACATAGTCTTCATGAAAATCAATTTAGTACTCGAAAAAAAAGTACTTGGTAAATTCTTAAAATATCTTTTTACTGAAATAAATAAGAATAAACCAAGGAAAATCTTAGTTCTTGGTGGTCTAGCAACAAGTAAAAAAAATATATATGGAGTTGCCAACTCATTTGCTTCTCCTCTTTTAGAAGAATTAAAATTAAAACGCTTCCCAAAAGACATAACTGTTTTTGGACCAATGGCAGGAACTTTAATAGAATCAGAAAGGCTCAAAATTCCTGCTGTTTGTATTCTTCCAAATGCCTCTCCAAATTTACCAGACCCAGAAGCAGCATCAA
The DNA here is from genome assembly GCA_030590165.1 of Candidatus Altarchaeota archaeon. Classification (GTDB taxonomy): domain Archaea; phylum SpSt-1190; class SpSt-1190; order SpSt-1190; family SpSt-1190; genus JAUUZA01. The sequence goes on from JAUUZA010000017.1 coordinate 864, forward strand.
GAGCAATAACAAGACTTTCAAAATACTTAGATTTCAAAGTAAATGTTTCAGACCTTAAAAAAGAAGCAAAAAAGATTGAAGCCCGTATAAATGAAATGAAAGCCAAAACAGACGTAAAAGATGAATTATCTGAGCGAATGTTCGTCTAATTGACTTAAGAGTATTCCCCAATCTTTAAATGTAAATAAAGGGTTTAGTTTTGTGGCTTTTAAGATTAAAAAGGCGAGTAGAAAGAAGAAAACTCAAAATGCCAGTCTAGTCTTAAAAAATATTTTAAAACGAATCAGAAGGGGCCTTAACTCAAAAATAAAAAATAAATTAATGAAAAAAGCTAAGGAAATGAATGTTTCTTTAACAAATACTGATATAGAAAAAGCTGTAGAATTTGAAATCAATAAACTCCTCGTCCAAGAAAAAGCTTCAATTGAAAAAGCGGCAGTTCAAATTATGAAAAATCCGGAAATGTCTGATGCAGCAGTTGGTTCCATACTCAGTAAAATTGAAAACAGACTTGGTCAAATTGAAAGTGGTATGATTCCTTCACCATTAATGAATGTCCCATCTGGAAAACAAATGCCTATTGAAACTGATATTGGTGGAAAAAAACTAAGTCATAAAATAAATGCACAAATTCAAATAGATAAACCAAAAATTGGAACAAATCTTTCTGCTAAAAATGAAGGGGGTAGATATATGGTACCATATGGATACATGGCACCAATGTTTAATCAAATGACAGGACCACAAATAATTGAAAAAGTCCAAGAACTCTACCATGTTCCTTTTGAAGCGGGAGCTAAATTAAAACAAAAAATCAGAGAAACTTATCCTTTAATTCCTGAAAATCCAAAACAAGGTGAAAAAGTTTCGGCGTGGGCATATATTCACTGGGAACAAAAAAGCAAGGAATTAATTTATGAATTAGTTGAACCTAAACTTTCCAAATTTGAGAAACAATTATTAGACAAACTAGAAGATAAATTAGAAGAAAAATTGGACATTCTTTTCGTTCCAAAAGGTAAGGGAAAACATAAAACTTACTTACGTAAAAAGATTAAAGAAGTCGTAAACCTTTTTGGTTGGAAAATGAGTCAAGAGACTGCAAGTAAAATTGAATATTATGCCTTCAGAGATTTTATTGGATTTGGAAAAATTGAGGCATTAATGCACGATCAAAATATTGAAGATATCAGTTGTGACGGAGTAAATATTCCTTTGTATATCTTCCATCGAAAACCAGAATATAACCAGATGAAAACAAATATTTACTTCACTGATAAAGAAGAACTTGATAGTTTTGCAATAAGACTCGCACAAAAATCAGGGAGAAGTATTTCAGTTGCGGCCCCTTTATTGGACGCATCATTACCTGACGGTTCACGTCTTCAATGTACTCTTGGAAGTGATATTGCAAGACGCGGAAGTAATTTTACAATTCGTAAATTTTTGAAAGAACCTTTAACTCCTCCAAAATTAGTTGACTTTGGAACTTCCAGTTCACTCGCACTTGCATATATTTGGATGTGTGTCGAATATGGAAAAAGTATTTTAGTTTCAGGAACAACTGCCACTGGAAAAACTTCATTTTTAAATGCAATTAGTTTATTCATAAGACCCGAACTAAAAGTAGTTTCAATTGAAGATACAGCCGAACTAATGCTTTCTTTACCAAACTGGGTTCCTCATGTTGCAAGACAGGGATATGGAGGAAAAGAGTACGGTTCTGTTGATATGTTTGCACTATTGAAAGCATCTCTCAGACAAAGACCCGACTATGTAATAGTAGGAGAAGTTAGGGGTGCTGAAGCAAGTGTAATGTTTCAAGGTATGGCAACCGGCCACCCTGCATTAGCCACCATCCACGCCGACTCTTTACAAAGATTAGTTGACAGATTAACAACACCACCAATTAATTTAAGCGCAGCCCTTATGGAAAATCTTGACATAGTTATATTTTTAGTGAGAACAAAAACAGAAGGAAAATTCATAAGACGAATAAATCGAGTTTATGAAATTGCAGGAGTGAATGTTCGAGACTCAAAAATAATTCCAAATAAACTCTTTGAATGGGACCCTGTAAAAGATGAAATAAACCATACTGGAAAAAGCCTCATCCTAAAAAAGATTTCAGATTTTAAGGGAATCAAATATGAAGTTGTATTCAAAGAAATTGAAAGACGTTCACTTTTTATTGATTGGTTAAAAACCAATAATATTTTCAATTTTACTCAATTCAACCAGTGGATTGCTTCATACTATGCAGAACCAGATAAAGTAATGGAACGAGTGATAAATGATGTCAGACGAAAACTTCAAACAAAAAACCACAAAGTGGGCAATGAAAAACTTCACGGGTCTGGCAAATAATCTAGGCCTTATTGAAACTATGAAAGTTTCAATGAAGAAATCAGGAATACCCATGACAAGTGATGAATATTCTTCCCTTCTTCTGGCTGCTGCTCTAATCATTCCACTTGGCCTTGCATTTCTAATTTCATTAATTCTTATGATTCTTGGAACTGATTTGATTATGTTAATCCCATATTTCACTATAATTTTTGTTGTATTAGCCTCTTTAATTATGGTTATTGGCTACCTTTATCCGGGAATGAAAATGTCCGACATAAAAAAAGATATTATGAATAATCTACCTTTTTCAACTATTTATTTAACAACCTTATCTGGGTCAGGAATGAATGCAGTTCAAATGTTTAAAATCTTAGGCCATTTTAGTGAATTCGGGGAAGTCAGTAAAGCCTCTCAAAAAATTGTGAGAGACGTAGAACTTCTTGGTGTAGATATTGCAACTGCATTGGAAAAAGCAGCTGAACGAACCCCAAGTTCACAACTTCGTGAATTATTTTGGGGAATGCGTAGTACAATGACAACGGGTGGAAACTTAAATAATTTCTTAATGGAAAAATCCCAAAGTTATATGTCGGATTACAGACGCTTCCTAGATAAATTTGTTGATCAGATGTCAATACTAATGGAAGTTTATATCACAGCTGTAATTGTAGGTTCAATCTTTTTCATTATCATGGGAGTAATCTTGAGTCTTATGGGTGGAGGTCAACCCTTAGCAATGGTAAGACTCTTAGTATACATCGGGATACCGATGTTATCAATAATGTTTATGATAATAATTGCAGGGATGAGTCCGGAGTGAAGGTGAAAATATGAATTCAATAAAATTTTCAATTATTTCTACGATTACTTTAATTATAATTACCTCTTCACTATACGGATTTGAACTTTCAAAAATTTTTCCAATTCTCCCTATTATTATCTTTATTGGGGCAATGCCTTATTTAATTAAAACATATTTAAAATATACTGAAATTAAATCAATGGAAGTTGTTTTTCCTGAATTTTTAAGAAATATTTCGGAATCTCAGAAGAGTGGTATTACAATTACTCAGGCCATAACAAACTCAATCAAAATTGATTATGGTGTTTTCTCAAAAGAAGTAAAAAAAATGGCAGTTCAAATTAGTTGGGGTATCCCCTTACCTAATGTACTTGAAAAATTTTCACAAAGAGTGAAACAAAGTTCTTTTTTAAAAAGAAGTGTTGCAATTATTCTAGAGGCACATAGAAGTGGAGGGGACATAGCACAAGTTATGGAACGTGTTGCTGAAAGTTCACGAATGATTAAAGATTTAGAGGCTGAAAGAAAGAGCAAATTTAATCAACAACTTCTAGTAATGTATGCCATATATTTAATTTTTATTGTAATTATTCTTTCATTAAATAAAATTCTTTTACCTATGTTTGCACTTTCATCAGGGCAAGATGTTGGAGGTGTTGCAATATCTATGGGGACTATTGACCCCAATTTTTATAGAACAATATTCCAACACATGATTTTAATTCAAGCCGTCTTTGCAGGTTTAATAGCAGGACAAGTTGGCGAAGGTTCAGTTGTTGCAGGAATAAAACATAGTGCCATAATGTTAGCAATTGGTTCACTCGCTTTTGTATTCTTCCTCGCACCACAAAGTATACAAATTACTGTTGAATCTAATTATGATATTTATCCTCCAAATTCATTATATTCCCTAGAAGGTTTTGTATTAACAACAGATAGGTCTCCTATTTCTGGAGCAGATGTTGAAATAAATATATTAGACACAAGTTACCAAACTACAACTGATAATTTTGGTCTCTTTTCTTATGAAATAATTTTACCCTCCCAAACAGGTCTTCACGAAATAAAAATATCTGCAGAATCCAAAGAAGGAAAGGGAAACCACAAATTGGAGGTGTCTGTAGGTTGAAAAGCCTCTTCTTTTTTTTCTTAATTATTTCTGTCTTTGCAGTTTGTGGGGATAGACTTTGTGAAACTTCAGAAATTGGAAATTGTATTGATTGTTCAACAATAAATACTAATTATGTTTGTGACCAATTCCCAAATAGTATCCCTTCTTATGATCCTGATTGTAATACAACTGTCAGTCAAACTTGTTATGACAGTGAATTCACTTATTCAGACGGAAGAGGAACTTCCTGCTTTCCTGGTAATTGCACTGAAGGTGTTGGTTGTACTTCTTCTTGTTCAATAGACACACATTGTTCATCAAACTTTTGTATTTCTAATACATGCGAAAAAACCTGTGATAATTGCAACATAACTGCAACATACGATGTTCAAGCTCTCGGAACTACTATTTATTTTGGTCAACCAACTTTCGTAAGTTTTAGAGTGAATAGAAATGGTGGAACCTCCCCAGTTGCAATTTCAGCAAGAGGGCCTTGTACCTTAAATTACACAAGCTCTTTAACACTAGGGTCGTATGGGATAGTAGTTGTTCGTATTGATAACTGTAAATTTAAGGGGGTAAGTAGTATTGAATTGACCGCAGGAAGTGCTAAGGGAACAGTACATTTCCTAAGTTATCCTACTTTAATGTACTCAATTGGAGACATGCCAAAAAGTGGTGTAGGGTCAGCATCGATGTCATCAAAAATGAATGCAATTCCTTTGGAGGTTAAAACATGGGTAAATTAAAAGGTCAAGCTTCTCCTGACTTTGCAATGTCAGCAATGATATTTTCAACAGCAATTCTTTTCGTCTTTTTTCATATTTCCAGGACTTACTACACTAGGACTTGGGAAGTTTCACACCTTGAAAAATCTGCAAGAGCTCAAAACTTAATTTTATTTTTAACAAGTGAAAATGGAAATTGGTCAGTAAATCCATTTGAAAGTGAAGCTATTGCATTTGGGGAAGGGGAAATAAATGAAACTCAACTCCAATATTTTTTCGGAATGCCTTATCAAACAGTTCAACATAAATTAAATTTCCCGCACGAATTTAAAATTGAAATTTGGAAACTTCCGAGCATTGGAATAACTTCAGATGTGTCTGATTTTTATATAAATGAAACTGTTAAAATTAATTTTAAAACAAATGAAAATTGTAGCTTTTATATTGTAATGGTTGGAACCCAAGGAAGTACCGGAGTAAGTTATTGGAATACCTCAATAGGAAAATATCATGGTTTTAATTTTGAATTACAATCAGGTGTTTATTCTCTTCAAGCAATAGCAACAACAATAGATGGAAAATATGGTGCATATGAATCAACATTTAGGGTGGTCCAATGATAAGAAGTGCAGAAGCAGTAATAGCAAGTGTTCTCATGTTAGGGACAGTCATTTACCTTTTCAATGTTCCAAAAACCCAAAGTAATGACCCAATTGAACAATATATTCGAAGTATTTTAGATAGTTATTCTGATGTTGCTAAATTACTAGGAACAAAGGACCCTTACACCTTAAAATTACTTTTAGATGCCTCAATGCCAAATGGATATGACCAACGAATTGTAATTAATTATTTTAAGAACATAATTTCATATACGGGGATAGGTTCGGCTCCAAATGAATTTTACTTTCTCTTACCAGCACAAGGAACTTCAAGTTTACCTAATTCTGAAATGAAATCAAATTGGTTTCGTTCAGTTTTTAGAATAAAAAATTCAAGTCCAGAAATAATAAAAGGGGAAAAATCAATATCTGCAAGTTTATACAAACCTATCCTTATTGAAGGTGGAACAAATCTTCCAATTGACCTTGACTCTGTAATTGTTTTCACTGATGATGAAAAACTTAATTCAACACTTACAACTTATGAAGATTATTATGATCATACTATTGTCGGATTAATAGTCACTCTTGATATTGATGCAGGTGAAACAAAAAATTTATATGTATATTATTTGGTTGGTGATGATTATGAATAAAAAATTAATTCTATTTTTGTTATTAATTCCATCAATGGCTTGGTGGAATACTAATTGGAATTATTCAAAATCGTTAACTGCAAATAAAGGGGTGTCTTTATTCACAGGTCAATTTAAATTAAACACTGAAACTTTAATTACTGCTGGAAAAGTTAAACATGATTGTGGTGATTTACGAATTATTGAAAGTAATTCAATAGCTTATTACTTAGTTGGTTGTAATAAAACTTATTCTCAAGTATTTTTTGATGTTGATTACAGTGGAAATGATTTTAACATGTATTATGGAAATCCTTCGGCGTCAAGTACTGCCACAACCAGCTTTTTCAGCTTTTACGACGGATTTTCTGGATATGTTGCAGGAAGCGACGGTTCCCCTACTTGGAGTATTAAAACTGGAAGTTTTAATGTAAATTATACAAATAGTAGTTGGAGATATGTATTGAATACAAGTTCAGAATCTATTGCAACTGCATATACTCCTTCGGGGAATTTCACTGTTTTTGTAGAAACAAGTGACTCCGGAACTGGAAAACCAGGTATAATTTATAGTTATATTAATTCAACACATTATAGTGCAGTTTATTTGGACGGGACATCAGTCATGATACGTGAAAATATTTCATCTCGTTCACTTGGTTCATTCACTATTAATGATTTCAATCACATATTATTAGAAATTATTGATTCAACAGTCAATGTATATGTGAATGGAGATTCTAAAGGAAGTGGAATTTATTATCCCGGTTCAGTTGGATTATATGCTCTTCCTTCTTCATCATCTCAAACCATTTATGATGAATTCATTATTCATAACAGTGATGAAGTAACTTGGTCACTTGGGTCGGAACAAAGTATTCCTGCCTTAACTTATGAATTTATTGGATCTGAAAATGCAAATATGCGAACTCTTATTGCTCATATGAATGAAGGAGAAAATTTAGTAAAATTTACACTCGAAACTCAAGAAATTACTGGAATCGTAGACAATAATGAAGAAGCGTATTTAGATTGGGCATACATAAATTTCAACTCAAGTGGTTATTTTGTTAATAGTACTTTTTTTAAAATTGATGCTGATTCATTTAATTATACACAAGGAGAATATCGCTTTGATTTAACTTATTCAAAAACAACAGCACAATACAAAAAATGGCATATAGTTCAATTTTTCAATGATTTCTCATCTATTAAACACATAATTTTTATGACAGCCAATCAAAGTGGAACATATAGCCCAGACTTATTTCCTTGGACAAGTTGCACTGGTTATGTTAATACAACAGGAAATGGAACCTGTTCATCAAATATGCATTCATCTGCAGGGATTTTCCATTTTGGAGATGTTGATTTTTGTGGTATTCATTACGGAAGAACCAATCCTTCAGAAATATATGACAATATAGACATGGTCAAGTTTGATAATTATAAAAAGGTTTTTTGGCAGTCATATGACGGATGCGACAAATTCACTGAAGAAACAAATTTAATTTGTGGGGTCGATTTTTATAATTGTACTGCCACCAACACAAAACCTGCAAAAACATTATTTTATGTGAATGATGAACCACACAGTCTTTAACGTATTTAAGTTCCTTCTGGGCTTACTTGTAAAATTAATCAAGAAAGTTTTTCTGATTTAGTTGATTCATCAAAAATAAATAAAGGTTTAAATGATCTTGAATGTTATGGCACAGGTAATTTAAGTTATTTTAGAATGTTCACTTCTCCCCCTTATGAAGCCACACGTTTCTTTAATGAAAAACCAGAAATATACCAAATAACTTTAACTGGTCCTGAAACAAGGGGAAAATTAAATGTTTGTGGAGTTCCTATTTTTGGGAATCTCCTCCCATTTAAGTGTTCAGACACAAATATGTTTATTGAAGGTAACTTTAGTCAAGGACGCCATACTTTTTATGTCTTTAAAACTAAGAGTGAAAAAAGTTACAAAGACCCAAGTGGTGGACGTACCCTTTCAACAACAATACAACGAGTACAACCAATTGACCCACCACTTGCAGGTGCAAAAGAAATTGGGCCTCCAATAAATCCTCCAACCCATAACATTATCTCTTCAAGAAGAATATTCTATTCATATGAAACAGCAGTCGAAATGGTGATTACAGCATGGAAAAACATCTAAAAGGTCAATTTTATGTCTTGGCATCCTTCATAGTAGGAATGTATATTTTTTTCATACTTAAAATGTTCACTTCAACTACAACAAGTTTCCAAACTCCAGACATTCCACAAATAGCTTATGTTCACGATGCAATTCAAGACGCTATTAATTCAGGCCACGGTATTTCCCTCGTTCTTGATTCACTAAGTTTTTTACCAGAACCAATAGGTGTCAGATGTAAATCGTGGGCAACAGAGGAAGGAAGTTGCAGTCTTAACATGGACGATTGGGCATGTGGAGTAAATGTTACTGTAATATATAGTGGAAAAAGTGAATTAGAAGCAACCGAAAATTTGTTTATACAAACCTTCGAAGTGAATGAATCACGAACCCCTATATCTATTTTTTCAAATGAAAGCACAAATTTATATAAAATAACTTCTGATGTTGGGCGTTCTTCCGGAACAATTCAGGACACTTCAGGAAAAACAATTAAAGGTAAATGGACTGGAAACTCCTTAAGCTTCAGAGTGAATTTAGTAAAGAATCAAGTAAAAACAGTATATCTTTATCACACCTCGTCTGCCAGTCACGGTCTTTTTGAAGATGTTAGTATTCTGAATGATACTGGTTATGATGGAGAAACTCTTTATACAAATTTAAATTCAAAAAGAGATACTGAATATTTTAGTTTGAGTGACTTAAGTGATTTAGGAGATAATGCAGGACCAAGTATGCTTTTCCTACCTGAGGTATATCCAATAAGTTATGGAACTAATTTATTAGAGTATGTTAAGGAGGGTGGAATTCTTGTTGCCCCACTTGGCTTATGTTTAAGTTCTGGGACTTGTCTCATTGGAAATTTAGAAGAAATTTCTACGAGTCATAGTGTTGAGGCCATTGGTGACCTAAGTTCACTTAATCCCTTAGACACAAACGGAAACTATTTTACAGATGCCGATGTTCCGTGGGTTGTTTATTCAAGCGGTGGTCTTAATAATAGTAGAAGCTTAATTGGAGCTTCTGCATATGGTGAGGGTTACGTTATCTTTGTGGGCAATTCATCCATACTTAATAATTGGAGTCAGCTTGATGATTTCATTAATCTCCTACTTTCGTGGGGTCTTCCACCAGTTTCAACGACCATAATAAATTGTCCAGAACAATGTCCCTAAAGTTTAAATGTATACAAAACTGATTTTTTAGTGAAATTCGCACTCGATGCTTTAAATTTTTTCAAAAAAACAGATACAAAATTATTAAGAAATCTTAGCGATAAAATTTTAATTGACGGTTTTATTGAAAAAAATAATGAATTAATTAATTTATCCATTGTTGTACACTCATTATCAAAAATTTGTGAAAAGGATTATTACAAAAAAGATGGAGTTTATTGGAAAACTTTTGTTGATAAAATACAAGCCAATCTTGAAGAAGTTGCTAGTGACAAGGCGCAAGTTATTATCCTTGAAAAAATTATAGTTGAACTGGATAATCATTTTGGAAGATATAAAAATAATGTGCTTCATCGCTCAAAAATTAGAAAAGGGTCAACCTTGTATGCTTGGGGTGTTAGCTTAACTCTTGCCTCTCAAATGGTTAAAATTCCAGAAATTGAATTAATGAAACAAATCGGAAGAACTAAAATAGTTGATGAAGAAGCTCAAATTAAAACCATTTCTGAAAGACTCAAAGATGCGGAGGAGATATTATGAAACGGATTTCCTGTGACTCCTCAAGTATTATTGCATTAAGTTCAAATTGTTTAATGTGGGTACTTGATAAATTTGAAACTGAATTTATTATTCCTTTCTATGTAAAAAAGGAAATAATTGACACCCCACTAAAGGGGAAAAAATATTCATTCGAAGCCATGAAACACGGTTTATTGATTGGAAACACACTCAAAGTGAAGGAAACTGACCCCATTCTAAGAGATAAAATTATTAAATTATCAAATACACTCCTGTCACATAAGGGAAAACCTATTGAAATTATTCAATATGGAGAAGCAGACGCAATTGCTTTGGCTATTAAGGAAGACGTTAGCACCTTACTTGTTGATGAAAAAAACACCCGTCTCTTAATTGAAGACCTTGAAGGCCTAAAAAAAGTCATTGAAAGACGAACAGGAAGAGACTTTGAAATAAATAAAACTTCAGCTCAGGAACTCAATAAACTCCTAAAAGGCCTCAAAATAATTAGAAGCACTGAACTCATAGCTGTGGCAATTAAACGAGGTTTCTTTGATTGGCCATATCCAAGAGCAGACATAGTCAAAAACGCCTTAACTGCCTTAAAATTTAGTGGATGTGCCATAAGTTCAAAAGAAATCAATGAAACTGTGGATATATTAACACAAACCCATTAATCTTCTAAGTAAGGTAGAAGCTTTTCAAATTTCTCAATTATAATTTCTTCCTTGAATTCTTTCAACTTTACACCCTCAATGGCTGCTTTTTCTCTTTTTTCAGCAAGTTCCATTTCATCAAGTATCATATAGCTAAATCAATTTTATGTTATTTATCCCTTTTCAACTATTGAGTTCTTTATTTATTTACTAAAACTTGAATTGCTAATCCTTATTATCCCTCTCTTTCCCTATTTTTGTGGATACACGAGACATCACCATCCTTCGTATTATTGACGGTCTTTGGGAGACTTACGAATGGGTACCAGTCATTGAAATAAAAGACAGAATAACCTGGCGAATTAGATTCAATCAACACATAAAATCATTGGAAAAACTTGGACTTATTGGATGGAATAAATCAACTTATGGTGAACCTGCAGTCAAAATAACTGAAAAAGGTATTGATACCTTGGCAGTTTGGGACTTCAAAAAACACGGTGTTATTGACGACATTGGTAATGTAATTGGTGAAGGAAAAGAAGCAGTTGTAGTCTATGCATTAAAAGACAATGAACCAAGAGTAATTAAATTCCATAAATATTATTCAGCAGAATTTCATAAATTGAAAAGAAGTCTTTCATATTCAGTCATTAATTGGTGGAGAAAAAAAATTGGAAGAGACATACGACCAATTGATTTTCCTCGTGCAAAAGCCCAAATTGAATATCACGCACTACAAAAACTTCACAAACATGTAACAGTTCCTGAACCTTTTGGAATAAATCGACACGCAATTGTAATGGAATTTATTGGAGATAAAATTCCTGCCCCACTTCTTTCACAAGTTAAAAAAGAACCTTGGATGAAAGAAGAAATAATGGAAGATTACCAAAAAGCATTAGACCTTGGCGTCGTTCACGGTGACATGAGTGAATTTAATGTAATGGTTCACGACAAAACATACTTAATTGATTGGCCACAATCAGTCCCAACAGATTTTATAAGTGCGGAAGAATTAATTAAAAGAGATAAAAAAAATTTGAAATTTGCATTCCGTTCACTATAAATTTATCTAAGCATCCTTTTTCTAGGTTGCCTTCGTCTTGTATTTGTTATTGGAATTCTCCTTTTACTCTTCTTTCCAACTATCCTATTTTTCATTGTTCTAATGCGTCTTCCAGCTCTGTAATATCTACGGTGCCTCATTCTCGAAACTATTGAGGATAAGAACACTATCAACAATAGGGCAAGTACTGGCATTGCTAAGAGCTCAAGCCTAATCTTAAGAATTTCAAGCTGAACTCTTTGTTTAATTGTATGAACAAGTAAATCTTGGCGTTCACCAAATTTCAAAGAAACATCTATGAAAGGATTTGCTTCAAGCTCCTCTTCATTTAATTTAATTTTTAATTTTAAAGCACTTGTTTTACTGGGTGAAACAAGAACACCACTTAATTGAAACTTTTCAAGTTCACCATCAAGCTCTAGTGAAAGCTGACCTCCAACATAAGAATTAACACCCCCAACATTACGAACATACACTCTTAACCAAGTTCCATCATAGGTTGCTCTTTCAAGATTAATATTACTGGCATCATCAATTGAAGTAATAGTTATTGGAAAAATTTCATCAATAATATTCACAAGAAAATCATCATATCTACCAAAGCGAGCGTCAATATTTGCTTCAAGCCCAGATAGACCAAATTCACTCAAATCAACTACATAACTCCTAACAATCTCATCTCCAGGCCACAATAAAAATACCTCATCTTCAATAAGACTTGTCAAAGTGGTTCCATCCTTCATTATTCGTGTAAAAGCTGAAACATAGGCTAAACCATCTCCATGATTTGAATATTTAACATAAACCTTTCCAGTTCCTGGGTCATAAAGAACTTCATCAACAGTAAGATTCAATTGAGGAAGGGGTATTCGATAAACTGATAAAGCCATAGGAACCCCAGCATAACCTGCAGACGTTTGCATCTCACCCCATTTTAACATGGTTGTAATTTCCTTTCCTGAATCATCCTTAATTCTACGCCCAACACTCATTAATTCAGTTCCTATTATTAAAACTGTTTTAACTTGTAATTTTTTAAGAATATCAATAAA
>JAUUZA010000046.1 GCA_030590165.1 Candidatus Altarchaeota archaeon
AAAAACCCAAGAACTCCCAACTGCAGCGACTGCCATCAAGAGTAAAAGAACCGTTGTAATAACGGGTGAAATTCCCTTCATAGAACTAAAAGGTAAAAGGAACATATAAACTCTTTCAATTTAGAAAAACAAAAAACAAATAAAATATAAAATTCAACAAAATAAAAAAATAAAAAACAGAAGGGGCATTCAAGCCCTTTCAATTTGCTTGTGCAGTTATTGGTTGGTCTCTCAATATGTATGATGCACCAATTCTAGCATCAACAACGTACATCGTACCTGTCGCGCAATTATTTGTCGCACCAGTTAAATTCTTAGAAACAAGTGTATTAGCTGATACTTCAAAAGCTGGGAAATATCCCACAACCGCTCCACTAGACAACAAACTCAAAGTTACATTTGTTATAGTCGAAGTAGTTGTTCCAGTATTCGCCAAAGTCAATACATACCAACTATCAGTACAAACCAATTTATCTACACTAATAGATACTGCGGTTTTCCTTAACTGATCAACCTGACCACTTCCACCTGCCATAGCACTTGTTTGCATTCTTTGGTACCAAACCCAGGCACCGCCGACGGCAGCTACTGCCATAAGCAAAAGTAGAACGGTCGTGATGACCGGAGTTATACCTTTCATAAAGAGAATAAGCCCTAATGACTATTTATCCTTGACTAATCAAAGAAGTATAAACTAATTTTTTGACTCGTTTAATTTCATCACTTAATTCAGATATTGATGAAATAATACGCCCACCCGAATCTTCTATAAAATACTGAACTTGAAGATTGATTTTTGTTTGATAATTATCTCCAGACTGTCTAAAATCACTTCTATACCCTGAAATTGTTTTTTTCAAAGCATACGCAAATCCAATTTCAGATGCAGTTCCACTATCAATTTCTTGACCTTCAAGACAAGCAAAGATAAAATCTGATTCTTCAATCGCATTTATGTTTCTCCTACCAATTAAGTGATTCAACCTTTTTACGGCATCATCTTTTTCAATTCCATTAGGCATAGAATAAACTTTTTCAACTTCTTCAGGGGTAGTTAACTTCCAAGGATTAAGAATTTCTAATTCTTGTTCTTCAAGAATTGGAATTACTTTATTATATAAAAAATCGCTTCCACGTTCAGTAAAACCCCAATCCCCAGCAACATAAATTTTAAGTTTTTTTTGTTCCACTCCAATGATATTATTAATATTTGGCATATTTCAAATATATCTAAATCTTAAAGAAAGTTTGGATTATTTCAACTATAGAGTGTTAATAATTGTCTTTTATAGATTAAAATCTCACTAATGATATGCAGAAACGCGTTTACTGGTTCTATGAAATCGGAAGGGATGAAATCGACATTGCCGGAGGGAAAGGCGCTAATTTAGGTGAAATGGTTAAGAATAAATTTCCAATCCCCCCTGGATTCGTATTAAGTAGTAAAACATATTTTGAATTTCTTGATAAAGCCAATCTTCGTGAAAAAATTTCTGCTATTCTAGACAAGATTGATGTAGAAGACTCTTCAGACCTTCAGGTAAATACTAAAAAAATTCGAAAATTAATTACAGATTCGGAAATTCCTGAAGCCATAATCAAAGATATTTTAGACGCTTATGATAAGTTGTCAAAAACTGTTGGTGAAGAACCTTTAGTTGCAGTTCGAAGTTCAGCCACTGCTGAAGATTTACCAAAAGCAAGTTTTGCAGGACAACAAGCAACATATCTAAATACAACGCGCAAAACTCTTGTTAATTCAGTTCGTTCATGTTGGGCGTCGCTCTTCACGGCTCGTGCAGTATTTTATAGAACTCATCAAAAATTTGAACATATGAAAGTTGGTGTTGCAGTCATAGTTCAACAAATGGTTCAGAGTGAATCAAGTGGAGTAGTTTTCACAACACACCCAACTGGTGAAACTGATTTAATGATAATTGAAGCAGTTCATGGATTGGGCGAGGGTATAGTCAGTGGAATGTACACTCCAGACCATTATGAAGTCGAAGCATCTTCATGGGAAATTAAAATTAAAAATATTGCAGTTCAAGGCAAGGCCATAGTATTTGACAGCGAAAAAGGTGTCAAAGAAGAAAAGGTTCCTGACGAAAGACAGGCAGTACAAAAGCTTGATGACGGAAATATCATAAATCTTGCAAAAATTTGTAAAAAAATTGAAAAACATTATGCATGGCCACAAGACATTGAGTGGGCATTTGAAAAGGGAAAAATGTACATAGTTCAAAGTAGACCAGTAACAACAATTCCAAAAGACAGAAAACGAGTTGAAGATGAATCCTTAGTAAAAAGACTCAAAGCAATAATAAAGGGACTTGCCGCATCTCCTGGTGTTGCATCGGGAAAAGTAAATTTGATTAAAGACGCAAGTGAAATTGACAAAATTAAAACGGGAGATATTCTTGTAACTGGAATGACTAATCCAGACATGGTTCCTGCAATGAAAAGAGCTGCGGCCATTGTGACTGATGAAGGAGGAATGACCAGTCATGCTGCGATTGTTAGTCGTGAACTCGGAATTCCTGCAGTCGTTGGAACAAGAAATGCAACAAAAACTTTGAAACAAAATTTAATAATTACTGTTGATGGAAAACGAGGTATGGTTTACAAAGGAAAAGTTACTGACATCTTTGTAGAAAATCTTCCTGCACAACACGAATCTTCATGTGGCGGTTCTTGGATTCCCACTGCAACTAAATTAATGATAAATCTTTCTTCAGCTAGCGAGGCAAAAAAATATGCTTCACGAGATGTAGATGGGGTTGGACTATTACGAGCAGAATTTATGGTTGGTAATATTGGAATTCACCCTAAAAAAGCAATAGCTGATGGAAAAACCGATGAATATATTGACCAATTAACTGAAGGTGTCACAAAAATTGCTCAGGCTTTTTGGCCGCGTCCAGTTATTTACAGAAGTTTTGATTTCAAAACTAATGAATATCGTTCATTAAAAGGCGGAGACAAATATGAACCAAATGAAAACAATCCAATGATTGGATACCGCGGGGCAATGCGTGCAATTTATGACCCTGAAGTCTTTGAAATTGAACTTAAAATGTTTGAAAAAGTTCGAAACGAAATGGGTTTCAAAAATCTTTGGTTGCTGATGCCTTTTATTAGAACTACTGATGAAGTCAAAAAAATCAGAAAAGTTTTGGATAAATATGGATTTTTGGACGATAAAGATTTCAAATTCTATATTATGGCAGAAGTTCCAAGTATTGCAATGTTAATAGATGAATTTTCAGAACTTGCAGACGGTTTCTCAATAGGGAGTAACGACCTTACTCAATTAGTTCTTGGGGCTGACCGCGATAATGAAAGAATCGCAGATATCTTTGATGAACGCGACCCTGCCGTAATGAAAGCACTTGAAATAATAATCAAAGGAGCAAAACGCCACGGTAAATATGTTGGTATCTGTGGACAGGCACCAAGTGTTTATCCTGAAATTGTTGAAAATCTTGTTAGGTGGGGAATTGATAGTATTTCAGTTAATCCCGATGTAATTGACAGAACAAGAAAAATCATTGCTCAGACAGAAATGAAGGTTTTACTTGAAAAGAAAAGGGAGGATTAACTTCCTTTTTTTCTTTTACTATTTAATAGTTAAAATTATAAATGATTATCTTAAACAATGAGATGTTTCACCACAATGAAAAACCTCAAGAAAGGGAACTTAATGTTAAAGTTGGAGTTTATTTTAAAGAAAATGA
>JAUUZA010000061.1 GCA_030590165.1 Candidatus Altarchaeota archaeon
AGTTGTTTTTGATTATTCTCTCTGTACGTGATGCCAAGTTCATTGTAGGAAGGAACGTGTTTGGGATCTATTTTTTTAATTACTTTCAGAAACGTTTCAATAGCGAGTTGTTTTTGATTATTCTCTCTGTACGCCATCCCTAATTCATTCCAGTAGGCTACTTTTTCTGGATAGATTATAAGAAGACTTTCATAATTGCGGATGGTATCCTTGACATTATTTTCTAATAGGAACTTTACATCTGAAATTTTGTACTTCTCACTAATTTTTCTACCAAAGCTTCTAAGTTTCTTAATCCCTATCTGTTTATAGTGATTAATGGTTTTTAAGAGAAATTCAGAATTGAGATTGGTGCTTTTGTAAAGTATGTTTTCGTAATACTTTCCGATTGTATTGTGAATTTTCTCTTTGTCCGAAAGTTTTTCGTAGGCAAAGTCTTTTATCATTGCGTGGCAATGAAATGATCCATCTCCTTCTTTCTGGATAAAACGCCTTCTTTTAACCAATGCCTCAAAAGCATTGAAATCGTACGAAGGAAGTTGTTTTATCACTTCAATGGATGAGGCTTCATATAACGCACTGAACTCACATAAAAAATTTATTTCTTCTTTGCTTCCCTTTTTGAAGATATTGTCGAGAAGCCTACCGCTAAAATCTTTTCCCTCGGGATCTCGCTTTGCCTGAAATTTCGGTAGATCCTTCAAAATATCATCAATCTTCTCTTCCATCTCAAGCAGGTCAACTATCAACTGACCCCCAAGTGGATAACCCTGTGCTTTATTATATATTTTGCTTACGTCTTGTTCGGTAATGGATACAATCTTGCCTTCGCTTTGAATATAATTTTGAATGAACGTTTTAAATTCCTCTCTATGAAGAGCGGGGATTTCATATGAGTTAATGTGCAACCCGATTAGAGTCAATTCTTTAGGGATTACTCTTGAAACCAGTAAAATTTTCCCCTTGGATGTTTTTACAAGTTTTGGAAGTAAGTTCCGAACATCTTTATCAACAATTTCATAGAAATCATCCAAAATTAGAGTAATATCACGGTTACAGAATATATCTAAAAAACACTGTTGTATAGCACCAACTTCTTCAAGTTCTTCAGGATAAGGAATTTTACAAATGTTGAATAGTGTTTTAAGATTGAAATTGGAATTGCATTCTCTGTGAATTAGATCAGCACAGTCTATTCTTGCCCGACATTCAGATAATAAGTGAGATTTTCCTATACCCCCAACACCGATAAGCAATAAAAAATGGTCCTTTGGATATGGATCTTTAAGAAAATTTAAAACCAACTCGACATCATCATCCCTTCCAATATATTCTTGCGAAAACCTTTGGTAATATTCGGTATGTCTTTCGAAGTGGTTGTCGATGTTATTAACTTTCTTTGGATAAATGACTTCGACATTTGGCCCTGAGTGAATTGTTTTACCCAGGAAAGGTCTTTTATGTTTTAAGTCTGCCTTAATAACTGCGTATTCATTTCGCTTTGAAAGCTCAATCAGTTTGGTTGTTGGCTTGCCATCCGTCATTCTTCCTTTCAATTTATCGTAATAATTTCTATCCATGTTGCCAAAAAATGCAGACCCACCATCGCTGGAATTTTGTAAAGAGTTATTACAATAAACTATATATAATCCACTCTCTGATGATTTGCAGTTAAAGTCCATTTTATTGTAATAGAAGGGAGAATTATTGTGGAAGGCTGGAACAAATAAGAAATCTAAGTCAAACTTTGATAATATTTCACTCGATAAATTATCTTCAAGGTAGTCAGCACAAATCAAAACTATAAAATTACCAATTTTAGAATTTTTAAAAACGACAATTCTTTTTCCGGGTATTAGACTTTCGCCCGAAATAGGTGATTTCTCTAAAGGCGATGGAATAAGTTTTTCCGAATAATGGATAGAACCATTAGAAATAATTGGAGTTCTGTTTATGTATCCTTCTTCGGTTTTAATATAGTGGCTACCAGCAACTACAATTGTGGAATTTGACTTAGACCACTCTTCAATAGTGGAAATTGATTCTTCTGGAACTGATAATTCAGGGAGTATCAAAACTGAAGAAGTATGATTATGAGATATATTTAGTGCTTTGTTAATTAAAGAGTCAATCTTGCCTTGATTTTGAAGGAAGTACAACCCGTCCTTTTGGATCCAATCCTTCAACTCCCAATGTGGTTGATACAAAACGATGGTAGCAAAGTCATCCTTGCTATTTTGAAAGTCCACAGTTTCAAAATTCCATTTCATTTGTTCTTATTTGCCCTGCCGCTAACTTCTGTATATATTCATTGTTCTTATACGACCATATTGGATGTATAAATGTGATTGTTTATATTTTTCATGCGCACATAACGCTGGGCATGAGAGCGCTGGAAAAAGCGAAGGAGGACTTTGAAAAAGGTGAGTTTTGTATGGGCTGCTGGAAAATGTAAAAACACACCAGCTTTTCCCAGTCCATCTCAATGCCCTTGTTCGGCAATTCTTTTTTCTCTTTTTTTGGTAGTCCCTACAAAACAGTGCGGTTCAATAATTTCAATGAGTTACATATCATATCTTCTGACAACACATAGCGAAAAACCAGGTGTCTACAAAGTAAAACAGGGCAGAATTCCCAAACCTGCACTGCTTTGTAAGGACTACCAAAAATGCCATAGCTTTTTCAGTCCATGTTTAG
>JAUUZA010000033.1 GCA_030590165.1 Candidatus Altarchaeota archaeon
AAAGAAATTTAAGGAATTTACTGAAGAAATAGGTAAGGTTTTAGTGGGATATGAAAGGGTTTCAGAAAGTTTGTTTACGGCACTTCTTTGTAATGGGCACATTTTATTGGAAGGCCCCCCCTGGGGTTGCAAAAACAAAATTAGCTAAAACCTTTTCAGAGCTTGTTAGTGTTGGTTTTAAAAGAATACAATTTACGCCAGATTTACTGCCAACAGATATTGTTGGAACTATGATGTTTGACCCCAAGAAAGGAGAATTTAAGATAAGAAAGGGACCGATTTTTACAAATATGGTTTTGGCTGATGAAATAAATAGAGCAAGTCCAAAGACTCAAAGTGCCCTTCTTGAAGCGATGGAAGAAAAGCAAGTAACTATTGAAGGAACAACTTACAAATTAGATGCACCTTTTCTTGTTATGGCAACTCAAAATCCAATTGAACAAGAAGGAACATATCCATTACCTGAAGCTCAGCTTGATAGATTTTTGTTTAAAGTGAATGTAGCTTATCCAAATAAAAGTGACGAGGAAAAGATTGTTAAAAAAATAGTTGAAAAAGCAGGAGTTAATTTAAAGGCCCTTTTTGAGAAATCAGATATTTTGAGCTTAAGAAAAAATATTGAAAAGATTTTTGTGTCTGAAGAGATTATTAAATATATTACTCAGATTGTAACTAAATTAAGGGAAAGCCCTGTTGTTGCGTGGGGGCCGAGTCCGAGGGCGTCAATTGCGTTGATGAATGTGGGGAGGGCTTCTGCATTTCTTGGTGAACGCAATTTTGTTTCACCTTTAGATGTAAATAAATTTGCAATTGAAATTTTGAATCACAGGATTGGTATAAAACCAGAGAATGAAATTGAAGGAGTTACAACAAAAAGTGTAGTTTCAGATGTGTTATCTCAGGTGGACACAATATGAAAAAACTTTCTAAGGAATTATTAAAAAAATTTTTTATAGGGACACTCCTTTTTTTGTTTTCATTTCTACCTCTTAGAGAGACCTTATTAAAACTTAGTTTTACTAATAGCACTTTTGATTTCTTTTTTGTTCTTTTTGCAATAGCTTTTCCTCACATTATTCGTTCAATTGCTATAGCAATTATAGTTAGTGTTATTTTCTTTTCTTTAAAGTCAGTTGCTTTACCTAGGGGAGTTATTGAAAAAGAAATTTATAAACTCAAAAAAAGACGTTTTTTCAAGAATTTATTTTATGGTACAATTTTAATTGGTCCGTTAATTTTTCCTTTTAGGTCAGGAATAATTATATTTAATATACTTTCAAATTTAGTTTCGTTTTCTCCTTATTTTAGTTTTCTAAGTTTTTTACTTTTACCTTTCAGTTTTATGGACCTTACTTTATTTTTAGAAGCACTTTTAATTTCCTTCTTTTTACTTCACTTATTAAAAATTATTAGTGTGAAATTTGGGACAGTAATAATTAAAACAAAAAATAAAGTAATTGAAGAAGGAAAAGAAAGTGAATTTATTGTTACTGCTGAATCACGTATCCCTTTATTTTGTTTTTTTATGCCACCTTTTAAAATGAAAGTTAGAGTTAATAAGGCAAATTTTATTAAAACAAAATATGAATTAATATTGAAAAAGAAATTTCCGATTGGATATTATCGTTTAGATATTCTTCAATTTAGAATTGCGACCTTTCCTTTCTTTTTTTCAACAGTTTTTAAAACAGTTTCAAATTCAGTGGAATTAACAGTTCTCCCAAAAATAAAGATGAAAAATGTACTTTATTCTAAAAATCCTTTTGCTGCGCGTGAAACTGGAGATTTGGTTAAACGGGTAAGTGGTGGTTCTTTAGAATTTTCAGGAATAAAAGAATTTTCTCCGGGAGACCCAGTTTCAAAAATTTGGTGGAAAGGTCTTGCAAAAGGCGGGAAATTACTTAAAAAAGATTTTTTCAGTTTAGCTGAAGATAGGTGGATTTTGATGGTTGACTTGTCCAATCCAAATATGTCAAGAAAAGATGAAGAGACTCTTCTTACTTTTTCGCGAGCATTTGTGGAAACATTCACCAGAAAGGATATTGAAATTGGAATTCACATAATTTCTCCAAATGCGTCGACAATAAAATATTCAACAAAGAAAAGAGAGTTGATGTCCTTTTTGATTAAACATTGGCACGATTTTAAACATTTGAGTTATAAGGGGTCTAAACTAATTTTAAAGGATGCAGTTGGGAATATTGAAAATATTGAAAAAAGATGTAAGGCAAGTGGGATTTCTTTGTCTTCATTTGTATATTATGCAGGTTTAATTAAGAAACCTAAGAAAACATTTTATTGGGGAAGAACAAAAATATTTAAGAAAAATTTAAAATCATTTACTACCACTTTAAAAAAGAGTGGAAAAATGTTAGTGGTTACTGCAGGAATGCCTGAGGATTTAGTTGACGAAATTAAAAAAGTAGCAAGAGTGAAAAAATGTCCAGTTCTTTTTGCGAGCCTTCAAAAAGTTCCAAAGGCACGAACTTTTATTATTCCAAAACAACACCCAGAAAAAATGATATGGAGGTTAATGTATGCTTAATTTATTAAAAAGAGTAGTTGGAGAATTGTTTATTTTATCTATTTTAATTGAAATTGTTTATTTTTTGCTTCTTGGTCTTGAGCCTCTTTCTTTTCATCAAAGATTGACAGTTATTTCGTTTATTTTAATTATTTTAGCTTATTTTATTACACGCTTTCACAAACAAAAAAGGTGATTTTATAAAATTCGGTAAATTTTAACTAAGTGTTAGGCATTGAAGATATGTATGTTTATTTGACTGAATTAAAATTAACTGCTGAAAAGTTTTCAAAACTTACCGGTGAAGATGTTAATAAACTCAAAAAAGGATTAGGGATAAAAGAAAAATCACTAAATGAATCTTCTCAAGATACGATTGCACTTTCAATGAATAGTGTTGAAGGATTGGAAAAATATGTTAATTTAAAAGATGTTGAATCAATTTTTGTTGGGACAGAAAGTCAAATGAATTTATCCCAACCAATTGCAACTTATTTAACACAATTCACTGGAAATAACGTTCAAGTTATGGATGGTATTTTTGCTTGTTTATCTGGATTAAATTTTGTAGATATGAGTATTCATCTTGGAAAAAGTTTAGTTGTAACTTCAGATATTGCAAAATATGGAACAACTGGAAAACGTAATTCTCCTTCAGCTGATTTTACTGGAGGTGCAGGTTCAGTTGCAATAAAAATAGGTGAACCAAAATTACTTGAAATTTTTGATGAAAAAGGAGTTTATTCTTCAAAAAACCCAGATTTTCATAAGCCAATTAAAATTAAAGGCGACAAACTTGAGTCTTGGCTTTCTCCTGTTGTTGATGGACAATATTCATTCACTTCTTATTTATATCATATTGGAAAAGCTTACAAAAATTTAAAGGAAAAAATTGATATTTCTCTCAATGATTTTAGTTCAATTGTCTTTCATGTTCCTTTTCCCAAAATTACAAAGTATGTGCTTTCATATTTGAATGTGATAGATAAGGTTGAAGAAGGCCATTTTGAAACTTTAATTGAGGAACTTAAACAATCTTTTGAGAGTAAAGAAATTTTAGAAAATTATGATGGTTTGTTGCGAAATAAAGTTTCAATCTTGAAGGAACAATTGAATAATTTTTATGATGAAAAACAATTTAATGAGAAGGTTGCTCCATCTTTAGTTTATCCTTCAAAGATTGGGAATATTTACACGGGTTCAGTATTTTTATCCTTAGCGAGTTGTCTAAAAAATAAAAAACACAAGCCAGATGATTTAATTCTTGTTTTAGGTTATGGGAGTGGGTCTGGTTCACTTGTGAAGGTAATGAAGACAACAACAGAAACTCAAAAGATTGTTGATGGTTGGGATATTGATGAACGATTAAAAAGACGAAAAGAAGTTTCTGTTAAAGATTATGTGAAGTTGAGAGAAAAAGGAATTGTTCCTGGTGAAAAGACTTCTGATGGATGGTATTTAAAAAGTATTTCAGAAATTGATAAACGCAGAGAATATGTGAGAGTTTAATAAAATTAAATTTTTTTGAATTTAGGTAAAGTAAAATGCGGCTGCCGGGATTTGAACCCGGGTCACTAGCTTGGAAGGCTAGGGTCCTAGCCAGACTGAACGACAACCGCGTCGCCAATAAATCTTTGAAATGTCCTACTTTTAAAGTCTTTGTCGTTTTTTATTGCGTAAGGCTTTTCTACCATCATATATATCTCTACTGTGGTCTTTGAGACAGATTTTGAACGGGGTTTGACTGAGAATGAGGCAGAATTACGATTAAAGAAATATGGCCTTAATGAAATAATTGAAAGAGAGAAGGTTACTGCTTTTAAAATTCTTTTTAGTCAATTTGAAGACCCAATTGTTTTGATTTTTGTAGCAGCTGCAGCGATGTCTGCCTTTTTAGGTGAGATTATTGATTTTGCGGTGATTGGTGCCATAACTCTTTTCATTGTTTTATTGGGTTTTGTTCAAGAGTTTAAGGCGGAAGAAGCATTAGAAAAACTAAAGGAACTGACAGTACCTATTGTTAAAGTTTTAAGGAGTGGGAAATTAAGGGAGATTCATATTGAAAATCTTGTTGTTGGGGATATTGTTGTTTTAGCTTCTGGTGATATGGTTACTGCTGATTGTAAATTAATTAAAGCAAATAATTTATTTGTTGATGAATCAATGCTCACAGGTGAATCCAAGCCCATTCACAAAAAGAATGGTGAAGAAGTTTATAGGGGAACAATTGTTGTTAGGGGAAATGCAAAGGTTGAAGTAATTGCAACAGGGGCAAGAACGAAATTTGGAAAAATTGCCGCACTCTTAGAAGAACGAAGTGAAAGTGCTATTCAAAAAAAATCACAGGAGATTGCATCAGTTATTACAAAATTAGTAATTTATGCTTGTGTTCTTATTGCAGTCATTGGATTAATTAAAGGAGCTTCAATTGTTGAAATAATTTCAGTTGCAATTGCTACTGCTATCGCAGGAATTCCTGAGGCTTTACCACTAACGACAACCATAGTTTTGGCTTTAGGTGTTTTTAAGATGGTAAAAAAGAAGGCTATTGTGCGACGTTTATCTGCTGTTGAAGAATTGGGAATGATTACAGTAATTTGTACTGATAAAACAGGAACACTCACTAAAAATGAAATGACTGTTGAAAAAATTTATACAGGTGGAAAAGAATTCACTGTTACTGGTAAGGGTTATGGAGTTAATGGTTCAATTCTTTATGGTACAAAGGAAGTTTCAGATAAAACTTTGGAAAAGTTTTTTGTGTCAGCTACACTTTGTAATAATGCGGACTTAGTTGAAATGGGTGAGGACTTAAAAACAGTTGGTGACCCAATTGAAATTGCTCTTTTAGTTGCTTCAAGAAAATATGGATTGAATGAAGATATAATTAGAAATCGTTATCCTCGAACTGCTGAAGAACCATTTTCATCAGATAAAAAATATATGATTACGGAACATAGGGATGGAAAAAGATTTAGAATAATTAAAGGCGCTTCAGAAGTCGTATTTAGTAGAACTAATCGAATAATGATTGGCGGAAAGGAAGAAAAATTCACTGAAGAATGGAAGAAAAAACTTGAGTCTAAGGTTGATGAATTTGCTTCACAAGGATTAAGAGTGATTGCTTTAGCTGTTTCAAGTAAGTTGAATTGGACGCTTCTTGGAATTGTAGGAATGGAAGATCCACCTCGCGAAGGTGTTGATAAAGCAGTTGAATCAGCTCACAAAGCAGGAATTAAAGTTTATATGGTTACTGGTGATAATCCAATAACCGCCGCATCAATTGGAAAAAAAGTAGGAATAGAGGGGAAAGTTGTAGTGGGAAAAGACATTCAAAAACTTAGTGATGAAAAACTTTTAGAATTATTAAAAGAGGTTAGGATTTTGGCAAGGATAGACCCTGAAGATAAACTTCGTATTGTTAAACTTTTGAAAGAAAAAGGTGAAGTTGTTGCAATGACTGGAGATGGAGTGAATGATGCTCCTGCAATGAAAGCCGCTGATGTTGGTGTTGCTATGGGTGGAAGAGGAACTGAAGTTGCAAAAGGCGCATCAGATATAGTTTTAGCTGATGATAATTTTGTAACAATAGTGAATGCAATTGGGATGGGTAGGGGAATTTATGAAAATATAAGAAAATTCACTGCATTTTTACTTAGTTGGAATGTTGGTGTTACTGCAATGATATTACTTGGTGTTGCTTTTTTTGGAATGAAAGACTTAATTCTTTTACCACTTCAAATTTTATTACTTAATGTAATTTTAGAAGATTTACCTGCAATAGCCTTAGGTCTCGACCCAGTTTCAGAGGATATTATGAATTTACCTCCTCGTAATCCAAAAGAAAAATTTATTTCAAAAAATCTCTGGACAATTATAATTGGATTAGGGATGTATATGGCATTAATAAGTATGGCAATTTTCATATTTTATGCTGTTGATTTAACTTTAGCAAGAACAATGGCATTCTTATCTTTTTCTGGGTTTGTAATTTTTAATGCATTTAATTTTAGGTCACTTCAAAATTCTTTGTTTAAAACTTTATTTAAGAAAAATTGGACCTTGGTTATGGCTATTTTAGCATCTCTTATAATAACTTTAGTTGCAATGTATACTTCTGCAGGAATTACTGTGTTTAAATTTGCAGCCACTGATTTAATACATTGGGGAGTAGCTTTAGGGATGGCTGCAACCATTTTAATTGTTGGAGAAGTCTTAAAACTCAGTGTTTTTACCAGAAAAGCATAATTATTCAGAATGAGCCTGAATTAGTATGAAACTTCAAGTTTTTCTGGCAATTTTGCTAGTGTTTTTTTCTGCTTTTGCTCAAGTAGATATGGATGGGGATTTTAGTAGTGGGGACGAAGGTATAGTTTTAGGGAATGAAACAGTAACAGCTGTTTTATTTGATGGGGAAGTGACATTGACTACAACGAATGCAGGTGAATCAGAGTTACCTGATGATGATTGGATTTCGAGTGATCCAGATTACGATTCAGATATTCTGATTGGTGTTGAATCCGAACTAATTTTTTTAGAAGAACCAACACAATATGGTGAATGTAATTTTGAGAAGTTTGATGAAGGTGAAAAAATCAGAGTGAAGGTTTTGTGTGATATTAGATTGCCAACGCCTTGTCATAGAATAAGTTATGGTTGGCTTCCTGG
>JAUUZA010000038.1 GCA_030590165.1 Candidatus Altarchaeota archaeon
AAAAAACAAGGACTAAAATTTCTTTAAGATGTGATGTTCCTTTAAATGCTGTAATTAGTGACCCAACCTTAAAATCAACTTACGAACTTCCTTTACATCTCGCAAAAGAAGGAATTCACACCATTATTCAAGACTTACTTAATCTTCCAAAAAAAGAACCTGACCTTTCTGAATGGGAATCCTTCACAAAAAAATTAAACGCAAAAAAAGAATTAAAAATTGGTATAGTTGGAAAATATTCAAAAGGAGATACTTATCTCAGTATTATTGAGGCATTAAATCACGCCGGAGCCAGTCTTAATATTACGCCAAAAATTGTATGGATAAATTCCGAACACTTTAGTGAAAAAGATTTTGAAAATTTGGACGCAATGATTACACCTGGAGGATTTGGAACTCGTGGAACGGAAGGAAAAATTGAAGCAATCAAATTTGCCAGAAAAAACAAACTCCCTTGGCTTGGACTTTGTTTGGGATTTCAGTTAGCCGTTGTTGAATTTGCAAGAAATGAATTGGGCCTACAAGCTCATAGTACTGAATTCCACCCAAATACAAAAGAACCAGTCATTATACCTCACTGGGAAGCTCGCCAGGATGTAATGGGTGGAACAATGAGACTCGGTGCAATTAATATTAAACTAAACAAAGACAGCCAAGTAGCAAAAATTTATGATACAATAAATATCTCAGAAAGACATCGACATAGATATGGTTTGAACCCAAAATATCGTTCAGAAATTGAAAAAAAAGGAATGAAATTTGTTGGAATAGCTCCTTGTGATGAAACAATAGAAGTTCTTGAAATTCCTGGTCAATTTTTTATTGGAGTACAATTCCATCCAGAACTCAAAAGTCACCCACTAACTCCTCATTCACTCTTTGTGAATCTATTAAAGGCTTCTATCCAACGGGGTAGCTCTTTTAAATAAATGAAACTAAATCAGATGTGGCCGAAGTAATTGGGTTTTTCTCAACCAAGGGTGGTGTCGGTAAGACGACAATGACAGCCAATGTTGGGGCCACATTAAAACACGAATTTGATTTCAAAGTTTTACTTGTAGATACACACATACTCGGTGCAGACCTCGCAAGCCATTTTGGGTTGCTTAATCCACCGGTTAGTATTACTGATATGTTGAGGGGAACTTTACCTGCTGAAAAAACAATTTACAAAGACCCACGCACAGGAATTGATATTATACCCGGCCCATTTCATGCAGATCAAGGAACTTCCGCACTCAAAACATTCAAACAAAAAATTAATCAATTAAGAGATGATTATGATTTCATACTTGTTGATACGCCTCCTTGGTTAGGGAAGGAAACGGCAGGAATCATTAAAGGTGTTGATTATGCAATTATTGTTGGTACGCCAGCAATCTCTGGAATGATGGAGGCTAAAAGAACACTAGACCTTCTAAATAAAAAGAAGACAAAAACTTCAGGAATGATTTTGAACTTTTATCGTGGGCTTGATTATGAACTTCATCCTGACGAAGTTGAAAGTTTCCTAAAAAGACTTCCATTATTAGGAGTTGTCCCAGAAGATGAAAAAATTCGTAGAGCCTTAGGATATGGAGTTCCGGCAGTTGTCTCAAGTCCAACAAGTCAAGGAGTTGAATCAATCATTGAATTAGCTTCAATAATTGCAGATGTCGATTACATTCCAAGATCAAGAGGAATTTTATCAAAACTAAAGGGACTTTTCGGATTCAGATAAAAGCTTAAAATCCCTTACACCATTTCCTAATGTGATAGCAGTTGAAACCATACTCACAGCTGGCTTAGGCTTTCTTGTTCTTTTGTGGATAGGAATAAGATTCAGAAAGGGCGGACGATGGTTCAAAGAGAAAGGTCTTTTTGGTTTTGCCTTAGTTCTTATAATTGTTGGAACGGCTCTCTTGTTAATTGCCTTCCTAACAAATAAACTTGAATTTTTAAGTTTATTTGCCGACTACATTCAAGCAAACATTAAAATTGGAACTATTCTTCTTGTCGCTGGAGCTGTTGGAATAATTATTGACCAACTCTATAGAACTTGGAAAAAAGAACAAAAACTTGGTATTGAACATGAAAGGCGCAGATATATTGAACGTGTTCGTTTTGGATTAGATGTTGGGGATGCTGAAAAAATTGCAAAAAACCATATCAAAAAGGTTACAGGAAAAACCACTAAACTTGTAGCAAGTAAGAAGGAATTCAAACACTGGGCTGTTTATCTCAAAGACTCAGACAAAAACTATTATCGAATTGTTATCAACGGTGATGGAAAGATTGAGGAATGGGAAACTATGGATGAAATTCCAAGTTATATTCTTAGTCCTTAAAATTGGATTGAATTTCCAGCTTAAGAATATAAAGTATATTTTTGTGGATTGTTCTCCATTTTAGTCAAATCATCTTCTAAACACATTAAATGATTCTGTCCTAAACAATCTTTCACATACATCTTAAAACCTACTTTTTTGATATTATCTAAATCGAAACCAAAATTTCCTTGTTTCAAATAAGCTTGAAAACAAGATGAAATGGCTTGAGCACTTACCCTCTTCATATCGCCATTAGTAATATAATTAATTCTAGAGTAACCCATATCTGACTTTGTATTTTCAGCATCTTCAGGTGTTATTTTTATCTCAGAACTATTAGGTTCTAAAGTTAAAAAATCCCAATTATCAATCTTACCTTCTTCATGATGTTCTAAATAAGTTTCAACTCGAAAAAGCTTACTTCCCCATTTTTTACCTTCCCTTGTTTCACTAACAAACCTTTCTGAATAATTTTGTAAAGTTGCTGTTATTGCATTAAGCAAATGTTCAGTTATTGAAGCGTTGATATTACTTAATCCTGAAGTGTCTATTGTGTTAAACTCTTTCGCTCCAGAATAATCTGAACTGGGTTTGGATAATGAACTCATCATAACTACTTACTTGTAGTAACACTTTATATAATTTGGTTTTTGTGAATTTTATATAAATAAAATGTTATCAAAAATTGAAGAAACAATCTTATTTAAGGTTTTAGACACTTATTCCCTATGAGTTTTGAAAGTTATCATCCAGGACATGGTTGTTTCATTTACAACCCAAAAAGAGACCGAGAAATAGAAGAAGAAACATCAAAAAATCTTCACAAGGACCTCGTATCTGGTCATTGGCCAAACAACCACAACCCAATTAAAAAAAGAAATATTGAACACTTTTCTTATACTATAAATTTTCCAAGTCATGTAGATTTAATACGAGCCCTCAAAGAAACAAAATTTGAAGACTTGATATTTGAATTTTATAAAAATGAAGGAATTGGAATTATTCATCCTAAAAACATTGAACTTAAAGATTTCTTTTCTGACGGAATTCCCTCAAAATATTTAATCGGAAATGTTAGTAAAGAAAAAGGTGCTTGGGCCATTACTCTTTTGAATAATAAAGAAGACACCAGAAACAAATTCAACAAATATGTAAGCGAAGTATACAAAAATATTCTTATAAAATATACGCACAAAAATATTCTTGGTTATAATTTCTTGAAGGCGAAGGAATGAAGCCTTATATTGGAGTAACAGGATTTTCAACATCGAAACAAGCAGAAAAATTATCTCGTGTGTTTAAACAAAACCTTCCAGAGTATATGAATGGAATGTTTGGAATACTCTTGTCATATAAAGATTTAATAGGAAAGCACGACGAAATCAAAGCTGGATGGATTAACAAATATCCCGGACTTGAGAATATCCCACAAATCCTTGAAAACATAGACCAAGAATTTTTGCCCATCCTACACTACAACACAAAAGGAAATTTTTACAAGGAACTCAAAAATATTCTCCCTGACTTAATGAAAAAGGGACTAAAAGGAATCCAATTAAATATTGTTTGGCCAAATGAACAACACCTAAAAAAACTAAAAAAAGAATTTCCGAATCTTCAAGTGGTTCTTCAAATCTCACACAAAGCCGCTGAAAATAAAACACAAAGCCAAATTGTCTCAAAACTAAATTCATATGGAACTAATTTTGATTATTGTTTATTTGATATGTCAGGAGGTCTTGGGCTTCAAAGAGAATACAAAGGAGCTTTTAATTTCTATAAAGAATGTAAAAAACAAGGAAAAGAAACACCTCATATCTTTGTTGGAGGATTAAGTTCAGATAATGTCAGTAAACGAATAAAAGAAATTTATTCACAAGGAATAAACAATTTTGGAATTGACGCCGAAGGCCAATTAATGGACAAAACAAAAACCCTCTCAATAGAAAAAGCAAGTAAATACATTATCAATGCCAGTAACACATACAAATCTCTAAAAAACTAAAGCCTACTCTTAATCCAAACAATATCCCCATCTTTCAATTTGAAGTCAATCCCAACCCTATAATTTTTCTTTCCGCGTTTGACCTTAGCCCAAGCAAATCCTTCAATCATAGTCTTATGTACATCTTTAACTGCATCTTTCATTGTTGCTCCCACTTTCAACAACATAGGTTCATCAGTACCCTTAGTATAAACTCGAATAAGTTTCATTGCCTTCCAAGCTGCAAATAAAACTTCTTGCGGTCGCTTTCCCTTTGCATAAACTTTTTTTCTATCCTTAAATTTTTTTTCCGCCGCCTTGTCTTTATCCATAAAAACGACAACATCTGCATTATTGGCATATGAAAAATCAAAACTCGGACAATCAATAAATTGTATCATAGCATCTCCATATGGTCCCATAGCAGTTTGGGCCACCTGAGTCGAAAATGCAAACTTCTTCGGTTTTCCCTCACCAGTCAATTCATTAAAGAGCCAAGTTTTTCCAGAATTCGGAGGGCCAATAATTACTACCAATGGAGCCGTCTTCTTAATCCCTTTTCTTTTACTTCCTTTCTTAGTTTTTCGTATTGATTCTTCCTTTGATACAAGCTTAACTAAACTTTTTCGTAACTGTGCTAAAAGATTTTCACCTCCCTTATGTTTTGGAGCAAGTGGAATTAATTCGCGTAAAATACGAATTTTTTGAATATTAGTTCTTGCCTCATTATATTCCTTAAGTTTCATGGCATAATCGAGGGATACATTGGCAGGCACAAACAAATGATATAAAAGGGTTAAAAACCCTTACGAATTTCACATAAACTCTTATCGTTACTGTATAGTCGTAAAGTTTATATTGAACAAGGTACATCTTTTTAGAATGAGTCACGGACTTACCCAAAAATTTGGTTCAAAACTTAGTGATTTTAAGTCGGTGCTATACAACTTAGTTGATTTTGAAGACAATCTGAAAAAAAAGAAAATTATTGAAGAAAATGACTTAGGGTATGGTATAGTCGGTGGTATGGCAGTTCAAATTTATTTACAAAAATTTAAAGAAGACTCACCGGATAAACAAACCAAACACAAATTGAAATCATTAACAAGACCTTCATTTGACATTGATGTTAAAATAAGCCAAGATTTCAAAGAAAATCTTTTTGACAATCTTAATGAATATAAAATTTCAGTGGGAAAATTAAACTTAGATAAATCTCCCTACAACCTTATAATAAATAAAAACAAGGAAGAACAACTCAATATACAATTAATAGATGACGAAGAAATTTTAAAAAATGAAAATATGTTTGAAAAAGTTGAAATTTACAAGGGTTTGAAAGTCAATGTATTATCTCTTGAACATTTATTAGCCTTCAAAATATCTCGATATAATTCCCATAATAGAAATCTTGATTATTGTGATATTCTGGCATTGGCACCAGTTGTTGCTTCAAGAATTGAAAAAGGAACTTTTTCATATAATAATCTAAACACTCTCCTAACAGAGGTTTATCCAACTAATTCTGAAGAAAGTAATGGATTATATCAAAATTTCAAACATCTCGTTACTTTTTTCCAAGAAGAAAAAGCCAATTCTGAAAAAATTACAAGGATGTACAACAAAATACACCAATGT